>JAFYDR010000073.1 GCA_017544725.1 Kiritimatiellia bacterium
CGGGAGGGACTTGATGTTGATGAGCGCCTTGACTGATGCCTTTTTCTTCATAACGGGGTGTAGTATAGCATACTGATATTATCATTGTCCAGATAAAAATCAAAAAAATTACTGATATTATCTATGTCCGGAACAATAACCAGCTTAACACGCTTATCCCGCTGGGCGGCTTCGCCGCCTTCGCGAAGTTATAGGCAAGATTGCGCTTGACTTTTTTCAAATGTTTCTATATAACAGTACACCGTTTGAGGCAACCACGGGGTTGCGGAAGGAGAAACATGATACTGCAAACATTTCCTGCACGCGATGAGTTCAAGCTCATGCTGAACGATTCGACGGTCGTTCCGGTCGGCGCGAAGGTTCTCGCCGACACGGAGACTCCGGTCACCATGCTGGCGCGGTTCGCGAATTCTAGCTCCGATGTCTTTCTATTGGAGTCTGCCGAGGGTGGTGAGCATTGGGGACGCTACAGCTTCATGGGGATTTCCGCGCGGGCGAATGTGACGGTTTACAGCCGAGATGTTGTTGTGCGTCAGGGAATCAAGGAACGGCGGATCCCGCATGGCGATAAGCCGTTCCAAGTGTTGCGTGAACTTCTCGCCCCGTACAAAGTGGCGGAGCTTCCCGATATGCCGCGCTTCTGCGGCGGATTGGTCGGGTACGTCGCGTACGAAATGGCGCACTTCTTCGAACCGCGCGTTCCGAACAAGTTGCCGCCCGAGTGTCCGTTAGCGGAGTTCATGATTCCCGACGCCATGCTGGTCTTCGACAATATCGCGCACACATTGACTGTGGTTGCGTTGGCGTTCCGCGAGGACGGCGATCCAGAGACGCTTTTCCAGAAGGCGATGGATCGCGTACGCAATGTTCTTCGGGTGATTGAGACGCCCGCTGACACCTGCCTTCGTCTGAACGGACGTGAGATCACGATGCCGCTGCCGACGCACGATCCGAAGTACTTCAAGGGAATTGTCGAAGAGGTGAAGAAGCATATCTATGATGGCGACTTGATTCAGTGCGTTCCGTCGCAGAGCTTCGTCGCTCCTGCACCGGATGACCTTGTGAGTCTCTATCGTGCGCAGCGTTACGTGAATCCTTCCCCGTACCTCTTCTTCCTGAAGGCACAGGGATGCACATTGATCGGTTCTTCTCCCGAAACGATGATTTGGCTCGACAATCGTACGGCGACATTGCGCCCGATTGCCGGAACGAAGCCTCGCGGGAAGACAGAGCAGGAAGACCGTAAGCTGGCAGATCTCATGCTCAACGACGAGAAAGAACGTGCCGAACACCTGATGCTGGTCGATCTGGGACGGAACGAACTTGGCAGGGTCTCGTTGCCCGGAACCGTTCAGGTGACCGACCTGATGGTTGTGGAACGGTACTCGCACGTGATGCACTTGGTCTCGAACATCACCTCGAATCTGGAACCCGGTTACGATGCCTTCGATCTCTTCGCCTCTTCGTTCCCTGCGGGGACGTTGACAGGCGCACCAAAGATTCGGGCGATGGAGATTATCGCCGAGCTGGAGGATGGTCCCCGCGGTCCCTACGGTGGTGCAGTTGGGTATTTCTCCTTTGACGGAAACATGGATTTCGCGATTTGCATTCGCACAGCGATTGCCGAACACGGTCGCATGACGATTCGCGCTGGTGCGGGTGTGGTGGCGGATTCCGATCCCGACTACGAATACCGGGAAACGGTGAACAAGGCAGGGGCGATGGCGCGCTCGATCGAATTGCTACGGACTGCGCAGCGGGAACAGGGAAGCGTCGCGTAACGGGAGGAAGCGAAGATGATTCTGATGATTGACAACTACGACTCGTTCACGTACAATCTGGTTCAATACTTTCGCGAGCTGACTGCGGAGATTCGCGTCGTCCGCAACGATGCGATCGACATCGACGGAATCAGCGAAGCCGCTCCCGCCGGAATCGTGGTCTCGCCAGGTCCCGGTCGTCCGGAAGACGCGGGCGTCTCATGTGATGCAATACGCGCTTTTGCGGGCAAGATTCCAATTCTCGGTGTTTGCCTTGGACATCAAGCGATCGCTCTCACTTTCGGCGGTACGATCATCCATGCCAAACGTCTGATGCATGGCAAGACCAGTGATGTCACCTGTAACGGAGAGGGGATTTTCAAGGGATTGGGAGACCGCCCGTTCAAGGCGATGCGCTACCACTCGCTTGCGGTTGATCAGGCGACACTTCCCGACTGTCTGGAAGTGACAGCAACTTCCGAGGACGGGGAAATTATGGGTATCAGCCACCGCGAGTTTCCCGTGTACGGAATGCAATTCCATCCCGAATCCATCATGACTCCGGTCGGCAAGCGCATCCTCCGCAACTTCCTCAAGATCGTCACGCAAGAGTAGGGGAGGCGGCACTAGCCGCCTTTAAATTAAGTGAGCCTTCGGCTCTAAGTGTCGCTGGCGCGACGAAGTGTGGCTTGCGCCACTAAGTGGCAAATGAAATGGTTAAAAGGTTAAATCGCCGCTACGCGGCTTGAAATTGTCGGCGCGATCCATTGAAAGGGTGAAGCCCGATTTAAAGCAGTCGAAGATTGCGATTTAACCATTTCATTTTTGAGGCTGCGTTAGCCGCCTTTTCATTTTTCAAGCTCGTGGGCTAGCACGAGAAACGCGGACGCGGTCCAGGTGTAGGCGGGATCGCGGCGAGCCTCGCCGGTCTTTGCGTCGAAGTTTTCGGAGAAGCCTGACTTCATCACGAGGCGGCAGAACTTGAGCGAGATCTCATCCGCAAGCGCGTCCTCGCCACAGGCGCGAAGCCCCTCCACTGCGATGAGCGTGGAGGGCCCCCAGATCGGTCCCTTCCAGTATCCGTCGGGGTGGTAGTGTTTACTGTTGACCGACTCTGAGGCAAGACCCCATTCCGTGATGAACCCCTTCTCCTTGATGTCGGCAATCATCCGCGCACGGCACTTCTCGGGGAGTCGCTTCCCGAGGATCAGCGGAAGACGTGTGACGAGCGAAAGTGAATCTCGGTCGAAGCCGTTGTCGCGTAGCCGTCTCACTCGAGGCGCACCGTTCTCGTCGAAGAGTATCTTCACAGTTGCGTCGAGCATCTTCTTGGACCGTTCCGTCCATTGCGTAGCCTCGGCGTCGCGTCCGAGCGTTTGGGCGATGTCGGCCAGACACTCCATCTGCAGGATGAGGAAGGCCTGGAGGTCGGGCGTCTCGAGCGGTGGGCGGTTCATGCAGATTGCCGTTGAGTTGTCCCAGCCCGAATCGCATCCGTCGAGATATTCGGCAAGACCATTGCGGTCGAAGTCGCGGCAGGTGAGCCACCAGCGCGTCCACTTGCCGATGAGACCGTAGGCGATTTCGAGCTTTTCCTTTGGAAATTCCTTCATAGCTCTCAGTTTCGAGAACACCCAGCCATGTACTGGGGGTTTGACCGCAATCCAGAATATCTGTTCGTCGGACACCATGTCGGGCATCATGCCCTCGGGCGACATGAAGTCGAACATACAACGGAACTGCTCCCACGCGGCATCTTGGTCATGGTAGCCGAGGCTGAGCGAGTTGATTGCGTGATCCCAGCTCCACGTCTTGTTCATCCAGTTGTTACTCATCAGCATCATCGGACGTTTGAACATGCCGCGCGGTCCCGCGATGGTCGTCCAAAACAGAACCGCCGCCTCGTGACGCGCCCATTCGAACTCCTTTGGCACGGATGGAAGCGAGGCGTACATCCGCTCGAAACTCGCTTTCTGCGTCGCAATCGCCTCTTCGAATGTACCCTTCACCTCCAGACCGTCCCAGTCGCCCGTGTGGATGTCGAGTAACACCACCTCGATGCCGTCTTTCGACGGATGTACGCGTACGGTGTTACCCTTGTCGGGATCGCGCACGCCCGTGCGGGTATCCATCAAGATGCGATCCGCGTTGAAGTGAAGGTAGTCGATCGTGCGACCGAACGTGGAGGGGAAGTCATACTTTTGGCGCGGATGCTGGTATTCGAAACGGATGTGCATTTCGGGCGACTTGGAGCGTACCAGAACCACGTCCGGACGCAGATACGTAAACTCGACTGCGCCCTTCTCCGTGCGCGCCTCCAGCCATCCCTCGCGCATCACGCACTCCGTCACCTCCACATCCTTGCCGCCGATGGACGGCACGAGCCGACACACATCCTCGCGCCAGGCGGTGCTGACGTTGCGGATCCAAAGTCCAGGATACGTCCTGAACATATACTTTCCCTGCTCATGCCTGCCAACGGTCAGGAAAGACCCCGGTACGCTGTACGGGAATCCGGGATTCCCAACCCTGACAGGCGCGGCAACCGTCGCCATCGTCACAACGACAAGCGTCAGGAATACAAACAGCCGTCTCGTTTGGACGGTGGTGTGTTCACGCCGCTTCGCATGCGTTTCCTTGTCCGCCGCAGTCCAAATCGGGAACCGCATCATCGCTTTCTGTCTCATCTGCCTATACCTCTTCCTTGAGTACAATATACCACAAACACTACCATCATATAGGTGGAGTGAAGGCAGTATAACATTTCTTGATTCCCTGCGCAATGCGCGGAATTTCGTAACAAATTAAGCGTGTTAAGCTGGTTAAGCCGGTTAAGTGAGAGGAAGGCAATAGGCAGTAGGGAGTAGGAAAAGCGGTAAAGTCGCCAGCGGGACACTTCGCGCAGTGACGAGTGACAAGGCAGCAAAGCCGCCAGCTGAGAAGCGGGGAAAACTGAAAGGCTGAGAAGTAAGCCGCCGAAGGCGGCAATGAAAAGATAAAAATGAAGGTGTCGTGTCGCGTGTCGTTAGTCGCATGTCATTGGTAGCTGTCGAAGGCAATCGAATGGAGGGATGCAATTTATTGCGCCCGATTGCGTAACGATGATGCCCGCATCGTCAAAACCGACAAGTTATTCCCATGAACATTCCCGTGCGCAGCGCGGGCGAGTTGACCCGCGCTCTAAAGACAAGTTGTTTCTGTTGTTTTTATTTTCAAAAGACGACGGTGAAATACGCAGATGCACCCGGAATCGAGACAGATAGGATGGGATGAGAAAAACGCTTATTCGTCGCAATCAATTGCAATCGACGGTTCTCGATGACATGCGACATACCTCTCGGCATCTGAGCCTTTCAGCTTACCCTGCTTAACATGCTTAATCCGCTGGCGGCGTCAGCCGTCTGCTTCTACAATCCTAAATCTAGTTGTCCTGAAACGGTGACTTTGCGTCCATCAGTGATGGTCGGGTCGGAGGTGTCGTACACGCAGAACTTAATTGTCGGGAACCGGGCCGAAAGTTCGCTTCGAATGAAGTCGGTTACGGCTGTAACATTGCCCACATCATCATCGGAAAATCCTACGCTAATCGGATGACGAAGTGCGTCTGCCCCTGTTTTCTCCATGATGTGCGTTACATGTTCGATAAAGTCCCGGATGGCAAACTGCTTTGCCTCTTCTGGGGTTTCCGCCCCCGTGTTAAGTTTCAGCCAGCGACGAAATCGTGGATTGGTTACGGCGTGGTAACGGTTGAGGGAGAGATAATACTGAAGTTCATCCTCATCGGAGTCTGCCTCGAAATAATGATCAAACACCGCGCGGTAACCGCGTAAGTTGGCAATCATCATCCTGCGTTCTTCAGGCGTGAGAACGACATCGATGAAGAGACGAACGGCTTTGCGAAGGGAATCCGGTTCATGTCCACGTGCCGTGACAATCGCAAAGAGGCGACCTTCCCGAAGAGTCTCACGCAGTTTTTCAAAGCTTGGTCCCGGTGTGATTTCACCGCGCAATACCCTGCCTAATGCTTCGCGGGTATCAGAGAGAAAACGGCTTTCACTTTCTCCTTCATGGTCACGAAATTCGGTGAAAGCCTGTTCCCAATCTCCATTCGGCGGACGATACTGTTCCGTATCCTTCCGAAGAACGGCGAAAGCAGCGGTTGAGACGGAGTGATGTATCCACGATCCGTCCGGCAGATGTTTCTCCAGATGGATTCGCGTCGGCATGTGGAGAATGTTGTCATCCCAGTCGAAAATGTAATACTTGAAGTCGCGGGTTTCGACTTCCAGATTGATTTTTGGACTCTTGCCGTTCGTTGGATGTTCCATCGCGTCTAACACTCAGATTACACCCTTACTCGAAGGAATTCCCTGGTCGCGTGGGTCGGTCTCCACCGCTTGGCGGAAGGCGCGCGCCAACGCTTTGAACAAGCCTTCGCAAACATGATGCGCTTCGTCACCATAGATTTGTCTGACGTGGAGGTTCATACGCGCCTCGACCGTGAGAGCGCGGAAGAATTCTTCCAGAAGCTTCACCTCAAAATCACGGACTTTGAAATGTTTCATTGCGGACTGGAAGACAAGGAATGGACGTCCGCCGAGATCCAGTACCGCGGAACACAGTGCCTCGTCCATCGGCAACTCGAAGAAACCGTAACGCCGGATTCCGCGCCGGTCGCCCAACGCCTCGTTGACAGCCATGCCCAACACCAAACCGATGTCTTCGACTGTATGATGGTAATCTACATCCACATCGCCTGTCGCAGTCACTTCCAGATCCACCAAACTGTGCCGAGAGAAAAGCTCCAGCAAGTGGTTGAAAAAAGGAATTCCCGTCGAGATTTTCGATTGTCCGGTACCATCCAGGTTAAGAGACAAACGAATCTCGGTTTCTTTCGTCTTTCGGTATTTCGTTGCGCTACGCATAGTAAGCCTCGTGAATTCAGAAAAGATAATGATACCAAATTTTGCGAGCAAATAAAATCTGCAAATTTGAAATATGTTTCAAGGGGGTGCATCTGTGTATTTCACCGTCGTCTTTTGAACATGAAAACAACAGAAACAACAACTTCGCTGTGCGAAGTAGTGACGAATGACGAGTGACGAGAGGCGGTAGTTTCCAAAGTTATCCTCATGGACGTTCCTGCGCCCAATAGTCGATCCCATATAGGCAACGAGGACGTTGCCCCTCCCCTATGCCATGCGTGAACGGCTCAATCCAACCACCTAACTACCGAAGCGTTCGCGTAGCGAACCACGAGGGTGTCGCCGTTACACAAGTGGACGTGACGGAGCGCATCCCTCCCATTCGTCACTGTGCGAAACGACTCAGCTTAACGCGCTTAACCAGCTGGCGGCGTTAGCCGCCTACCGCTTACGGAGGTCCATGACGCGCTTGATCTTACCTTCGCTGCGAGGCAGGGAGTAGGGTTCAACAAGCGTGATTGTCGGACTGAGACCGATGATCCGGTTGACGGCGCTGAAGACCCGCTTGCGGAGATTTTCCAGCGACTTGATGTCATCGCTGAAACACTCCGCCGTAACCTCGACCTTGATCTCCATCTTGTCCATCGTCTCGGTAGGCGTGAGGATGATCTGGTAATGCGGCTGCACCTCATGTACGGAGAGCAATGCGGTTTCAATTTGCGACGGAAATACGTTGACGCCGTGGACGATGAGCATATCGTCACTGCGAGCGTTGATTCGATCCATCGTGCGGATTGTCCGTCCACACGGACACCTGTTGACACTCAGGCGCGTCAAATCACGCGTGCGGTAACGAAGCATCGGCATGCCAGTACGTGTCAGTGTCGTGAATACCAGTTCGCCTTCCTCACCGTCCGGTAGCGGTTCAAGCGTGTCAGGATCGATGATTTCCGGGTAGAAGTGGTCCTCGAAAATATGGAGCCCCGTGCGATGCGGACAGTCGCCTGCCACGCCCGGACCGGAGATTTCCGTCAGCCCGTAGATGTCATGTGCCGTGATACCAGTCAGGTCCTCGATCTTTTCCCGCATTGCCTGTGTCCAAGGTTCTGCACCGAAAATTCCGTGCTTGAGCTTCATGTCTCTCCGGAAATCGATTCCCTTTTTCTGCCCTTCATCGATCAGTCGCAGAAAATAGCTTGGCGTGCAAGCGATCGCAGTGACGCCAAGGTCATGCATCAACATCAGCTGACGATCCGTGTTTCCCGCAGAAGTCGGCAACACCGCGCAGCCCAAACCTTCGCCGCCGTAGTGGAGTCCGAGTCCGCCCGTGAAGAGCCCGTATCCATACGAAACCTGAAGCACGTCATTGCTGCGGATCCCGTACATGGCGAGGCAACGCATCGTGCCTTCCTGCCACACGCGAATGTCGTTCCATGTGTTCGCTACGCAGATCGGTTTTCCTGTCGTGCCGCTGGAGCACTGGAAGCGTGCGATCTCGCTGATGGGGGAAGCCGCCAGACCAATCGGATACTCGT
Source organism: Kiritimatiellia bacterium (assembly GCA_017544725.1). Classification (GTDB taxonomy): domain Bacteria; phylum Verrucomicrobiota; class Kiritimatiellia; order RFP12; family UBA1067; genus RGIG8368. Next base: position 8,221 of record JAFYDR010000073.1, read on the forward strand.
CACGGAGATCCGACTTCATCATAAACGGAAGAAGTTTGATATCTTTAAGGGTCTTGATATGCTCAGGACGGACGCCACGTTCGTCCATCCGCTTCCGAGTCAGAGGGACCTTTTCATAACAGCGTTGTACCAGCTGCTGTAAACGATGCAACTGCAAGGCTCGGAGTTGCTCTACCGGCATGTAATCCGGTGCGCTAACCGGGTGTACCGGTGTGTTCACATCGTACGCATATTCAAAGAGTGCCATAGAAAGTTCCTTGTTCAACAAACACAAATGATGAGTTAGTATAGCAAACGCATTGTCAAAGTCAAACATCAACTTTTTATAAACGTGTTACACTGGGTGACAACGCTGCTAGTGAGGAATGACGAATTGGGAGTGACGAACGGATGACGAAGACACCGGGGAGAGAAGCGTGTCACATGTCGTTTGTCGCGGGTTAACGATTGCTGTTGATTAGAACGTACTCCGATGACATGGGCATCGTCGTTACACAAGTGGTCGTTACTGAACGCCCCTTTGAATCTCGTCATTCGTTATTGCCGCCTCTGGCGGTTCTCGTCACTCAGAACTGGCTTCGCATAGCGAAATTATTGACGAGGGATAATACGGATGCGGTCGATGGCGAGTGCGGCTCCAAACAAGAGATGCACCTCTAGGTCAAGATGTCCGTCCAAAAAATCCTCGCGTATGACAGGCAGGAATACATGCGTTTTCGCGTCTTTACTTTCCATTGTCGGCATGTCGAACACGCGTCCTTCCAACAGGCCGCGCGCCAGCACCAATCCAGCTTGTGGCTGCCGGAAATCAATGCGAACATTACCCGTTGTTGGCGGCACGTCTCGAATCGTCACTTTGAATACGCGCCCTGTCCAGTTGGGGGTAACATCGTACACCGCGCCTGAAAGATCGGGTGCTTTTTCGGCATCGAACTCTTCGGAAAGCCAGCTTTCCGGCATACGTACTGTACCGGGAATCGGCGCTCCATCGAGATAGCGGCAAATACTCGCACGTAACCGCTTCGCCTCTGGGGTCTCCTTTGTGAGATCGTAACCGCATACGAAAAGACGTCCTTTCCCGACCAACACTTCAAACATTGTCGCCGTGTAATCCGAGAAATGGAAGTCGTTCACGGAAAGGGCGATTGGGCGGAACTCCTCTGGAACACCTCGAATCGCGTGGATGGTTGTACCTTGCGCCAGCGAGTACCACTGCCAATCGGTGAAATCGTCTGTCACGAATCCTGCGAGGGCGGGATGCTTCACGTCGAACCAGGTTCCCAAAGCTGCCGCCGTGGTATTCGCCACCGGGAACCAGCGTGCGCTCCAATAGACGGATTTGAACTGCCCCTTCCCCGATTTGAAGCTCGGTCCTGAATAGAGCACAGTTCCGCCTTTTCGGATTGTCTCTTTCATCGTCTGCAGATCGCTCGTCTCAACCACGCCCGACGGTATCGCGCATTTCGCTTCACGCGGATACACCCAGAATCCCCATTCGTTCCCACCAAAGCGCAGGGATTGGCGTTCTTTTGTCATCTCGTCCGTCAGCTGGCATTCGACCACTCCCGCTTTTTTCACTTCGCCGGGTGGAATCGGTTCTGCCAACTTGATTTTTCCCTTTCTGCCTGCCAGCACATACGGGAATGTGGTTCCTGCCGTCAGAGGGCTCTCGGTCAGGTTACGAATTTCCAGTTCGGCACGGTAGGTTTCACCGACGACATAAGTAAATCGCGGGAAACGCGCCAGATAACAGACCTTTCCCCAGACCTTCGAGAAGGGGGGTAATGCCTTGAAGCCTGTCTTAAGCTCATAAAAGGGATCTCGCCAGCCTACGAGCGCCTCGGCCTGCCCAGTGTAGTCTTGTATCTCCAAAAGCTGGAGACCAGCGCAGGAGGGCGTACGCAGGAAGCTTTCAACTTCCTCCTTGTAGATGACACGGTTCAGTTTTGCGGAGGCGGTATGGTATTCCCGCTGGAAGCGGAGCGCATTCTTCTTCCTTGCCGTATCACGATGACGAGTGAGATTCCAAGGACGCATCGTGCCAGTGAACGGTGCGAAAAGTTCCTCCCAGATCGGATAGACTGGCCATTGACCGATCTCATGTGCTACGGTTGGAATCTTGGCGGCTGAGTAAATGTCCTCATAATCCCAATCCGTCCGCGGGAGGAGCTTTTCGCGAGCCAGTCCTTTTCCAGGAACTACATGTGAGAGCGAGAAATCGTCTGCCGCCGTAAGTGTACGCGCCGATGAGGCGTAACAGAGGGCGCGCGGATCGTACTTCTTGTGTTCGGCCACCATTTTGCCCATCGTTTCGAAGTTTGAATTGCCCAACTCGTTCCCGATTGTGAGAGAGAAGAAGGATGGATAATTACCGTAGGCGTCGGCGATCGCCTGCATCTCGCGGCGTACAAAAGCATCCACAGGTTTCCCGTTGCCCACCTCGTCTCCGGCGATCATCCATTTGTCTGTCCAGATTCCCGCTTCGGGATGGAGGATGATTCCCAGTTCATCCGCTGCACGGAATGCGGCTTCTGGAGGACACCAAGTGTGGAAACGGATGGCGTTGATGCCGTCCTCACGCTTGAGCATCTCGAAGATTCGTCGCCATTCGGAGACCTCCATCCACGGAATGCCGTTTTTCGCAAAGTTGGCGTTCTCTACGTTGCCGCGCGTGAAGATCTTCACACCGTTCAAGGTGAGGAGATGGCCGCTTGTTCCTACCGTGCGGAATCCGAAACGGATGCGCTGCGTGAAATCAGCTTTGATATCCCGTAATAAGAGGGTATAGAGTTGCGGGTGGAATTCGTTCCAGCAGACAGGGAGCTCTTTCAACTTCAGTTCCAGCATCCTGCGCCCTTCTCGGTAGGGGGATGGTAATTCGGAAATGGAGGTGATGGTAAGTCCACCCACCGAGATCGTGTCCGCCGAGGCAACAAATCCGGCAGGTACCTCTACGCGTAGTCTCGTCGTGGGGACTTCACCAGTCGCAAGGGCATCGGCGAATACACGTGCGGAACGTAGTGGATGGGCGCGACGTAATGCGAGTTGTCCCAGTACGCCATTCCATTCTGCCTGCATACTCGGTCCGTACGCATGTGAACTGCGCGAGAAGTTATAACGGCACGAATTGTCGATCACGAGCCTTAATTCATGATGTCCGGGCTTTAACAGCCGTTGCGGAATCGCATGGATGTGCGGCGTGGCGAGTGAGTCGCAAGAGCCAAGGCTTTCTCCGTCCCAGAAAGCCTCGCTCAACCACATCACGCGTTCCAGAAAAAGTTCGAGCGGGTGGCGGCAATCCGTTTCCGACAGTTCAACTGTGCGTTTCCACACCGCTTTTCCGACATACTGCCATTCCTGAACAAGTGCCTCCGACTGTATAGGATCCATCGATATCTCGAAATCGTGAACGTTCCAGCGCTTTCCGAGATGTGCAGCGGCGAGTGTTCCCGGTAACTTCGCCTCACCGGAGAACCCTTCGCCTTCTACATACCATACGCCATGTAACGGCACATCCGCCAGAACGCAGGTTGCCGCCACAAGAAAACATCCGCCAAATCCAATGAATCGTTTCATGCGAAAAATTATACAAGATGCCTGGCCCTATGTCAAAGCAGGGCGGCGAAGCCGCCAAAGGCAGCAATTAAGAATGAAAAATGATGAATGAAGGCGACGGCAAGCGACCTACCGCGCCTCGCGCGGGAATATTCATGGGGAATAATTTTTGACAAGCCCAGAAAGGGCGAAGGTACATAGACGGGGGCAAGCGTAGTGCCGCCCCCGAAATCAAACAAAGACCGGTTAGCCCTGAAAGGGCGACAGAAAGTGGCATGGCATGACAAGTTGCGGTAGAATATTCTGCCGCCTCTGCATTCTGCTCTATTTTGCGGGAACGACAGTCTCGACAACCGTCGGCTGCGGCTGGGCAGAGGTCTGCGCCTTTTCATTCTCCTGAAGCTTGTTGCCGTAGGAGACGGTGCCGAACGAGGCGAGCAGGATCAGGATGCCTAAGGCGAGTAGTTGACGTGTCCGTTTTCCGACGCCTTTCCATTCGCCGAGGAAGATGCCGATGAGCGTGCTGAAGAGGATTGTCGATCCCATGACGACCGCGAAGCCGATGTATTTCATGGCGCCCATGTTGGGTTCGCCGACCTTCTGGCAGACAAACTGGCAGGCCCAAATCACGCCAGCGAGACCGGCGAAGAGGAGGTTTCCAGCGATTATGCCCGCACCGCCCGTGACGTAGTCTCTCCCCGTCTTGTTCTTCACATTCTGGACGAGGCACCAGATCAGGTTCACCGCGAAGCCGCCGAGCAACACAACGATCAACACCGGCATGCCCTGCCACTTGCCATCCGTTCCGCCCGCGACGGCTGCCTTCTCCAGAATTTCACCGCTCTGGAGACCGAAGTTCATGCCCGCGCTGGCGATACCGGAAAACAGCGCGACCAACATTCCTTTCTTAAAGTCGAAATCGGCAACTGCCTTCTTTTTCTCCTCCTCGGAAAGTTCACTTTCCTTGGATTTGCCTGCGAGTCCAACGAACACGATGCCGAGCAAGGAACCAATGACGCCAGCCAGTACGACCTGCGCACCCGGAGTCGCCACCAAAGATGCCGCCTTTCCTGTGACGATCGGAGGAATCAATGTACCCGTTGCAGAGCAAAGCCCGCAACCGATTGCCAGTCCGAGACCGATTCCGAGGTAACGAATCATCAATCCCCAGGTCAAACCGCCGAGTCCCCACAACGCGCCGAACCCAAAACAACGTCCCAGAACCTTACCGGGGGCGTTCTGCAATACGTCCGCAAGATTCGGTACCGTCGCAAGTGCCAACGCCCAAGGAAAGAGGATCAATCCGAAGACCGCGTAAATCAGCCAGTAGCTTTCATACGCCCACGTCTTGACCTTTTTGAATGGCAGTGCGAAACACGCACCCGCCAAACCGCCCATCGCAAACAAAAACATACCCATCGCAGGATTCGTAGTATCCATTATCATAACTCCTTTGCCCATACATTTTACTCTTCCCCATCCATTCCTGCAAGGAGGATTTTGAGGCGACATCCAATGGGCGCATCTGCGTTTTTCACCGCCCGTTCAGCTATCGTCTGAAACAGACAACAACAACTTCGCTATGCGAAGTAGTGACAGGGCGGCGGAGCCGCCAGCGAGATAAGCGTGTTAAGCAGGTTAAGCGTGTTAAGTTGGGGTAGCAGGGAAGCTGAGAGGGGAAGACGATGGAGACAGTGGGGACGGGTGTCTAGCTGCCAGTCTCGGCAGTTCAACCCGACATGTTGCGTGTCGTTTGCCGCGTGTTATCGGTTGCTATCGATTGCGATTGCGGCGTAGCGGCGACACAGCTACTCGACGACGCGGGCCGGGCGTAGTCGTTACGCAAGCGGACGCGACGGAGCGCGTCCCTCCCCATTTCAGGCAACGAGGACGTTGCCCCTCCCCTTCGTGGGTAAGTGCCCTTACGGGGCTAAGTGCCGCTACGCGACTAAGTGTCTCTGCGGGACTAAGGGGCGACGCCCCACTTAGAGCCGTGGGCTCATTTAGGGCGAAGCCCACATAATTCGGCATTGCCGAACGAAACTAGGCAACGGGGACGTTGCCCCTCCCAATTCTCTGCGGCCTCATGTGAACCTCCGCGCCTCCGCGTGAAATTTCTCTCGTCACTCGTCACGCTTCATTTGTCACTGCCGCCTTAAGCGGCCCGAAGTTATAGGCAAGCTCCCCGCCCACGCCGCGCGCGGGAACGTTCATGGGGAATAACTTGTCGATTTCGCGGGCGTTGTCGTTACACAACCGGACGCGACGGAGCGCGTCCCTC
>JAFYDR010000074.1 GCA_017544725.1 Kiritimatiellia bacterium
AGAAGCGGGGAAGCTGAGAGGCTGAGAAGTAAGCAACCAGAGGTTGCAGTGACGGATGGGAGGGACGCGCTCCGTCGCGTCCGGTTGTGTAACGACAACGCCCGCGAAATCGACAAGTTATTCCCCATGAACGTTCCCGCGACGCGGGCGGGGAGCTTGCCTATAACTGCGCTTGCGAAGTAGTGACAAATGAACCGCAGAGGGCGGCAATGAAGAATGGAAAAAGAAGAATGAAGGCTGCATGTCGTATGACGTTTGTCGTATGTCATCGGTAGCTATCGATTGTGATCGACTGCTATCGAACGACATGTGATGCGCGACTTATCCTTCATTCTTCATTTTTCACTGGCGGCATTAGCCGATCTCTCAACGCTCTTTCCCACACCGTTTTTATCCCGAACCGCGTTTCGCATGCGGCGTCTCCCCGGTTTTCCCTTTTCGGGCGGTTGCGCAGACGGATCGGAGGGCGGTTCAATTTTCTCTTTATCTTTATTCGCCTCGTCCTCTTCTTGCGCTTTCGTTTCCTTCACAGGCGGCGCAAGCATCACCGTCTCGCCTTCTTTTAAGCCGCTCAGGATACGGATCATGCGGTTGTTATCTAGCCCGACCTCAACATCACGAGGCTGGAATTCGCTTCCTTCTTTCACATACACGCGCGGCTTTCCGTCAATGCGGACAACGCACTGAACGGGTACATACAACGCGGAATCGAAGGACTCCTTGATCAATTCAACATCGCAACTCATTCCGGGGCGAATCACGGTGTTCTTGAAATCGCACTCGATCTCGCACTTGTAGAGTTTCAAATCGGGATTCAGTTGCGAACTTTGACCATCCGGTAAAATTGCGATCTTCACGAGATGTCCGTCGAAAACCTCGCCAGGAAAGGCGTCAATCTTAACCTTGGCGGGCATACCCTGAAAAATCTTGTTCAGGCTTGCCTCCGGAATCATCACCTCCACAATCATGCCTGATTCCAACGGAATGTGAATCAACTCCGATCGCCAAGTTGCTGTAGATCCAACAGCTAGAGGCTTAATCCACCAGCGACGGTGCGCAATCTGTTCGGTAGATGCATACAGAACAATGCCGTTTGTCGGCGCGTAAATCTTGCTCTTTTCAATTTGGAAATTCAGCTCTGCCAAGCGGTTCGTCGCACGGTCACGCTCACGCCGACGTGCGCGGAGCTCCGTCTCCACCTGACGCAAAGAGGCCTTGTTCTGAAACGCCGTTCGCGTAAGCGCGCGGTCAGCACGGCGAAGGCTGGTGCTGAGCTTGGCATTCTCCTGAACAACCGTATAGTTTGTCAGAACATCCATTTTTGTCTGCGCCATCTCCAAGGCGATCTGCTTGCGCTTCAGCGCCAGTTCGTCGGCTTGAAGCTCAGTCCTTGTCAAAAATCCCTGCTCTGCCAATTTCTGCGACCATTCCAACGTTTCGGCGGCACGGTTTACATCCTCCTCCGCCAAAGCGATATCGGATTCATGTTGACGGACTGTCTGGGGATAGTCACCCTTCTGGTATTTGTCCTGCGCCATTTTCGCCAGCATCTTGTCGGTCTCGCGATCCAGCATCGCAGCCTCGCAGTCGCCCTCCGTGATGCTCAACTTTTCCTCCGAGAAAATAACCGCGGCCTCCGCGTTCGCAACCACGACCTCCTGCTCTTTCCGCTTGTCTAAAAGGTCGTTCGCGTCGAACTCCAGCAGAAGATCGCCAGCCTGTACGTTCGTACCTTCGTCAATCACCCAGATAACCGTATTGTTCCCTTCCAATTCACTCTGGATAATCACCTTGTCGCGACTCTGTATGGAACCGCCAGACGTAACCGAAATCGTCAACGGTCCCTTGCGTACGGCAAACAGCGGAATCTCCTCCTCGGATTGATTCCCCCCGCGCAAGAAAATCCAACTGACGATCATCAGTGCAACAGCCCCGATCGCCAGCCAAAAAATCTTTTTTTTCTTCTTTCCCTGCTTCACTTCATTCCCCCTTGCACGACGTTTAGTTTAGCAAAAATCGGGCATGGGAAAAGCCAATTTTTTATGAAAACTCAAGTGAACGGCGTCTCCGCGTTTTCCCCCATCTCCAGCACACAAGAGGATTGTGGAAACAAGACGCGACAGAATGGCATGACACGTTGCCGTCTGCCTCACTACGTGCGCAATGTGAATCCGTCGCGTCCGCCTGCAAACAATCAGCCGAAAGTAGCGGCATCCGCATTCCAAGCAAGGCGCTTTCCCGGCTGGGACATTGCTACATTGCCGAGCAGTACCATTTCGGAGAGGCGTCCTGCCCATGCGAAGGAACTCGTGGTGTTGCCGCCGCGCAAACAGGCGTTCACATACTCATGCCAATGCGTAGGTGCCTTTCCGACATCCGGTAGCGCCGGCGGTGTTGCACCGTTCTTTAGGACGATGGCGGGTGCCTTGTTGTAGTGGACGGAAAGCAACCAACCTTCCGTACCTTCCACCACTCGCCCTTCCAACGGCTGTTTGCCGATCGGAGTCTTCGCGAAGAGTTCCTCGAAACGAGTAGGCGTCAGATAATTGGCTGGCGTAGCGGCCATGACTTTTGGATCCACACGATTCCCGTCGCACCATTCGATGGGGAATGGTTTCCCGCCCGAAATCTTCGCTCCGGGCATCTCCCACGTGATGTGCGACATACGCGGCCAGAACTGCTTGCGGAGATTCTCTGCCTCTTCCGGGATTTCTGCCGTGACGGCGAGCGGTCCGGTTGTTCCCAACCCCATTCCAATCCAGATCGGACTGAGCAGATGGAGTCCGAGATCACCCAACCAGGAAGTACCGAAATCCCGCCATTTCCGCCAGGAGCAGGGATGATAGACACCCTCGGCATAGGGACGGTACGGGGCATCCGCCAACCACGTTTTCCAGTCTAGCGTCGCGGGAACCGGAGCCTCCGGCAACGGCCATGTGTGGTCCGCAGTTGTCTGTCCGCCGCGATTGGAAAAGATCCATGCGTGGCGCACCTCGCCGATCACTCCCATTTTCAAGAATGCCGCCGTTTGTCTGTCGCACTCCCATGCCGCGATCTGCGTTCCCATTTGCGTGATCGCCTTTTTTTCGGCGGCGAGTCGTTCAATCTGACGGCATTGCGCGATCTCATGACAGAGCGGTTTCTGCCCATACACGTTCAGACCACGCCGCAAGGCATCTAGCACGTATCCTGCATGGGAGTGATCAGGAGTGGAAACATTCACCGAGTCAATGCGATCCCCTTCTTTCTCCAGCATCTCATGCGCGTTGCGATAAACGCGTGTGTCAGGACAGACTTTCTTCGCCCGTTCTAGATAGTTGGCGTCCACGTCACAGAGAGCGGTGATATGAACTTCTTTGTGACTTTTGATTCCATCCAAATCACTCCATGCCATATTTCCCGTGCCAACACAGGCATGGGAGAGCATCGAGTTTGGATCCTTCCGCTTGACCACGGCGGGAAATCCGGTAACAGGTGTGAAGGCGGCGATAGCGGCACCTTTCAAAAACTTTCTTCTGCTGGTGTTCATACGATCCTTTCCTTTCTCAGGCGTTCAATCGTATGTTATGCGTAATTTTTCCATCTGTCAATGTTGAAGTTTGGACGCAAGAAGCGTCGGGCGCATCTGCGAATTTCACCGTCGTCTTTTGAAAATGAAAACAACAAAAACAACTTAAAAAATCAACTTGCCTATAACTTCGAGCCGCCAGAGGCGGCAATGACGAGTGAAGAGTGACGAGATGCAACAGTTTTCTAAGTTATCCTCATGAATGTTCCTACGCCCCAATAGTCGATCCAATAAAGGCAATAGGGCAATGATACTAAATGATTGTCACGGTAAAAGCAAAGAAGAAGCGATGCGCGGACCGGTTGGTCCACGCACCTCTTTCAAATGTTGTCTTCAAGTTGTTCTGGTTGTTTCCAAAATCCTCTCGTGCGTACGGAATGGGTGAATTA
>JAFYDR010000075.1 GCA_017544725.1 Kiritimatiellia bacterium
CTCCCTACTGCCTACTCTCCCTTCTATTCCATTCGTTGCCGAAGCCCTGCCCGCTATAACTTTTCACAATCACTTCGCGACTTGCCCGGAGGAGAAACAGATGTTATACTGATTCCGTTCCCCGTTAACGATACGGGAGGAGGAGGAAAGATGAAAAAAATGATTTCAGCAGTCGTTTTGGTTTTTGCTTCGTTGGGCTTCGCTGACAATTCAGCTACGCCTTGCAAAAATATCACGTTTAAACCGCTACAATCGCTCATGCGGTACGGTGACACCACGCGGCGTGGGGAAGACCGACCGTTCGCAAAAGACCCCACCGTGATTCGTCATCAAGGACGTTATCTGATGTATTACTCCGTGTGGAGTTATGACAAGGAACATCTCCCTGCCAATCTTTCCCCGAAAGTGCTGGGACACTGGGCTGGCGCGATTGCCGAAAGTAAAGATCTCGTGAATTGGAAACGTGTTTGCGATATCGAACTGAACGATCCGAACCTTGTCAGCGGTGGCGTCGCGCCCTGCGTGAAAAAATTTGACGGGAAGATTCACATGTTCTACCAAGGCCGCAAAGTCGGAAATGGAAAACAAGAAAATGTGATCTGGCATGCGACGAGTGAAGATGGGATCCACTTCGTGAACGATCCTGCGAATCCCGCCTTTATACCGAACAATGCGTGGTCGCTCGAACGTGCCATCGACGCAGAGGTGTATCGCGTGGGAGAGCGCATGATCCTGATGTTCGCCACACGAGAACGCCCCACGGCAAAGATTCAGCAGCTCGGCATGGCATGGGCACCGTACGGCTCGTCCTACTCTGCCGGAAAATGGACGGAGATGTCCATCGAAAAGCCATTCTTCAAACCGGATCTACCGTGGGAAATGAGCTGCATCGAAGCCCCCACCGTGATCTTTCGTAAGGGAATCTGGTACATGTTCTATGCGGGGGCATACAACCATGAACGCCAACAGATTGGCGTGGCATGGTCAAAAGACGGCATCTCCTACACACGCTGGCGCGATACACCTGTGTTACCGCATGGTAAGGAAGGTTCGTGGAATGCCTGGGAATCGGGACATCCCGGTATTTTCGAAGACGATGACGGGAAGGTCTATCTTTTCTACCAAGGGAAGGCGACCCTGAATGGCGATTATCAGCTCTCTTGCCTCGAGGTGTGCTTCGAGGATTGATCCATCGTTAAGAGAGTAAGGCTGGTGGCTGGGTAAACTGGTTAAGCTGGGTAGGCGTGTCATACGTCATTCGATAGCTACTGATGGCATACGATATGTCTGGTTGGACTGGCGAGACTGGCGGCTAAACACTCGTCTCCATTGTCCCCGCCTATCAGCCTTTCAGCTTCTCAGCTGGCGGCTTTGCCGCCCACCGCCGCTGCTGCCTACTCCCTATTGCCTTCTTTTCAGCTTAACACGCTTAACCAGATTAACACGCATCTCAGCCGACGGCTTCGCCGTCTGTCACTCTTGGAATGTGACATCTTTCTGACGTTGTGGAGAAACGAAAAGTTTTCTGCGCGGATGTTCCGGATCCAGTACAAACCGGTTTCCGAAAATGCGAGCGGATGGCGAACCAGGCGAACGGGGACGTTGTCCGTACAGACTAATCATCGCCGCATCTTGAGCCAGTTCCTGAACACGATTCGTTGCAATGAAAGTATTACCTGAAATCACGACATCCGAAAAATCCGGCAGATGTAGTCCGCAATAGAGCGGTTCTACGACTATGTTGCCAACAAACGAAAAACCAGCACAAGTCGGTACGCGGCCGTGATGACCGACCGCGATAAGATGGGGACCAAAATTCTCGCTGGGACCGAACCAACATCCCGAAACATGGATATTCCGATTAATGAATGCGTCCTTCTTGTTGCATAGGATCGGAGACGGCCAACGGTCTGGATTTCCCGTGATCGCATAGGGTGACGTCTGCTCAATCTGAATCGTCTCACGTGTCAGCACCTTTCCCATCCGATACCCGGCAAAAAGGCAGTTCGTGATGACCACATTCTCGCACCCGTCAATCTGGAACGCATGATTGTTGGGAATGTCCTTCACAATCATGTTTTCAATTCGGACATTCCGTCCACACGCGAACGCGAGTACTTTCATTTTCCCTTGACAATCAAATACGCCGCCCGAAACGACAATGTCCCCCACCCCGTTCGTACAGTACGAAGGTGGCACCAGATTGTATAGGAAAATCGAACAGGTACTTTTCCCCGAAGTGCGAAGAATCGCAGAGACGGAGGGGTCTGCCGAAACTTTTTTCACCTCGTCTGTGTATCCGACAGATGCGTTTCCCGCACCTCCAGCCAGTTCCAGTCTCGTCCTCGCACCAAGCGAGAGAGAAGCGACACGATACACGCCGGGTGGAAAATAAACGACTCCGCCCCCCTTGCGTGAAACGGTGTCGATACAACGCTGGATAACAGCCGTTGCATCTGATTTACCCGTATTGTCCGCGCCGGCTTCCGTCACGACGACTTGCGTCTCAGCCGTAGAGACTGCAGCAACAAGAAACAATGCAACCAGCGAAAAGAAAACATAATGCCTGTTCATTTCCATACCTTTTTCGATTGCACTCGACTGCTATCGAGTAACATGCGACAAACGACATGCGACACGCTTTCTCTGCCTAACCAGCTGGGGACGCCGGTTTCACCGCTGGTTTTGCTACTGGCTTCTCCGCCGGTTTCGTTTCAGGTTTCGTCACTGACTTTGCCGCAGGTTTCGTATCCGGCTTCACCGCAGACTTCGTCTCTGATTTCTCCGACTGTTTTGCTTTTGGCTTTGTCGCAGGTTTCGCCACCGGTTTTAATTCTGGTTTCGTCACTGACTTCACCGTAGGTTTTGATTCTGACTTAGGCGACTGCTTTGGCTTGGTTGCCGGTGTCGCATGATGGACTGGTTTTGTCGTTACTTTCGGTTCAACTTGACTTGGTGTATTCGGAATGGTTGAGCGATGAATTCCTTTCAAAGAAGGCGTAACTCGGATATCCGGCAAGAAAATCACATTGTTCGTGCTGGGAAGAATTGGCAACTCACGTGGCCGTGCGATTTTCTCTGCATCTTTTCCTTTCTCTCTTTTTGCCAGAATGTTGAACAATCGTTTGGCCAATGCCGCCTCGTCCATAGTGGCCGGAAGAAAAATGATTTTCTCCTTTCCGTCCCCTGTCTCGATCTGTCCGATACCTTTCCCGACCAGACCATTGGAAAAACACTGTACCAAATCAAATGGATTGATCGGTGGAATTCCCACGATGAAGTATTCCCCCTGCTGATTCGTCTTAATGCGGAATGGTTTCTGCGATTCCTTTTCGTTTTTCGTGAAATCAAGGGTTCGGAACATAATCGTCTGGTTGGCAATCCCATTGCCCGTGTTGGAGTCGAGTATCCTTCCCCTCACCGCAAGCAAGCTGTTCTGCAGCAGAAACGTACAGGAAACGGTTTTGCCTGCAACAATTCGAACACGGCGAATTTCTGACATTGCGTCTCGCGAGCCCCCTTTCACCCATGTTGGCGCGTTTCGCTTCGTGACCACAAGATCATACTCTCCGGCGGGCAATTTTTCTTGGAACGGCTTCTCTGAACGCACAGGTATGCGTTTCAAGAATTTTCCCTGAACGGCAATCACCAAATACGTCTCTTTCCAAACCTCGGATTGTGCGCCCGCCTTTTGCAACGCACGAGAAAACTGCTCGTTCGTCTCGATCTCCAAACTCTCCAACTTGGTTACGAGCTTGTCCCAGTCGAGCACACGCGTATTAACCGTTACGATAAGAGTCCCTGTGTTCTCGTTGGTCTGCGCCGAATAAAGCATCGGCACAATGCTCACAACAAGACAACTGACGAACAATCGAAACCATGCGAAGTATCTCATCTTCCGAGTTTCTCCCTAAGCCCTCATCTTTCAGATTCCACCCAACTTGATTACTCCAACAGGATCGATCGAATTTTGGCAATCTCTTCCTCTTTCACGCCACAGTCCAACAGATAGAGCTTGATCCGATCATTCCAAGAGGTCTCATTCGTTCCATACTTTTCAAACCCGCGATTGAAATGTTGTTCGAGTCGCCAGTAGTTTTCTCCCGAATAACCAGATTCCAACTCCGGAAGCATTGGATAAAAGGTCGATTCCCAATCCGTCTCTAGATCATGCCGTTCCACACCCAAAATTCCATTCAACACGTATGCGAGGGAACCAGTCCTGTCCGCACCGCCAATACAATGGAAATAGATCGGATAGTTCTTCTCGTCGCAGAAAAGCCGAATGTTTTCAGCCATAACCTTCTTACCGTGAGAATCGAAAATTCCCGCGTAAGCCGCTGACGAATGCGCTACGAATGTCACCTTCTCGCCAAGCGGTGATTTGCCAAGATCGGAAATCTCGCGTTTGTTACGTAAATCCAAATCTGTACGAATTCCCAGTTCCTCTGTAAAGTAGCGTACATCCTCGACGGTCAGACGATTCCTTCCGCGACGTTCACCATTTACGCTATTATCGTTCAGTCCCTCACCACGAAACACCAGTCCCTGTTTTACCCGTTTGCCGTCACGTGTACGCCATCCGCCTAAATCCCGAATGTTCTTGACACGGCCCTCGATCGCAATCCAACGAGGTGCTTGATCTTCCGAACGAAACGAGGCAATCCCGGACTCGCTGGAACGCTTCCCCTTCTCGCAGCATTCCTTCCCGATCGTCGATCCATGATCATACTCGGGGCATTTTACATCACTCCACACTTTCCAGTAATACTCGCGTCCGAGTTCTAGATTCGCTCGCTCCAACCGGTAGGTCCACAGCACAAATCCGTCGCCATTCTCGTGTGCGACTTGTTTCGATTCTAGCCAGTAAGGTTTCGCGTCGGAAAGATCCGGCTTACGACCGACCACTAGTTTCCATGGACCTTTCTCCCCATTCGTCGTTTTCCACTTCAGAGTCAAGGGAATGGAGACACGCCACTTATTCGACTTGTCCTTAAAATAGGTCTTCTTTACATCCTTGTCAGCACGCAAGGCTGCAAGTCGTCCCTCGTAAGTCGGAATCGCCAAAATCTGCTTCTGCGCTTCCGGCAAGAGCTGAATCGTATCCCCATTCATCGGCGACACCAACTCAATCGACGCAACTGCTGGATACAGAAACCCGGCAGCCACAAAAACAGCTAGCCAACTTTGCTTCATCTGTACGTTCTCCTTACAAAAATGCACTTCTTGCGAAAAGACTTCTAGCATACCAAAAAGCCATCAAGGACGGCAATGAAGAATGAAGAGTGAAAAACGACGAATGAGAGGCGGCGAAGCCGCCAGCTGAGAAGCGGGGAAGCTGAGAGGCTATGTGGCCTACATAATAACGAATGACGAATGCAGGAATGACGAATGACGAATGGGCCGCGTGTCGCATGTCACTCGATTGGGGTCGAATGTACTCGATTGCAATCGAAATCGACAACGAGGGCGTCGTCGTTACACAGAACAGCAAAGCCGCCAGAACAAAAGAACCGCCATCGGCAGAACACCGATATGGCGGTTGAAATGGTGCGCCTGGCCAGGGTCGAACTGGCAACCTACAGCTTCGGAGGCTGTCACTCTATCCAGTTGAGCTACAGGCGCAAAAACGAGTAATATTATAGCAAGCCACATCTCGAAAGAAAAGCACGAATTTCAAACTTTTGATACATGGGCACATCTGCGTAATTCACCCACCCCATGCGCACGAGAGAATTTGGGAAACAACAAGAACAACCAGAATACAACATTTGAAAGCGATGTGCAGACCAACCGGTCTGCACATCGCTTCTCCTTTACCTTTACCACGACAATCATCTTCAAGGCCAAACGGTCATGACAAGCGTCCCTCCCACTCGATTGCATTCGATAGCAATCGACAGCTACCGATGACTCGTGACATTCCTCGTTTGACTGGCGAGACTGGCTGCTAAACTCCCGTCCCCATTGTCCCCACTGTCGCCGCTTCTCAGCTGACGGCTTCGCCGTTATTCTTCGAACCAGATGGGGACACCCCATTTGCCGACCGCGACCGTCTCGCCCGGCGCACACTTCTTTTGGAAAAGCGTGACGAGGTTACCTGCGTTGTGGGGATCGAACAGGCGAATCTCTGGCAATGCCACACGGAGAAATCCTTGTTCCTCCAGCGATTTCTGCAAGCTGTCGCGATTGCGGACAGGCATCGGCGTCAAGATACCCAGGACACCTGGTTTCGCACAAATGACACGCTGCGTACCTTGCAGCGGAATGCGCAGGAATTTCACATTTGTCCAGTTTTGCGGCAACTGTCCTTCCGCAACCGTATATTGCCGATCTGTAAACAGGAGTGCGCCTGACTGTAGTGGCGCGGACTCAAATCCGTCGCCTCGCCAAGAGCCGTTTCCCTTGGTAACAATCGAAACTCCGTCGCGGTTGGCCGCTGGTTTTGGCAACCCAGCCATGGGGTATCCACGGCTCTTGGAGATGAGCCGACGCATCCGTACTTTCCCGGAGACATCCTTCTTTGCCAATATGTCTTCTTCTCGGAAGGTGCAGAAATACACCTCGCGCGAACGGGTACGGTCATAGTCGTAGGTAATGTAAATCGTCCCGTCCGCCGTCTGCTGCCCATCTGGGTACGAAACTCTCTCCCGTTCATCGAGCATAAGCCCGCCTTCCCAAGTCGCGCCATCGTCGCGGGAAAGGTAGGCGGTGAGAAGTTTGCGCCCGACATCCTGATCAATAGGCCCGTGCTTCACCAGAATCAGATTCCCGGACTGAAGACGGCGGATGAAGAAACGGCTGGATGTGTGCTTTACATTCTTCATGTATTCCAGCGGAGACCAAGTCACGCCCTTGTCGCGGGAGATCGCCTCACGGATACCAGTCCGTGAACGCGAGAGACACCAAAGGTCGCCGTTCTTCTTCTCGACCAACATGTGCTCATCAAAAAGACGATCTACCAATGGCATCGAGGCACCGCCACGCAAGGTAAAAGTCTTACCTCCGTCGGTACTGGCGTACACGCAGGAACTGACTTCCTTCTGCCACTGCGCCAAGGGGAAGAGCCATTCGCCACTGGAAAGGACAATGGGCTTGCACATCATCACCCCGCATCCGACATATTGCGGAGTCGGAAGCTTTTTCGGCGGCTCGTTCTCGGAATCGAGCACGAGCATCCAGAGCTGGTCGTACGCAGGATCGGAGCCAACCGTTCCGATTCGGTCTGTCCACGTCCAGCGCAGTTTACCGTCGGGAGAGATCCACAGTTCGGGGTCGAACGCGCGGCGGGGCCCGCTACCGTCCGGATCGGAGACCAACACCTCTTTCCATGTCTCGCCCCTGTCCGCACTGGTGGCGAGTACACAGTAATTGTTTTGATCTTCCGCCGGCGTGATGCCGCCGTACCACGTCGCCCACATACGACCGGTCTTGGGAGAGATGGCAATCGAGGAGATGCCGACATGCGCACGGTTATCCACACTGTGGTATGCATCGGGAGGAAAGACTTTCGCAGGCAGGAGCGGACGCCCCGATGCCTTGCTGACGATCTGCTGCAGACGGACCTTGCCGGAAACGTTTTTTCCGTTCAGCACATCCTCTTCCAAGAACGAAGCGAAGAGGATTTCTCTCGCCCCAGTCCGATTGAAATCATACGTAATATAGATCGTACCGTCGCCCCGCTGGTCGCCGTCAGGATAGGCAGCCCCCTGACGTTCGTCGAGCAACAGCCCACCTTCCCAAGTCGCGCCGTCGTCGCGAGAGAGGAAGGCAGTCAGCCTCGTACGACCGACGTCCTTATCGATCGCTCCATGCTTGACGAGAATCAAATTGCCTGACTTCAACCGCCGGATGAAGAATCGGCTGCAGGTATGCTGAATCTTCGATTTCTCCATCGGTGTCCACGTGACACCCTTGTCGTGGGAGACCGCCTCGCGGATGCCCGAGCGTACCCGGCTCAACATCCAAAGGTCACCGTTCTTTTTCTCGACCAGCATGTGCTCGTCGCAGTTGCGGTCATCTGCAGGAATGGACGCTCCGCCTCGCAATGTCCAGCTTTTTCCGCCGTCCGAAGAAGCGGTCACACCGGAACTTTTCTCCGTGCGCCAGTTGCTGTTCGGCAACAACCATGTCCCATCGGAAAGAGCGAGCGGCTTGCACATTGCACGCCCTCCGCCACGCAGACCGGTTGCGTGGGAGCGTCTGGCACGACATTCGCATCGGGGAAGGTCATCATCCACGTGCCGGCGGTTTCAAGTGCTGGACCTGTCCGATCCGCCCAGAACCAACGCAGTTTGCCGTCGGGCGAAATCCATATTTCCGGATCGAAGGTGCGACGTACCCCCAAACCGTCGGGATCGACCACGAAAATCTCGCGCCAAGTACGTCCGTCATCGTCGCTGGTAGCGAGGACGCAGTAGTTGTTGTCATCCTCCGCCGGACTTGGTCCCGCGTACCACGTCACCCAAAGTCGCCCGTTGGATGCAACCGCCAAACTCGGGATTCCCGTAAACGCGCGTTGTGTCACAGAATGCTGGAAGTTCGGGGCAATCATTTCCTGGGGAGGGTTCACCCGATCTGCGTAGCCAATCGATAAAGCCGCACAGAACGCCGTCATCAATCCGATCTCTTTTTTCATTTCACTTGTCCGTCCCTTGCTCGTTACAGGAATGAACGGGGTAATCCCCAACCCTACAGACCCTACCGTATCGAAATCACCGTACCGCCCGGCGGCAGCGGATCTTCGAGCTGGAGATCCATCCAACTCCACATGGAGTGGATCGTTCCGTTCGATGCGTTCTTCACATGGTTGGTCATCACAGATCCTGTACCTTCATCCAACGGGAAATATCCGATCAGCCCGGACTCGGTGCCACGCAATTTGTGCGACATCGTACGAAGAATTTCGTCTCCGCTGCACGCCCGGTTCCAAATCCGCACCTCGGCAATCGAACCTGAGAAACTGTCCGTTGACGGTCCTTCGCGGCTGGCGATCCGGATCGTCTCGCTCTGCAGGATGGGTGAATCGACGAAATTGGAAACGGTCTTGACAGCGACACCGTTGCGGTAAAGCGTCACTGTACTCCCCGCACGAGTTGCCGCCACATGTGTCCACTGGTTCAGCGGAACCGTCGCCGGTTCAGTAATCCAGCTTCCGGTGTTACTCTCGTTCGAAGTATCCCAAATTCCGATAGACAGTTTCATGTCGTTGAGAGAGAAGAATAACCGTCCATCCAAATTGCCGTTGAACTGGGTAATTATCACATTGCGCGTGGCTTTCCCGGTGGGATAAATCCAAGCCTCCAGCGTAAAATCGTCTGTGAGCTTCAGGTCGGTACTTGCATACGTGCTACCGTACGGACTCAGGAATGACGCGACCCAACGGTTACCAAAAATTACCTCCTCCGGTTCATCCAGCAGTTCGGGAATCGCCAGCGTGTTCAACCATTTTACGGCGGCGGCTGTGTTCCGGCACTCGGTTCCCGTCACCAGATTCGTCGTGACATCGCCAGTATTCTTATCGAACGGCCAGTAGCCGAGCAGTCCATCTTCCGTCCCTGTCAGACGTCTCCAGTAGTTCGTGGCGATATCATCATCGGAACGGATACCATTCCAGATGCGCACATCGCGAATGTCGCCGCGGAACGACGGGTTACCTGGCGCACCACCGATCGTCACCGGGGTCTGTATCGTCGGATTGAAGGAGACACTCTGGGTCGAAACCCGTTCGCCATTCACGTAAAACTTCACCTCGGACATCGAACGGCTCATCGCAACATGTGACCATGTCCACACTGGCAGGATATCTCCTCCGTTGGGATAGGCGTTCCCGTTTGTGGTATGGACGTATAACCCAACCTTCCCCTTTCGCAACTCAAAAATCTCGCGCCCGTTTTGTCCAGCCACATAGACACCGAGAATCCGATTCTCATCGTCATACCCGCCGGGGCGAATCCACGCTTCGAAGGTGTAGGATGAGTTCGCACCGAGCGTAACATCCGATGTATAACACTGTCCGCCCTTGACCTCGAAGCGCACGGATTCGTTATTCCAGACTCGCTGGGCTCGTGGAACAAGCGCGAGCGTATCTTCCACGACACCCGCAAGATGTCCGCCCTGCGGAATCATGTTCTTCTGGTGTGTTACGGTATTGACGACCGAGAATGGGTCGATGTCATCCAGCCGCCAGTATCCGATCAGGTCTTGCTCGAATCCGCTGAGGCGGTGACGATAGTCACGCGAAATCTCGCCTACGTTCCGCGCCCGATTCCAGAGGCGAATCTCGGCGAGCTTCCCTTTGAACAGCCCATTGTTGCCGCCTTCCGAAGATCGCGCGACGATACCAGCGATCGTAAATGGGTGTTGGGCACCCCTGCGACCTGTCCAGTATGGTTGTGGATCGAGTCCAGAACGCCGTTGATGTACATCCGCGTGTCGCGATTGTTTTGTACCAACGCAATGTGCGTCCACTGGTTGAGCGGGATGCTTCCCGTGGAAATGTACCGGTAACTGGAGCACCCGCCGCCATTACCAAAGAATACTCCGATTTTGTCGTTTGAGCCGCCGTCTCCGGAGTTGTTCCCGATATAAATCAGCATACGCCCTGTCGCGCCGACCGAATACTGTCCCGCAATACGGTTCTCCGCAACATACGCACTAGGGTTCACCCACGCCTCAATCGTGTAGGGTCTGTTGTTTCCTGTTGTAATTTTGGCATCTGTACAGATAGCAGCGGCTGTCACGCCATCTCCCGACAACGCTTGACCGACGACTTGCGCGGGCAAGGGGTTGAGTGGATAGGAGGGTTCGCTGACGGGCTGTTCCAAACGTACAGTCTTACTGGTGTCATTTCCCGCCAGCACATCAGCCTCTTGGAAAGTCGCCAAGAGGATTTCACGCCGTGACGTGGCTGCACACTCGTAAATCACGCGGATCGCGCCAGTCGAGTCTTGGATTCCATCCGGATAATAAACGGTATCCCGACTATCCAAAAGTAGTCCTCCTGACCATGTTGCCCCGCCGTCCGTCGATATGTATGCGTAAAGCCCTGCCCCAATCTCCACCGTCAACGTGCCGCGTTTCACCAGCAAGAGATGGCCGTTAGCAAGTCTCCTAACACAGCAACGTGCGGAGTCGTATCCGTTTTTGAATGACGTGGTTACCGCCATCTCCGGCCATGTCACACCACCGTCCGTCGAAACAGACTCGTAGGTACCGGAGAGCGTCCGAGCCCAGCAATGCACTTCGGTCGCAGAAATCGGGACGATCACCGGGTGCTCATGATTGCAACGGACTTCCGACGGGACAACGGCTCCGCCACGCAGGGAAAAATTCGCACCTTGATCCGTCGAGACAACCAGCAACGAACTTGGCGAGGAGAAGAACTGCACAACGGGGAAACCCCATGCGCCGTCATCCAGCACGAAGGGTTTACTACCGATTGCACCTGACCAGATACAACGCACGTCGCTCGGCGGTGCCGACGGCACGACCGTCGCATCCCCTATCACCGCCATCCAGACACCGTCCGTGGCGGCTTGAGCTTCGCTCGACACTGCGGCGAGAGACGTGCGATCCGTCCAAAACCAACGCAATACGCCATTCGGATCAATCCAAATCTGCGGATCGAATGCACGTCGTTTCGTGCTGGAGGAATAGAGGTCAGGATCCGCAACGAACACCTCCTCCCATGTTTCCCCATTATCCGCGCTTGTCGCCAAAACCACATAGTCATTCAGATGCTCAACTGACGTATCCGGGCAGGCAAACCAGGTCGCCCACAACCGTCCGTTCGACGCACACTCGATACTCCCACGCGCCACCTTGTTTCGAGAGTAGGCCACATGCGTCAACTTGCCCACGCCGACCAGTTCCGGTGCCGCACTCCTCTCCGCGTACGCCAAGCACGCGGCTTCTGCCAGTAATGCAACCAGTATCCATCTCGTACATACATTCATTTTCATACTCCTTTTCCCGTGAGGGCATCCATGACATAACCTGCCCCCGAACACACGGATAGTTTAGCAAAAGTCACGGGGACAAGAAAAGAGCAAAGTTTATTTGGGCGCATCTGCGTTTTTCGCCGTCGTCTTTTGAAAATGAAAACAACAGAAACAACTTAAAAACAACTTGTCTTTAGAGCGCGGGCTAACTCGCCCGCGCACGAATCGTTCCTCCCATAAAGGCAACGGGGCAATGATACCAAATGATTGCGCCCCACCCGCACCGTGCGCGAGAATGTTCATGGGAATAACTTGGAAAAGTACCGTATCTCGTCACTCGTCACTACTTCGCAAAGCGAAGTTATAGCCCCGAAGGGGCGAAGGTACACAGACGGGGGCAAGCATAGCGCAGCCCCCGGAATCAAGCAAAGCCACGTTAGCCCTGAAAGGGCGATTGAAGGCGGCGTGGCATGACGAGAGGTGGTAGATTATTTTCTGCCGCCCCTTCAGGGCTAAGCGGATACTGGTCGTACTGTCGGGGGTCACGCTTCGCTCACCCCCGTCCGTACAGTTATTGCCCTTTCAGGGCTTAGCGCATTCCCCCCTCCACTCGATTGCATTCGGATAGTGATCGACAGCTATCGGTGACACGCAACAAACGACACGCGACACACTGGGGTGGACTGGAGAGGCTGGCAACCTTTCTTCCATTCGTCACTCGTCACTGGTGCTCCGCCGCCCCCATTCTTCATTTTTCTCTCTTCTTTTTTCATTGCCGCCCCTGCGGCTTCCTTTTCAGCTTCTCAGCATCCCCGCTTCCCAGCTATGCGTCTCCGCCGCCCCTTCACCAGTCGGCATCAAAGTACGGAATGCGTTGCATACGCAAAGGATCAAAACGCCGACATCGGCAAAAACAGCCAGCCAAAGTCCACCGATTCCGAGTGTTCCGAGCACCATGCAAGCGAATTTTACACCAAGCGCCAACACGATGTTCTGCCAGACGATTCGGAGACAGCGTTGCGCCAATCGAATTGCCAGTGCAACTTTGCAGGGATCATCGTCCATCAGCACAACATCCGCAGCCTCCACAGCCGCGTCACTTCCAAGCGCACCCATCGCGATTCCGAGATCGGCACGCATCAACACGGGTGCGTCATTGATACCGTCCCCAACAAACGCGACACGACCATCTCTCCGATCAGACAGTAGTTGCTCCAGCTGCGCGACCTTCCCGTCTGGCAAAAGTTCCGCATACACTTCATCCAATCCAATTTCCTTCGCAACTGCACGAGCGGTTTCCGAACGGTCTCCCGTCAACAAGACACTCCGTTTCACACCCATATTCTTGAGCGCCTCTACCGCATCCTTCGCACGAGGCTTGATCTCATCGGCAATCACAATGTGTCCTGCGTATTGGCTGTCCACCGCCACATGTACGACTGTCCCCGACAGATGGCAATTCCTGAACGGGATGTTCAGCCGCGTCATCAATTTGGAGTTGCCGACCGCAACGGATCTGCCATCGACCGTCGCCTCGACGCCCTCGCCCCCCGTTTCATGGACATCCGTCACACCGCCAGCATCGATCGAAAGGTTACCGCCAGTCTTCTCATGTTCTCGACGAATGCTATGACTGATCGGATGCGTGGAATGCGACTCCGCCAATGCGGCCGACCGCAACACCTCTTGTGGGGTGAGGGAACAAGGATGTTGCGCGACCACTTCAAAATTCCCTTTCGTCAACGTTCCCGTCTTATCGAAAACAACCGTCTTGACCTTTGCCAGCGTCTCCAGATAGTTGGCACCTTTGATCAAAATTCCCCTTGCCCCAGCTCCACCGATTGCGCCGAAAAAGGTGAGCGGCACACTGAGAACAACAGCGCAAGGACAACTGATCACGAGGAACGTGAGAGATCGGTACACCCAGACATTCCATGCCATCTGCATACCGAGAACAGAACGAATCAGCGGAATACCCACAGCAACGACTACAGCAGCAAGGCAAACCAATGGCGTGTACACGTGTGAGAAGCGGGTGATGAATCGTTCACTCCGTGCCTTACG
Source organism: Kiritimatiellia bacterium (assembly GCA_017544725.1). GTDB lineage: Bacteria > Verrucomicrobiota > Kiritimatiellia > RFP12 > UBA1067 > RGIG8368. The sequence goes on from JAFYDR010000075.1 coordinate 14,007, forward strand.
TTCCGAGGCATGTTCAACCAGTTCCAAAATCTTGGATACCGTCGATTCACCGAATGTCTTGGTCGTTCGAATCCGCAACACGCCTTCGCCGTTTATGCATCCGCTGATCACGGAACAACCGACCTCCACACGACGTGGCAAACTTTCTCCCGTCAAAGCCGCCGTGCGCAACGTTGAAGTACCGGAAACGACGACACCATCAAGCGGAATCTTTTCGCCGGGACTGACCACAACGACAGAACCGACCGCCACCTGCGATGGCGAACGTGTTTCGGTTTTTCCTTCCCGTTCAACCGTTGCCCGTTCCGGACGAATCTTCATCAACGAGACGATATTGCGCCTGCTTTTTTCGACCGCATACCCCTCGAACAATTCTCCAATCTGATAAAAAGCGAGAACCGCAACACCCTCCGCACACTGCCCCATGGCAAACGCACCAATGGAAGCAACGGACATCAAAAAGTTTTCATCCAGCAGTTCCCCGTGCGCGATTCCCTCGCCCGCCTCACGAAAAATATCGTACCCCACGCAGAGTAACGGTAAAAGGAACACGGCACGTACCGCCCATGTGTTCAGTACGACACCAAACTTCGGCAACAACAGCAAGCCGACCAGAACCACAAGTGAGATGACAATACGCACGATCTTCACACGTGGACTCTGTTCTTCTTCGTCGTGCGCACATCCGCAATGACAGCAACAGGCGTGTTCTTCTCGTTCTTTTTCGCTCTCTTCCATTGGAAACTCCAAAAATGCGAACATATGAACATTTGTTCATTCGTTTGAACGAAGAATAACGAAATCCAACACACATGTCAAGGCGGAAGTGGCACGCTTGCCGCTTTGGGTTAGGTGGTTGGGTGGTTAGGTGGTTAGGTAGTTAGGTGGTTGGGGCGCGAAACCGCGCCCCATGCAAGACCAGGAATGTGAAATTTCGATCGCATTCGTCAGTGGCGGAAAGGCTACCCAGCCTAACCAGCTTAGCACGCTTAACCAGATTATCCAGCTTTATTCAAGCATAATAGAACGGAAGGTCTCGATATCGTCCTTGGAAAATCCGCATGAAAGCACGTATGCTTCGATGCGTTCGTTAAGCGTCGCACCTTTGTACTTTGCGAACACTTTCATCAATGCCGGCCAGTGTTTCTCGCTCGGCGAGGAACCGAGAGCCTTCCATGTGTACACCCAATCACGATAGAGCAGTTCCTCATCGACTCCAAGAAGCCCATTGAGGATACAGGCAAGAGAACCTGTTCTGTCAGCACCCGCGATGCAATGGAAAACGATTGGATAGTTTGCCTTATCGAGAAAGACTTGGAAATCTTTTGTGAAAGCCTCACGCCCAGTAGAGGAATCCATGCCGCCATAGTCGGAGGATGAGATACGGACCCAACGGACCTTGTCTCCAAGAGGCGATCCCGTCATGCCAAAGACCTCGGGGTCGGAACGCAAATCAAGGTCGGTCTTGATTCCGAGGTCGTTAATGAGATGCGCAATCGCTTTTTCGCTCAGCCGCGTTTTCCCGGGACCTATCCACTGTTCCTTCGGCAACTTCTTCTTCGTTCCTTTCTCGCGATAGTGTGCATTGTTGTTCAACCCCGAAGAACGGAAAACAAGCCCCCTTCGCACGGTCTTGCCGCCAAGTCCGGGAAGTCCACCAAGATCACGAGCGTTCGGCACCCCCTCCCACGACACAACGCGCGCAGCAATTCGCGGATCATCGGCAGGAGTCCCCTTCCCTTCGTTCTCGACCGTTTTCGGTTCTTCGGGATACGGCAATGTGAAGTTGAACAATTTGTCCTCTTTCCAGTAACGGAGGCTGTGAACGATTTCTCCGTTCTGGCCACAGTCAATCGTGTAACACTTGACCGCTCGTTCAGCCGGTATGAAACGGAAGAGACGCAGATGCGCCGAACCGCAGTCATACATCAGGGAATGTACCATGTTTCCGTTTTTCCCTTTTTCATCAACCTGTGTAATGCTGATCATTCCTTGGTCGCCCGAAACAACGAGAAAAACATTGGCGTGACGGGACGAGAGTTTTTCCCAGATTGCCTTACCTGAATTACCTCGATTCTTTCCGTGGCATTTGAGCCACTTGATTCTGCCCAAAATCGAAAGGTCGGGCTTGTAATCCCAAGGATCTTTACCTGCTTCCTTCAAAGCGGTACTTTCGTTGTAAAACTTTCGGCCGTCTTTTGCCTCCTTTGCTCCAAGGTCTTGATGGGTGGCGATAATAGCATGACGATCTGCGTATTTCGCAAGCATTTCGTTACCCCATTCGAGAACAGGGTCAGGCGCATTGCATTCGAGATGGAGAACAACGAACTTCTCGTCCCCATTTTCGAATAGACAGCAGGAGTTTGCGTTGTCACCGGATGACCAAAATCCCTCCGTGCTTTGGAAACCGGGAAACGTTCCCGCATACCAAGCATTTCCGGAATAACGAGCCGCAGGAAAATACTTTCGAAAGAACGTCGTGTCCCCAGACGACTTCATGTCATGGTTTCCAGGAACAATCGCATACGGTACAACGCCATCCAGCTTCGCCATGAGGTTCGAGGCAAAAGTCCACTGGTAGTCGTTGTTCATGTCCGTGATGTCACCGGTGTGAGTCACGAAGCGAATATTCTCGTTCGTTACATTCGCAACGATCCAATTGACGATTGCAGTAAATTTCTCGTTGTTAGTCGGACCGACACCCGGCGCTCTCCCCCGCTTCGTATGACGCCCCACGCCATCGTACCCTTGCGTATCGGGTATGACGGCATAGGTAAAGGCACCATCGGGCAAAGGCGGCATCTTCTCCGCAGAAGCAGAGAAAACGAAAACAAAGAGAAATGCGGAGGCAACTTCCACCAAACGATGAACACAACAGAAATGGTTCCGGTTTGTCATACTCAACACCATACAAAATCAAACTTACTAAACACAACAAGACGGAAAAACACATCCGTCCCTTTCCAAAAGTGCATCCGCAACTTAACATTTCGCAACTTTTTCGTCAACCACGAATTGTTTTGGTATCTAAGCAGGGTGAGGTTTTCGCTTCGCAATAAGTACGGTGACAAGCCCGCCATCGATTTCGATTGCAAACGATTGTACTCGACTGCTCTCGAACGACACGCGACATGGGACGTGCGATATACTTGCCCAGCCTAATGCGCTTAACCAGCTGGCGGCAAAGCCGCCCCGCCTAACCAGCCTAACACGCTGCCACCCCCTTGAATAACAGCATCTAAAACCGAATTGACATTTGGCTTTTGAATGGATAAACTAGCCTCATCTTTTTTGGAATTGATGGCGGTGAAGGGAGTGCCTTCCCGATGCCGCTCGTGTAAGGAGAAAAACATGGCAAAGAAAATCATGGTTGACGGCAACACCGCAGCCGCTCAGATCGCCTTCGCATGCAGTGAAGTGGCGGCGATCTACCCGATCACTCCGTCATCGCCGATGGCGGAAACATGCGACGAGCTAGCCTCGATGTGCAAGACGAATATCTGGGGTTCGATTCCCTCGATCGTCGAGATGGAGTCCGAGGGCGGCGCTGCCGGTGCGGTCCACGGCTCGCTCACCACGGGCTGGCTCACGACGACCTTCACGGCGTCGCAGGGGCTTCTGCTGATGATCCCGAACATGTACAAGATCGCGGGCGAGCTCGCCCCGACCGTGTTCCATGTCTCGGCCCGTTCGCTCGCGTCGAACTCGCTGTGCATCTTCGGCGACCAGGGCGAC
>JAFYDR010000076.1 GCA_017544725.1 Kiritimatiellia bacterium
AGCAAAATCTCCAAAAAGAACAGCCTGCGCGGGGAGCGGGTTCATGCGCAGAATCTCTGCGATAAACGACTGCAAGTTCCGATTCATGTCGTGTGTCTTTGTCGGGGAACAATGTGTATCTGAGAAAAGCACGACAAAATTCGGGTCGTAGTCCGACGGAGAACGGGTGAAGAGTTTGTGTTCATTGGACGGTTCCCCTTGACCGAGTCCCTTTTGCGATGTCAGAAAAGACGCGAACAACCCGGATAAAAACACTCGTCTATTGCACTTCATACCAATCTTCCTGTGATGTTTTCACCATTCAATCAAGCAAAAACGACAGTTTTAGTCTAGCGTTTTCCCATTTCAGAAGTCAAGAAGGGAGGTGGGATAACGGCTCATTGGGCGCATCTGCGTAATTCGCCCATCTCGTACGCATTGGATGGGCAATGCAGATACGTCTGGGGAAGAAAATGCTTGCTTGACTGGAAAGAGGAAAATAGAGGATAATAAAAGCGCCTTTTCGATAAGGAGGAAAAGATGAAAGAATTAGCTGGTAAGCTGGACGCGAAGGGAATGAAGTTCGCGTTGGTAGTGTCGCGTTTCAATAGCTTTTTCACGGAACAGTTGTTGAAAGGTTCTCAGGATTGTTTTGTGCGTCATGGCGGTGATGAAAATGACTTGACGCTGATCCGCGTTCCCGGCGCAAACGATATTCCAAATGTTGTTCAAAAGCTGGCGGTATCAAAACAGTATGATGCGATTCTTGCGATGGGGGCCGTTATCCAAGGTGCGACTCCGCATGCCGATCTCATCGAGAACACCGTGGCACGCGCACTTTCGCAGATTTCACTCGCATATTCCGTTCCCGTGATCAACAGCATCATCGCGGCGGAGAATCTGGAGCAGGTCATCGAGCGTGCCGGGAGCAAGATGGGGAACAAGGGGTGGGACGGCGTAATGGCTGCGATCGAATTGGTTGCTGTCCTACGCCAAATTTGAGGATGCGAATGAAGGGTGTTGTTACCACGCGACGTCAGGCCAGGGAGTGCGCCCTGCAGCTCTTGTTTGAGTTGGACTTGAATCCCGGATTGGATCGGGAAGAGTCGATCTTGCGCTTCTGGCAGAATCAGTATATTATGTCCAAAAACTGGGATAATAACGAGAGAGATGTGATGGCAATGGGGAAGCCGAACAAGCCTCTCGAAGATCAGGTCGTCTCTGCCAAGATGCGTGCATTTACCGAAGCTCGTGTGCGCGGAGTGCTTGACCACTTGCAGGAAATCGATACGGCTTTGGAGACCTACACCTCGAACTGGGAAGTTTACCGGTTGGGAACCGTCGAACGCAACGTGCTTCGGCTGGCCTATTATGAATTGGCGTATTGTCCTGACGTGCCAGCACCCGTCGTGTTGAACGAGGCGATTGACCTTGCCAAGTATTTCAACAACTCGGAGGCCGGTCGTTTCGTGAACGGCGTGCTCGACAAGTTACGTATCGAGTTACAGAAAAAACAAAATGCCGAACAGACCTCTACAACAACTATTACTACTCAATCCGTATGAAGATTCTCGACGAAGAAAAGATGTCGGTGCAATACCTGTTCGAGTCCGAACCCAATTGCGCCTGGACTGAAAAAGAGATCGTGACCACGCTGGGGCTTCGCGGCAAACAGATCGCGCGCCTCCGTGCCACGTTGCGTCAGCTGGTGCTCGATGGGCAGATTGTTCCGATCCGTCACGGCAAGGCGTATTCGCTCGCCAAGCAGATGGACTTGGTGACGGGACCGCTCCGTATGGCGCGGAATGGTGCGGGGACTGTCGTGGATCGTGAGTCCGGCAAGACGATCTGGATTGAACCTCCTGATGTTGGTGTTGCGCTTCATGGTGACATTGTCACGATTCGTCTCTACATGCGCCACGGGGAACCGCATGGAAAGGTGATTGACATTGTCAAGCGTTGCGAACATGACATTGTGGGAACTTTCCACAGTACGGGAAAATTCTTCTATGTTGTTCCCCTGAACCCGGTTTACCACAAAGATTTTTACGTGCCTGCAGCCAACGGGGCGAGGGAAGGGGATCGTGTCGTCGTCCGGTTCACGGGGTGGGCGAATCAGCACGTCTCGCCGGAGGGCGAGGTGGTTGATGTGATCGGTCCGGCTGACAAGCCATCCCTCGATACATTGGTCGTGATGAAGCAGTTCGATCTGCCGGAAGAATTCCCGCCTAGCGTGATTGAAGAGGCGGAGCAGGTCAGCGCACGGCTGAAGAATCCCGGAAAGCGGTTGGACTTGCGGGACAAGTACATTCTGACGGTCGATCCAGCGACGGCGCGCGATTTTGACGATGCGATTTCTTTGGAAGTTAATGAAAAGGGACAGCGCGTTCTTGGCGTTCACATTGCCGATGTCAGTTTCTTCGTGCGCCCCGATTCTCCGCTCGACAAGGAGGCGTATGAGCGTGGCACCAGCGTCTATTTGGTTGATCGTGTCATTCCCATGCTGCCGGAACAACTTTCTAACGGAGTCTGTTCCTTGCGTCCGGATGAAGACCGCTTGACGTTCTCTGTGTTCATGACCTTTGACGAGAAGGGGCGCATGGTTGCGCGTTCCTTTGCTCGATCTGTCATCCGTTCCAAGCTCCGCCTCAACTACGAGGAGGCGTTCGCTGCGTTGAAAGGGAAACCGTTGCCGAAAGGTTCGCCGAAAATTCCGGATGTGGCGGTAACCCTAATCCGCGATTGCTGGAAGCTCGCTAGCCAATTGCGCAAGGCTCGGTTCGCGAATGGTGCATTGGATTTGGATGTGCCGGAATTGGAGGTGGTGCTGGACTCGGAGAGTCGGATGACAGGACTGCTTTGTCGTCCTTACGACGAGTCCCACCAGATGATCGAAGAGTGCATGGTGGCGGCGAACGAGGCAGTTGCGACAGAACTGTGGTCGCGTGGAATCAAAATCTTGACGCGTCTCCACGAGACACCCGATCCGGATAAGCTGGAAGAACTCCAGGTGCAGCTCTCTTTGCTCGGTTTCCGCCCTGGAAACCTAGAGCACCCAAAGAACCTTGCGCGTTTCCTGCAATCGACGATGGGGCATCCATTGCAGTATCATGCTCACACGCTGATTTTGCGCAGTATGAAACGTGCGGTGTATTCGTCTGAAACCATTGGACATTTTGGTCTGGCGAAATCCTTCTACGCCCATTTCACTTCGCCGATCCGTCGTTATCCCGACCTTGTTCTCCATCGCCAGTTGGCGTCCTTCTTGGACAAGAAAGGCGGCGGGAAGATGCCGCCTTCCTACTTGAAAGCCGCTGCGTTGCAAGCGACCGAACGAGAGCAGGTTGCCGACGATGCGTCACGCCAGCTGATTGAGATCAAGAAGTTCCGTTTCTTGCAACAGCAGCTTGATGACCGCAACCCGATCGTCTATGACGCGGCTGTTGCCAAGTGCACGAACTACGGCGTATTTGTCGATATTCCCGCGTTGGCGATGGGCGGAATGGTGCACATTTCGCGCCTCTCCAACCAGTTCGTCCGATTCAATCCATCGACTGAGACGCTGAGTGCTGGGCAAACCATCTATCGCGTCGGGACGAAAATGAAGGTGATCGTTGCGTCCGTTGATTTCGACAACCGTCGCGCCGATTTCGTGCCGGTCGAGGACGAATCCGATACGGAGAAATTCGGCGGTAAAAAGAAACGCGGATCCAAACGCAAAGATCGTCGGTAGTTTCGTCGGAAAAGAGCGGGCTTGGAAGGCGGTTAGCTGCTAGCTACCGTGTAAAACGGGAAAGCGGAGACGGCGGGGACAATGGAGACGATGAGGACGGGGGTTAGCCGCCATTCTCACCAGTCCTTCCAGTCACGCCTGTCCGTTCCGTCGCGGGCAACGTCCCCATTGTCCGAAACGAAAGTAATAACTTTCAACAGGCCTCGAAGGACCATGCGGACGCGTCCCTCCCCAGTTCAGGCAACGGGGGAGCCCTTCCCGCAGCGGCTTCTCCGCCAGCTGGTTAAGTTTGTTAAGCTAGGCAACGAGGACGTTGCCCCTCCCCATTCTCTGCGGCCTCATGCGAACCTCTGTGTGAAATTTCTCTCGTCACTCGTCACTGCCGCCTCTGCCGGCTGAAGTAATAGGGCAAAAAGGATCAACGGGATGCAGACGCGGTGTTCCGTGTGCGGACAGTCTTGTCCGCATTAGTTTCCTTCTTTTGGCGGTGGTGGTGGCGGTGCGAACGGCGGACGGCGGCGTGCTCTCTGCGAGTCGCGTTCTTCCCGATTCTTGCGAAGGGATTGCCATTCCTGTTGCCGACGTTTTCCCTCTTCACGAAGCAGCGAAGAAACCTTCTGGCGTTGTTCGTCGGTCAAAGTCTCGCGAATCGCGACTAGAGTTTGGATCGCTAGTTTTGCCTGTTCCCCGCGAAGCTCCGCGATCTGTTCGGCGATTTCATAGAGGGGGGCAGGATCCACGCCTTTTTGATTCAGAATATTCTCTCCCAATTTTCCTTGACGCTGTGCCAGCTCAGTGATGTTGGTTTCTATTGCCTGTTGTCTGGTACTGATTTTATCCAAGGCATCACGCAAGGTTTGCGCCTGCTCCGCTGAGATTTCCGCGTCACGGATAAATTGTTCCGAAACGACGCACTTACCGACCCAATTCGCAAAATGGGGAGAACGATGGGCGGGGAACCGTCCCTTTGGGGGCTGGGCAAATAAACTGCATACGAGGATGCAAGGCAAAAGAAAAACAACAAGTTTCCGATTCATGATTGACTCCTTCCGAACTAAAAAACTAAACGAAGATTTTTCCAAATTATTGCCAGGAATTTTTGGAAGGGGACATCATGGGCGCATCTGCGTTTTTCGCCACCAGTTCAGCTATTGTTGAAAAAAAATACAACAGAAACAACGTATAAAAACAACTTGTCTTTAGAGCGCGGGCTAACTCGCCCGCGCTGCGCACGGAGACGTTCCTGGGGAATAACTTGGAAAAGTACCACATCTCGTCACTCGTCATTCGTCACTACTTCGCGCAGCGAAGTTATACACAAGCACCGAAGGGGCGAAGGTACACAGACGGGGGGTACGCTTCGCTCCCCAGTCTGTATAGGTGAC
>JAFYDR010000077.1 GCA_017544725.1 Kiritimatiellia bacterium
GCGTTGTCGTTACGCAATCGGACGCGACGGAGCGCGTCCCTCCCATCCGTCACTGCAACCTCTGGTTGCTTACTTCTCAGCCTCTCAGCTTCCCCGCTTCTCAGCTGGGCGGCTTCGCCGCCCTACGAAGTTATAGGCAAGGAGAAGTGATGCGCGGACCGGTTGGTCCGCGCACCTCTTTCGGTTGTTGGCTTCAGGTTGTTCTTGTTGTTTCCAAAATCTTCTCGCCGAGGATGAACTACCATCGTTTCAATCTCCTCCCTCGCGAGACCATAACGCGGAACTGGCAAAGAGACAAGAACGGAAAATTACGTATCCGTCTCGCCAGCCCACTTAAATACTTAGTGGCTTAGCCACACTTACCCACTTAGTCGCGCAAGCGACACTTAGTGGCGTAGCCACATTTAGGGCGAAGCCCACTTAAAGACGGCTTCGCCGTCACTACTCCGCCGCGAAAGCCTTATTGATGATTTCGCGTGCGGCCGTATCGCGGACCTTGATTCCGTCCATGACCGAACCGTAGATGTTATTCGTCCAACTACCCAGCACGACCACGATTACGCGGCGATCACCGCGTTTCACCGTCACGCAGATGGAGTAGCCGGCAGTTGCCGTGTACCCGGTCTTGAAGCCGTCGCACCCTGGCATTCCCTCTTTCAGGAAGGTGTTGTGCGTACGCATCTCGATGTACGCTTTCGATCCCTTCTCACGGAAGCCGCGTACAGCGCACCCCGTGTACTTGAAGATGTCGGGGTGACGGCAGAGTTCCACGCAGAGCTTGCCCATGTCGCGCGCAGTGGTCACATCCTGCTTCTCGCCTTTCTCCAAATTCGGCGGCAACCCGTTGACGGACGAGAAACGTGTGTTCGTCATTCCCAGCAACTCCGCCTCCTTGTTCATCATGGCGACAAACTCCTCGCACGATCCCGCCACGTGCTCAGCAAGACAGACAGCGGCGTCGTTCGCGCTCTTCACCATCAGCGCATACAGAAGTTCCTCCACGGGGAAAGTTTCCTTGGGATCCAAATAACACTGGGAACCGCCCTGACGATAGGCACGGACGGAAACCTTGCACTGATCGGTCAGATTGATCGCCCCAGACTCGATCTTTTTCTGCACAACTAAAAGTGTCATCAACTTCAACGTGCTGGCGGGATACCCAGGCGCATCCGCCTTGTCCTCAAACAACACACGACCATCCGCAGCGTCCAGCGCGATCGCGCCGACGTAAGGATATTTCGCGATACAATCCGAACGACGGTTCGAAGTCTTCTTCGCAGGGGCCGAAGCTTTCTTCGGCGCCGGTTTCGTTGCTTTCTGTGCCGCCGCCGGCTTCTTGGCGGGGGCTTTCGCTTTCGTCTGTGCGGCAAACGCAGAGGCGGAGACAAACAGAACAGAGGACAAAGCAAGTACGACAATCTTTTTCATGGTTCTCCCAATTCCTTAACCGTAAAACGAAGAATAGTGTACCACACACAAATACCTCCTTCAAGCAGAACTAAAAAAGAAAGATGGACGAATGAAAAATGACGAATGACGAATGACGAATGAAATAGATCGATTGCATTCGACAGCTATCGATTGCTATCGATCCCCTCAACCACCCAACCACCTAACTACCTAACCACCCAACCCACCCTCGCAGTGCGCCGTTGACACCGTCGTTGGATTATGGGAAAATGGAAGCGAAGTTTGCAACAACAAAAGGGTCGGAATTGTCCTGCCGAGCTGGGCGACCGACGGAATGTGAAGAAGTCTCTGCCATGATTGATTTATCGACAAAACGTTTTCTCTGCCCTGCGATCAGCAAGGAGGGCATTCCCTTTGTGATCGCCGGATTCATCTTCACTCTGCTCCTGTGTACGGGGTTCGCTTTCCTCCATCGGTGGGTCGCCTGGTACGGCGTGGTTTGCGCGGCGATTTTTGGGCTCGGATTGACCTACGCGATTTATCTCTTTTTCCGCGACCCGGAACGTGTTTCCCCGGACGATCCCGCGCTCGTCCTCTCCCCTGCGGATGGTTTTGTCTCCCTCATCCAAAAAGTTCCCCTTCCCAAAGAATTCGGAACGGAGTTCGGAACAGATCCTGTTTGGCGCGTCAGCGTTTTCATGTCTGTCCTAAACGTGCATGTCAATCGAATGCCCGTAGGCGGCACGATTATCAAGGATGTGTATGTACCGGGCGCGTTCATCAACGCCTCGCTGGACAAGGCGAGCGAAAAGAACGAGCGTCACCTCTACTTGGTCAAGACAGAGGATGGGCGGCAGGTCGCCTTTGTGCAGATCGCCGGTCTAATCGCCCGACGAATCGTCAGCCGTGTCAGAGAGGGACAAAAGCTCCAGCGCGGGGAACGGTTCGGATTGATCCGATTTGGTAGCCGACTGGACATTTATCTGCCGAAGGGGGTCCTTCCAAGTGTGAAGCTCGGACAGATGATGGTTGCGGGAGAAACCCCACTTGCGAGGTTGTAATGTCGAAATTCAGATTGCGTGGAAAAAAGCAGAAGAAGGATAACAAACGGGAGATTCCCATTCAGAGAATCATTCCCAACATGCTTACCTTCATGGCGGCAGCGTTCGGGATCACCTCGATCCGTTACAGTTGCGCGAGCGAATGGAAACGTGCCGCAGTTTACATCCTGATTTCGTGTTTCCTGGACGGGATCGATGGCCGTGTTGCCCGTCTGCTTCGCGCCACCTCCAAACTCGGCGCGGAACTGGACTCGCTCTCTGACTTCGTCAGTTTCGGAGTGGCACCCGCGATGCTCCTCTACTTCTGGATTATGCAGACCGTCGTTCCCGGCAGTGCCTACCACGCCTATCGCGGTATCTTTTGGGGACTCGCCCTCTTCTATGCGCTCTGCTGCGGATTCCGCCTCGCACGGTTCAACATCATGATTGAGGACGGACCGACGCAACCGTACTGGAAGCATTTCTTCCTCGGACTTCCCGCCCCCGGCGGCGCTGGACTCGTCATGCTTCCGCTCGTCATCTATTTCATCACCGATGCAGAGATTTGCCTCAACCCCATTCTCTGCGCCTTCTCGCTGCTGGTCTGCGGAATTCTTCTGGCGGGACGGATTCCTACACTCTCTGCCAAGCATCTGCGCGTGCCGCGCGTGTGGATGTTCCCGTTCATCCTGCTCGTCATTTTTATCGTTTGCGTCTTCGTCGCGCGTCCGTGGATCGCGCTGGCGATCATTGGAACGATCTATTACCTGTCCATCCCGATTTGCGGCTATCTCTTCTTACGCATGAAGCGCCGCTATGAAAACTCGCTTGGCAACGCGCTGCCCAGAGAAAGAACGTGACAAGGAGACTAGATATGGATACAAAGCGGAAGCAGCTTTCACGATATGCGGCAGGTCTCGCCCTGCTCTTTTCCTGCGTCGGCTCCATGCAGCTTTTTGCGCAGGATCCCGCCCCCGTCGCGGTCACGGAAGAGATCGAGCTCTTCAACGGAAAGGATCTGACGAACTGGTACCGTTTCATCAAGGGACGCGGCAAGGAGAACGACCCGAAACATGTCTTTTCCGTCGTCAACGGCATACTTCGCGTTTCAGGCGAAGAAATGGGGTGCATCACGACGGAAAAAGCCTACCGTGATTACCACCTGACCGTCGAGTACCGCTGGACGGGGCGGAGTTATGGGGGCAAGAAAAAGTGCGCACCGGACAGCGGTATCCTCTTTCACTCTATCGGCAAGGACGGCGGTTTCGGCGACACCTGGATGCTATCCCACGAGTACAACCTGATTCTCGGAGCCTCCGGCGATTTCTGGACGGTCGGAACGAAGGAACGGCCTGACATCTTTCTCGAAGCGACCGTTGGCGAAGAACGGCTGGGTGGAAAATATTACATCTACAGTCCGACGGGAAAGACCGTTCGGTTGACAGGAAACGACCGCGTATGCCGAATGGACATAGCGCGTGATTGGGCGGACGTGCCGACCGTTCGTCCCGCAGAAAACGAAAAGCCCCTCGGCGAATGGAATACGGCAGAACTGATTTGCGAGGGCGATCACGTCACCTGTCTCTTCAACGGCAAGGTGGTCAACCGCGCACGCGTCCAACCATCCGCTGGAAAAATCCAGTTGCAGTCGGAACTCTGCGGCATCGAATTCCGCCGCATCACCCTTTCTCCGCTTAAAAAAAAACTGAACTGAACGTCAACTCGCTCGGGATGCGAATGATCCCGATTCCGCTCGGCACTTCGCTTTTCGGTGGACTGGGACGGGATATTCATTTCGATGAGGCACCACCGCAAACAATCCGTGTCTCTCATTCGTTTCGCGTCTCCGAAACGGAAGTGACCAATGAACAGTTCGAGAAATTCCGTCCCGAACATCGTTCGCTCCGTGGGAAAAACGGCTTCTCAAAAGAAAATGACGAAGCGGTCATCTATGTCAGCTGGTATGATGCCCTTGCCTTCTGCGAGTGGCTTTCCAAACGGGAAGGTCGTACCTATCGACTCCCGACGGAACAGGAATGGGAGTATGCCTGCCGTGCAGGATCAGTCACGGATTTCGCCATCGACCGCAACGCGCTCAAGAAAAACCAGAAATTTGAATGGAAGCCAAATCCCGTTTCCCTTCGCGTCAAAGAATCGCCGCCGAACGCATGGGGACTTTACGACATGCACGGAAACGTGGAAGAATGGTGCGCAGATTGGTATGGTGCTTATCCCGTCCCCATCCCCGAACGATACGTGGGGACCGAAACAGGATACGCGAGGGTCGTACGAGGCGGCAGCCACAACACACAACTCGAATTTCTGCGTTCCGCCAACCGAAGCGCACTGTTACCGGAAGACAAGACCCTGTTTACGGGATTCCGCATCGTGGAAGACCTGTCGAATCAACCGCTCTCCGTTTCGATTCCGCCGAATAAGGGTACGGATATGCAACCGACATCCGTTGCAACGGCACCCACCACTTTCCCAATTGGCAACGCTTCGGACAGTCCACCAACCTTCGTGGAACCGATTCCATTCGTGCGACTGGACAACCAACGCGCCACACCCTTTTTCTACCGCCACAACCATTGCCCGGCACTGACCTGGTTGCCGAACGGAGACCTTCTGGCAATTTGGTTTTCCTGCGAACGGGAAATGGGACGTGAGATGGTGATCCTCTCCAGTCATCTGTTCCTTTCTAAAGGCTCCACCGAATGGTCTCTTCCCGAACTCTTCTTCCAAGTTGCAGACCGAAACCTAACCGGCTCATCGCTCTTCTTCGACGAGCAGGAAAATAAGCTCTGGCATGTGAACAGCATGGAGGCGGCAGGTGGCTGGCAAAACCTTGCCATGATCGGCAGATTCAGCCTAGACTCGGGACGCACTTGGTCGCAACCGCGCATACTCGATGCGGAACACACAACGGGAAATCAGGTTGTCGCCAGTATGATCAAACTGCGAAACGGTACCCTCGTACAGGTCTGCGATGCCTCTCCTACCAGCAACGGAGGCAGCATCCTCCATCTCTCGAAAGACGGCGGCAAAAGCTGGGTTCGCGCCACAGGGAAAATCGCCGGAATCCACGCCGGTGTCGTCGAATTGAAGAACGGCGATCTCCTCGCCTTCGGTCGCGGCGATAACGTAACCAAAGACGAAAAGGAATGGATGCCCATGAGCCTCTCCAAAGACTGCGGCGCATCGTGGACTGTCTCCGCCTCTCCCTTCCCACCCATTGCTTCCTGCCAACGGCTACAGATTCGTCGTTTGCGCGAAGGGCCGATTCTCCTCCTCTCCTTTACCGACAAAGGTTACGGCAGCGGGCTGGAGTTCGTCTCCCTGAACGGAAAAAAGATTACGGGACACGGACTCTTTGCCGCGCTGACATTCGACGAGGGCAGGACATGGCCCGTAGATCGGTTGTTGACGGACGGGAAAGAGCGTTATCTTCTCGGCGGTGCAAACAGCACTGGCTTTTTCCGAATGGATGCCGACCATGCGGAACCGCGCGGCTACTTCGCACTCACACAATCGCCCGACAACTGGATCCACCTTGTGAGCAGCGGCATCTACTACCGATTCAACCTCGCCTGGTTGTTGGACGAAGGCTGGTCGTGTCCATCTTTCCCGACAACGTTGAACCTTCCGTGCAAAGATCTTTCGCGCCAGATGAAACACGCGACCCGAATTCCGGCGGGAACTTCCAAGATGAACCTCGCTCCTCGACTACTTTGGGAACGGGACGACCCGCAAACCATTTATTTGAGCGCGATTGCGGACGATACCACCACCGTCGCTTCGGGACAGAAAACCATGTACTCCACAATGACTAAGCTCACGCTTCCGAACTGGGAGGTGACGGGACGTTATGTTGTTGGGAGTAGTCGTATGGACACTGGCGCTTTCGTTTTCCCGGAAGGATGCGTTGCAGGGAACATTCCCATCAATCGAAAAGACGCCGTGAGAAATATCTTTCACATCAACCATGCATTCCATTATCGCGAATGGAACAAGGCTTCGCAACGTTTCGCACCCGAAGTCATCCCGGTCTATTTGCTCGACGGAACAAACCGTTACTCTCTCAGTACGCTTGGAGTGACGCAACTCTTGTCCCGACGGAAACACAAAGCGACCTTCTCCAATCTCTGGTTCTCGTTCGCCCCGACCCTGTATCAAGGGAAGAGATGGGGATACATCTGTGGAAATCCAGGCGACACGTTCGACGGTTGCCTCGTCTCATCCACCAATGACGGTGCGGACTGGCAGGTTGAGTCTTTCCCCTCGTTCGAATGCGGCAGTGCCTATGTGGGACGGCTCATGGAACGCGGAGGCAGGTTCTACCTTGCGTTGCGAACCAGTAAGGGAATCCTGTTGGCGAGTTATGATCCGGCAGAGAAAAAATGGAGAAAAGGTATCACGGTGGAAGGAAGTTGCGCGTCCCCTGCACTCTTCGCGTACCAAGGCCGTATTTATGTAGCCTGCAACATTCAGGGCCGACGGCACCTGAAGATTTTCGAGTTCGTCTCCGAGACGGACATTCGTCCCGCCTACACACTCGCCTCGCACGAGGAACTCCGAAGCTTCACCTTCACCTCCATTGGTGATGACCTCCATCTCGCCTACTCCATACAGAAGCAACAGGCTGTCGGTAAAACCACCACAGAAATCTGTATTCTCCCCCTAGACCTGACACGCTAGTCTGCGAAGTCCGCGTCGTCGAACGTAGCCATGGGATTGTGTCGCCGCTACGTGGCTATGGGCAACGTCCACATTGCCCGAAATCGGATATACACCCCGTCATAACCATTCGACTGCACTCGATTGCGTTCGACTGTTATCGCGGGAGGGGCAACGTCCTCGTTGCCTCACTTCGTTCGGA
>JAFYDR010000078.1 GCA_017544725.1 Kiritimatiellia bacterium
GCAACACCGGTTATCCCGCCATCCTCCGCGCGATCGAAAGGAACGGATCACCCAAGCCGATCATCGAGACGAACACCTGCCGCGACTATTTCACGTTCGTGCTGCAGGTCCACAAATACTTCCTTCAGTCCGACGCGGAAACCATGCGCGAACTGAACGGTACCGCCCCAGTAACCGTACCAGTAACCGCACCAGTACCGTACCAGTACCGTACCAGTAACCGACCCAGTTAAAAAGCTGCTTGTCGCACTGCGCGACGGCCCTTGTTCGCCATCGGATCTGCGGATTGCCGTTGGCATCAAACACCGCCAGACGTTCCGGGCGAACTACCTCAATCCAGCCCTGCGGAACGGCCTTATTTGCGCAAAAGACGGGCTTTCTCCGCATGATCCGAACATTCGCTACTCACTAACTGACTTGGGGCGTAGGCTTCTTCAGAAGAATTCAAGTGCTGACGAAGGAACTGTGGAAAGTAGCGCGGAAAACCGAGCGGGAGCAACAGGCGAGGAAAATCATCCTCAAAATGAGATTGTAAAAGGCGGAATAAATGAGGCGTTAAATGTTTTATCGTCCGGTGAGCGGACGATGAAACGGACGATAAAAGAAGAGTTGCTGGAGGTCATCTCTCGAACACCAGGAGTAGCTGGACCTGCATTAATAGCAGCTACTGGGAAGGGACGGACCGTTGTAATGGAGGCTCTGGCAGCACTCCGACGCGCAGGAAAGATCGAGCATCGCGGCAGCAAGAAGACCGGCGGGTACTATGCTGTGAAATGATTGGTGAATTTGATATCGGAGTGACTGTTGCAAAATTTGCAATGGTCACTCCTCACGGAGCCATTGCCGAAAAGACGCGGCCAGACAGTGGCCTTAGAATGTTGCCAATGTGGAAATGCTGCCAATGCCAAATCCAATTGCCAATGGGAAAGAAAGATGATTGAACTTGAAGATAGAATTGTTGCCTTTGCGGCGAGGTGCGTCAAGGTGTGCGCAGCGTTGCCAGTGAAGAATGTCGGCAGCGAAACGAAGCCGAAAAGGAAGGCTCAACTGGAAGCCGGCGAGTTATCTCTGTAAGTAGAAAGGGAAACGGGCTTTATGGTGTTGTTACATGGTGAGGAAGTTTCTGTAGCCGATCCCGTCCTTTCCGGCGGGTATGCTGCGGCCTGCATAAACCACGGTCGGCGATATGGACTCGGGCTGAAGCGCGAGAAAACGGTTCAAGCCAGATTCGAGCGAAGCCGAACGCGTCATTGCCGACTTTATCTCGATCGGACGGAAACCATCGGCTGTCCGCAACATGGCATCAACCTCGATTCCGTCGGATGTCCGGAAGAAGAACAGCTCGTCGCCGCTATCGGCGTTCTTGATGCGTTTCATCATTTCGGACACGACGAGATTCTCGAAAAGGTTGCCGCGAAGGGGATCGTGCGCCACCTGCTCGGCGTTGCGCAGTCCCAGAAGATACGATGCCAACCCCGTCTCCGTAAAATAGATCTTGGGCGTCTTGACGAGCCGCTTGCCGATGTTCCTGTGGTACGGCTGGAGCCTGAACACGATGAAGGATGCTTCAAGCACGTCGATCCATTCCCCAAGCGTCGTGTGGCTGACTCCGACCTCGCACGACATGGTGTTGAGGTTGAGCAGCTGTCCGACCCTTCCGGCAAGCAGGGTGATGAACTTGTTGAAGGCGGTTGTGTTGCGGATGTTGGCGATAAGGCGCACATCCCGCTCCACATACGAATTCAAGTAGTTTCTGTAGTACACGGTCGATTCCATGCCGGAAATCGCCAGCTCTGGCATCGTGCCGCGCAGGATAAGCGAATCTGGATCGGTTTTCATGCGCGATGCCCCATGCGCGATCTCGCTGAAGGTGAGCGGAAGAAGCTCCAGAAATGCACTTCGCCCTGCGAGCGATTGCGTCACTGTCTGCTTGAGGATTGGTTGGTGCGATCCCGTGAGGATATATTGGCCAGGGACGTTCCGTCGTTCGTCGACAATCGTCTGCACCGCCGATGCGAGTTTAGGCACTCTCTGGATTTCGTCGATTATCAGCGGCGCCTTGTACATTGCAAAGAAGCGGCGATAGTCGCTCTCCGCCAGCTCTCGCGTTTCGGGATCTTCGAGATTGGCATATCCGTAGCCCGGGAAGCAGGTCTTTGCAAGAGTCGTCTTGCCGGATTGTCTCGGTCCGGTAATGGTAAGCACGGGAAACTCCCGTGTACGCTGTTTGGCAATCTTCGACATTTCACGCGTAATCATTTTACCTCCTTTTGCATTTGGTGTGGAATTATACCACAACCGTCTTGCAATTTGCAACTGGCACCTGCAAATTGCAAGACGGGGGCGGGCGGAAACTTTCACGCGCCAAGTGTCAGAAGGAATGATTTTATGCGTTTCTGTAAGAAGAAGCGGTTTGCAAACCAGTAATGGATAGGAAAGGAAAACAGAAATGAAAAACATTTGCAAGAAAATCGCGCGGATAGCGCATAGGCGGGGGATGGAAGTTTCTGGCCGGCAAGGCGTTTTGGGAATGTGGTATAATACGGGGCATGAAAAAGATTGATGTTCTGCTGATATGCGCATTGGCGGCGGTGTGCGCCAAC
>JAFYDR010000079.1 GCA_017544725.1 Kiritimatiellia bacterium
AAGGGGCGAAGGTACACAGACGGGGGCAAGCGTAGCGCCGCCCCCGGAATCAAGTAAAGGCACGTTAGCCCTGAAAGGGCGACGGAAAACGACGCGGCATGGCGAGTGGAGGTAGATTGTTCTGCCGCCCCTTCAGGGCTTAGCGGATACTGGTCGTACCGCCGGGGGTTACGCTTCGCTCACCCCCGTCTGTATAGGTGACGCCCTTTCAGGGCTTTCCGTCACTGCACGAAGTGCCTCAACTTAACACGCTTAACCAGCTTAACACGCTTATCTCGCCGGGCGGCTTCGCCGCCCTCGCGAAGTTATAGGCAAGCGCCTCGCCCGCGCGTGCGCGGGAACGTTCATGGGGATAACTTTCGTTTCGACGACGAGGGCGTCGTTGTTACGCGGTGGACGCGACGGAGCACGTCCCTCCCATTCGTCACTGCAACCTCTGGTTGCTTACTTCTCAGCCTCTCAGCTTCCCCGCTTCTCAGCTGGGCGGCTTCGCCGCCCAGTTATAGGCAAAGCGTTCAGGTTTTTTTCATGCGAGCAAAGAAATCGAATGTAGTCTTAGCGACAACGGGTGAGAGCAGCAGTAACGCGATCAGGTTCGGGAAGGCCATCAGACCGTTGAACACATCGGCGATCCCCCATACCACGGAAACCGTCAGGTACGGTCCTATGAAGATAATCGCAACATACAGGAAACGGTAGATCTTCACCGCCCACTGCCGCCGCGTACCGACCAGATACTCCAAGCACTTCTCCGAGTAGTAGTCCCATCCGAGGATCGACGTGTACGCAAAGAACGTGAGCGCGATCATCAGGAAGAGGGATGCGAAGGAAGCCGAATGGTGTCCCATGAAGGCAAAGCCCCGGTTGAACGCTTCGATGGTGATATCTACCCCCTTCAGTCCAAGCGAGGGTTCCCATGCGCCGGTCACGACAATCGCCAAACCCGTCATGGTGCAAATCACAATGGTGTCGATAAAGGTACCCGTCATACAGACAAGGCCCTGTCTTGCCGGTTCGTTCGTTTTCGCGGCTGCCGCCGCGATCGGAGCGGAACCGAGTCCCGCTTCATTGGAGAACACACCGCGCGCGATTCCCTTTTGCATGGCGACAAAGATAGAACCGACCACACCGCCGGTCACCGCTTCCGGATTGAATGCGGCACGCACGATCAGCTCCAGCGCCCCTGGGATGCGAGACAAATTGTTGAACAACAGGAATACGATGGTCACCAGATAGAAGACTGCCATGAACGGGACAATCACCATCGAGACCTTTGCGATACGCCGAATTCCGCCAATCACGACCAGCCCCACGCAGACGGTCACGAAGATTCCCGCCACGACAACCGGAATGGAATAGGTCGTACCGAAGAGTTGGATGCCCGTAGATAAATCCGCCGGATTGAACTTCGGATCGAAGAAGCGTTGCACGGCAGAGGTGATTCCGTGAATCTGCGTGATGGTGCCGATTCCCATAATTCCCGCGAGTGCGCCGAAAAACGCAAACGCGACAGCGAGCGGTTTCCATTTCCTACCTAACCCGCGTTCGATGTAGTAGAACGGGCCTCCCAGCACACGACCGTCAGGCGTCACCTCGCGGTACTTGACTGCCAGCAGTCCCTCCGCATATTTGGTGGCCATGCCGAAGAACGCCGCGACCTCCATCCAAAATAAGGCGCCGGGACCGCCCGTTCCGATGGCAGTCGCAACTCCCACGATGTTTCCCGTTCCGATCGTCGCGGAAAGCGCGGTACAGAGTGCTCCAAAGGAACTGACTTCGCCGGAAACGCCCCCACCTTCCTGATGAAATACATACCGAAACGCACTGCGCAAATAAAACAGATGACGGAACCGCAACATCACCGTCAGGAGCAGTCCCGTCACAAGGATCGCCGACAACAAAGGAACGCCCCACACCCAACCACTAACCGAATCCACCAGTTTCGTCAAGTAAGCTATTGCGGAACTGGTCGATTCAACTGACGCCACCACAAGAACGTCGCTCTGCAACGTATCGGGATTTTCCACGGCAGCTTGAATGACCGTCGTTGTGTTACTCTGCGCAAAGGCGACAGACCATCCGACAAAACCGACTGCCGCCAATACCAACCCAAACAATTTCTTCTGTAAACGTGTAAACATGGGGTGATACTACCAAAAATCAAAATCACGGGCAAGCAAACAGTCATCCGCAACGAACAATTGGGCACATCTGTGTTTTTCGTTACCAGTTCTGCTATCGAAGCCGCAAGAGGAGGCAATGACGAATGAAGAATGACGAGTGACGAATGGAGGCGGCTAACGCCGCCAGCTGAGAAGTAAGCCAACGGAGGCGACAATGAAAAGATAAAAATGAAGAATGAAGGCGGCATGTCGCGTGTCGTTTGTCGCGTGTCAGCAGTAGCTATCGATTGCGATCGAACGGAGGGACGTACTCCTGCGCGTCCGCATCGCCATGTAGTCAGGTTTCTGCTTAACACGCTTAACTAGCCTACCCAGCTTAACCAGCTGGCGGCAACATCCGCCTTGAGAGGGACGCGCTCCGTCGCATCCGATTGCGTAACGACGACGCCTTCGTCGACGAGTGACGATATGCGGTAGTTTCCAAGTTATCCCAATGAACGTTCCCGCACACAGCACGGGCGAGGCACTTGCTACTGCCGTTTTATGGTGGGCGCGGTGGGACTTGAACCCACACTCCTTGCGGAACAGGAACCTAAATCCTGCGTGTCTGCCAATTTCACCACGCGCCCGGCAGCTCTCTATTTAACGGCGTAGCGGGTCGCTTTCGTCAACGCTTTCCAAAGCGCTTCGGGCGTCTCCGCAGCAATCACCGCATTGCGGTTTTGCTCCTTGACAAAGGCTTCCGTCAATCCCGACATGAGGCGCAGGTAGAATGCGCTGACCGCTGTCGGAATGGTAATCATGAAAATGATGTGAACGATATTCCCCGCATCGTCGAACGGGATTCCTTCCTTGGAAACGCCAAGCGCCAGCGTCAGCCCGCCGCCCTCAACGCCACGGACGTGCGGGAATGCCAATCCGTCACTCACGGCAGTGCTAAGAACAGCCTCGCGCTCGAGTGCGCTCTGGATTAACTTGTCCGAGTTGGAAACGAATTTCTTCTCTTCCATCAGGCGGCAAAGCTCAATAATCGCCTCTTTCCCATTCGTCGCCTTCAGATTGGAAATCATCAGGGAGGGGTTGGAGAAGCGCGAGATACCCGATTTCCGAGGGGTCGTGCGGCTGGGAGACTCCCCGATCCACTGGGGCGCATCATTCTCCTCGAAAAGGATACGCGCACAGTTCGGGCAGTTCTGGAGGGTTTTACAGAGACGCACCGCCTGAACCTGGGAGATCGGCATCCGCATCCCGCAGATAGAGCAGTTTCCGTTGTACATCGGGGCCATTACAATGTGGTCTTTGTTGTACAGCCGCTGGAAAAGAGAACGCACGTCGGTAGGCAATTTTTCTGTCAACGCGTCAATGGATTCGTTGAGCCGCTCCAAGTGACTCCCATCGCCGGTCTGGCGGTGCTCGTCACGGATTAGAATTAAATCCTGAAGCTGATTTAAATGGTTGATCAAACTTTGCATAAATACACCTCGCTGAAAACTTTTTTATTATTGTCTAAAAATGAAGGAAAGTCAATGCAAAAGTGAGAGGACTTCGTTACAAGGGCACATCTGCGTAATTCACCCACCCCATGCGCACGAGAGAATTTTGGAAACAACAGGAACAACCTGAAGACAACAACT
>JAFYDR010000080.1 GCA_017544725.1 Kiritimatiellia bacterium
AAGCGTCGTGTAGAAGAGGAAAAGCGTCGTCAAGAAGAGGAAAAGCGTCGTGTAGAAGAGGAAAAGCGTCGTCAAGAAGAGGAAAAGCGTCGTGCAGAAGAACAACTTCATCCGGGTCAACCTGAGTATTATATAGCACATGACTTGGAATTGAGTGACAAAGCATTCGCAGAAATCGTACGCGCTGTTAACAGACCTTCCAAAACAGGAAATGATATCTTTGATGAGCGAGTAAACAAGGAACAGGAAGCACGATTCCTTGGGAAGCGTATTAAATTACGTGCCACCGTCAAAAGGGTTGAAACCACAATTTTTGATGAGGTCAAACTTATTATGGATAAGGTCGGACTGAGCATTTCCGCACGCTTTGACGGGATGAGTAAGGATGAAGCGAGCGAGATTCGTGTAGGGCAAACACTACTCATAACGGGTACTGTATCCGATAGACCAGTTTTGTCGAAAATCGCCTTGGATCGGTGTGAGAGGGACTAGTTTCGTTCATTAGCATCCCGTTCGATCGAATGGAATGCTAATGAACCTGGATCACGAGTTGATGTGGTGGTATGATTCGTATGGTATGAAAAGGAAACTTTCCATCTCATTGAATATGCGGCATCAATGGGATGTTCACGAGTAGCCGCACGGGTAAAGGCTTTTCATTCCGAAGCCTTTATCAAACTGACACGGAATGACGAGGTTAAAGGAGAAAACAGAAATGGACACTAACGAAAACAAGGGACTCTTATGGCGGACAGTCGGAATTATCGTTGGAATTATCTGGGTAATAGTTTTGACGCTGTTTGGAGAGGGTTTTGTAGTTGGAGTTAAATACGATTCTTTTACAGCCGAGCTTGGATCTGTATTAATGAATCCTATAAGTAAGTGTGGTTGTAAGCTTGCTTTGCTGTTATTTGGTGACAAATGAAGGCGGCTGATGCCGTCAGCTGAGAAGTGTGGACAGTGGAGACAATGGGGACGGAGGGGAATCGGAGAGGCAGGGTGGTAGTGGGCTGCCAGTCCCGCTAGTCCTGCCAGTCTCGCCAGTCCTGCGTGTCGCGGGCAGGGGGCTTGCCGCTATGGAGAGCCGCCGTCTCGGAGGCTGTATCGTTCACATCATTGCCGTCGGGACGGCTGCTCTCCATATAACTCGGAAAACTACCACATCTCGTCACTCGTCATTCGTCACTCGTCACTACTTCGCGCAGCGAAGTTGTTGTTTTGATTTTTAAAAGATGACGGCGGAATACACAGATGCGCCCTCCCCTTGAAAATGTCTATTTCTTCCTTGCTTCAGGGACGACTTTACAGTATGATATTGATGTTTTGAAACACTAATGTTGTTGCAATATTCGTGTTTTGAAACATTGATTGTGACAGAACTTGAGGGGAGATAGTCATGGAAGAAAGCGACATCAGACTGCTGTTGGATACATCGAGTCGCCTTATTGACGAGGTTTCGTTTGATTTCCGGCGATATCTTTGTCCACAGATAGAATGGAATGACCGCTTGATCTGCATAAAAGGTCCCAAGGGATGCGGTAAGACAACGCTGATTCTTCAGCACATCAAGGAGACATTCGGTGCTGGGGATGATCGGGCGGTCTATCTTTCGCTGGACCACATCTGGTTCGCGTCACATGATGTTCTGGATGCCGTGGAATGGCTGTACGCGCACGGCTGTACCCATCTCTTTCTCGACGAAGTGCATCACGCCGAGCACTGGGCAAGGCTCGTTAAGACGATCCATGATTCCTATCCCAAGTTGAATCTAGTCTTCAGCGGATCTTCAGTGCTACAGTTGACAGCGGCACGGGCAGACCTTTCGCGCCGCCAAGCGGTTTACAACCTGGAGGGGCTTTCTTTCAGGGAGTTTTTGGAATTCGAGGAGGGGGTGAAGTTCTCGCCAGTCTCTATCGAGGATGTCGTCTCGCGTCACAGAGTGATGGCACTGGAAATGGTACGCAGACGGAAGATTCTGCCGCTTTTCGAGGAGTATCTTAAGCGTGGGTATTATCCGTTCGGGAAGGAGGCGAAATCCCAGTTCGGACAACGTCTTGTATCTGTCGTCGGAACGGTGCTTGACGTTGATTTCCCGAAAGTGGTCGATGTCTCCGCTGCGACCGTGCGCAAGACGAAGAAGATGCTCATGATTCTGGCGTCGAGTTGTCCACAGACCCCGAACATGTCGGAGCTGTATGCGGAACTCGAAACAGATCGTAACGCAGGAATCAAAATGTTCGACGTTCTGGAGAAGGCTGAGCTTGTCGTGTCGGAACCGATCAAAGGAAAGAACGCGAAGTTGAAGAGGTTGGGCGTCGCGGAGAAGCTTTTTCTCGGCGATACGAATCTGATGTATGCGCTCATGTCCAATCCCGATATCGGTGCGGTAAGGGAGACATTCTTTGCGAATCAGCTACGCGCAGCCGGACTTGACTTCGCGATTCCTCCCGACGGAGACTTCAAGGTGATGAACCGTTGGCTTTTCGAAATCGGCGGGCGAGGGAAGGGCTTCTCGCAGATAAAAAACTTGCCGGACAGTTACGTTGTCAATGACGGCGTAGAACTTGGCATAGGCAACAAAATCCCTCTTTGGCTTTTCGGTTTCTTGTATTGAGGGGCGGTTTTGCCGCCCAGCCGCCGAGGGCGGCAATGAAGAATGAAGAGATAAGAATGAAAAGTGAAAAGAAGGGAGTAGGCAGTAGGGAGTAGGGGCGGCAGAGCCGCCAGTGACGAGTGACGAATGACGAGTGACGAATGAAGGCAGCTGATGCCGCCAGCTGAGAAGCGGGGAAGCTGAAAGGCGGGGACTTCTGCGTAACGGCACGGCTAACGATCCTAGAATCCGTGTTGGACTGGCGGCTTTGCTACCCTACTGCCTTCTTCTCAACCTCTCAGCTTACTCGGCTTAACACGCTTACCCCGCTTACCCGGCTTATCCAGCTTACCCCGCTTACCCCACCTAACCGGCTTACCAAGCTGGCGGCGTCAGCCGCCTTAATATAACGCGCCGCCGCCTAGTAGCTGACAGCTAAAAGCTAAAAGCTCTTACAGTACATCAAAGGCGAAGACGTGTGCCTGCTTTTCGCCCCAGGTAGATAACACCGTGAGGCGGATTGCGTCGGCGTTGACTGACGGGAAGGAAATGCGGCGAAGACGCTGGATGTTCTCCTTCTCTTCGAATGTCGTCTTCCATTCGCCGTTCACACGCACCTCCACACGGAATGCTTTGGCAAGCATCCACGGCATCTTGCGGTAATTGTGTTCGGCTTCCAGTTTCAACATTCGTTTATTGGTCGTTCCCAAGTCGGTGTCGAAGACGAGGCGGCAACCGTGAATCGCAACGGGTTCTTTCCAACTGTACCCGCAGGAATCCTTACCCGGTTCCAGCCAGGCACCGTTGTCCTGTTTCTTGTAATTGCGGTCGATCCCGTTGCGGAGAATCTCGTGCGTCGCTTCCGCGTCGGCGGTGAGTTTCGAAATCTTGCGCCAGCGGTACGGCAACATCACGTCATCGTCCTCCAGCGTGTCCTGAAGTTCGGCGATGTGTTTCTTGCCCAATTCGGCGGGCGTTACACCGTATTTCAGCGCGAGTGCCGCACCCGTTCCGGCGGCCTGTCCGAGGAGTGCGCAGGTTCCCATTACGCGTGTGGCGCTCAGTCCCATGTGCGTGCAAGAGATGTCACGTCCGGCAAACATCAGGTTCGGGATGTTGCGCGAGTAGAGGCAGCGGAAGGGAATGCCGAAGGGGGAGGGGGGCGTGTGGTGCTCGCTCAGATGTCCCTTTTTGAAGAAGGCATCGGGATGATGGTCGTCCAACGTCCAACCGCCGTAGGCGACGATGTCGTCGAACTTGCCGCCCTTCATGATGTCGTTCTGCGTGAGGATGTGGTCGCCGATGAAGCGGACACTCTCGCGTTTTCCGGGAAGGCTGCCGATCCAGTCGAGGTCGTACCCCTTGCAGCGTCCGTCGGGATGGTTCTTCATGTATTCCCAGACGCCGTAGGCGATGCGTTTCAGCTCGAACTGGATCGCACCGGCATCGCCGATGGTGTCGATGTTGCCGCCGAATTCGATCCACCAGAAATTGTTGTTGCCCGGATAAAGTCGCTTGTAGGAATAATGTTTGCCGCCTTGGGGCTTTGGTTCATCCTTGGGCATTTCAAAATCCTTGTCCGTGAAATGATATGCCCAGTCGGGCGCGGTGAAGGGATGTTCCTCTTCGGTCTTGCGGAGCTGGAGGAGGATGGAATTGCCCATCGTGCGGTGGTCGCCGCCGACCTGTGTGAAGGTCTCGCCAAATTCTTCAGGAAATTCGCGTCCATGGCGGAACTCCGCACCGGAGAGGCGCAGGATGCCGTCGCCCGAACAGTCGGCGAAGAGTTTGCCGCTGATGCGGTAGGTACAGTACTCGTTAACGTTCCAGCCCAACACCGCCGCGATTTTGCCGTCCTTCATCTCCACATTGTTCACCGAGGTGTTCAGCAGCAGGGTGATGTTCGGTTCGTGCTTCACGGCGGAGTAGAGGATGTCGTCCCAGAGCGTGTAACGAAAGAGCGGATTGTAGCGGATGTTATTCAGCTGCAACTCTTCCAAGATGCCGGTCTCCTTGTTGTTGTTCCCGGCTGCCCCCATAATTCCCATGCGGATTTCGCTGGAGGCGTTGCCGCCCAGCATGGGACGGTCTTGCACCAGCACGGTCTTTGCGCCGTGACGCGCTGCGGAGATCGCCGCACAGACTCCGGAAAGTCCGCCGCCGACCACCACGAAGTCGCCCTGTACCTCGCGCCGTATTGTGACCGGCGAGTTCTTTTCCGTACGCATCTCCCCGCCGTTCGCCGCGAGAAGCCCGGTTGCCGCCAAAGTTGCCAAGATGATTCGTTTCATGCGTTTCTCCATTCTCCTTGTCTGTTGAATTGCCGTCCATGTCGCATTCGTCAGTCAATGCACCTGCAGAATCGTACCAAGCGAATAGACGCGTTCGTAACAACCCATGTCCACGATGCCGCCAAAGATACGTGCATCGCCCTTGAGGTCGGTCGCCTCCTCCATCCACGCCTGATTGACGCCCTTGTTGCGGCAGGGCGAAATGGCGTGTAGCGTGTAGTCACCCGCCGCGAAGTCTGTAAATACGGGATCTGCCGAAAACGATGCGGTATCGCTCGTGAACAGCTTTCTTGCGGTGGTATCTTTAGGTAACGTGACGCAGCAGTTCGACACCGTGGCGTCGGCACTCTTGATCCAGTCTTCTGACGCATTCTCCACGCCTTGCAGTCGGTTGCGCGCGATGATCGTGTTGAACAGGACGCCCGTCCAACGGACGTATATGCCGGCTCCGCTTCCTCCGCCGGTGTACTGCGCATCGTTGTCCACAATGGTACAGCCGTCAACCACGGGATAGGCATACGAGATCAGCAGGAGTCCTGCGCCCGAATTGTACTGCTCGGTTCCAGTTACCCTGTTGCGGGCGAAGAGGCAGTTGCGGATGGTCAGCGGACGATCCTGTACCTCTTCCGGTCTGCTCTTGGGTTCCCGTAGCCAGAAGCCGCCGCCCGCCTTTCCCGCTAGGTTGTTGGTAAAGATACAGGAGTAGAACGAGCCATACATCGGATAGGCGTTGTTGGCGGAAGCCGTTTGGTTGCCGCTGTCAGACCCCGCCCCGCCACCGTAGTTTACCGCTGTGTTCGAGGCGAAGATGCAGTTCGTGGCGGCGAAATTCGCGGCGGAGTGCTGTTGCCGGAAGCTGATGCCGCCACCGCTGTCTTCCGCCCGGTTGCCCGCAAACAGGCAGCGATTCATCGAGAGTTTTGCCTGCTCTGCCTGCAGTAAAGCTCCACCCTGCATCTCGGCGTTGTTCCCTTCGAAGACACAATCGTCGAAATCGATAGAACCGGATCCATTGCAGAAGACAGCCCCTCCCCTCATCGCTCGGTTTCCTTCAAAACGGCAACGCGCGAAACGGAAAGCAGTGTTGTCGCCCGGTCCACAGCGCACCGCACCTGCCACATTACTCGCTACGTTTCCAATTAAACGGCAGTCTGCAAACTCGTTCGTTATTGCGTTTGCCTGACTGAGGTACACCGCCCCGGCATTCCCGCCGCTACAGAGGTTGGTGTTGGCTTCGAAGAGGCAGTTCGTCGCGAAAAATCTGACTCCGCCGTAATTGTGATAGACGGCGCCGCCGTTGTGATCGTCCGTGGTCGAGGTATTTCCTACGATTTCGCAACCGATTAGCGTTGGTACTTGCAGCGCGGCCGCCGCGTAAGGCGCGGCGTTCCGTAGGATGCGGCAGTCGATTATGCGTGCCCTGGCCGCTCCGCCGCCGTATCCTCCATAGATGCCGGAGGTGCCGCTTGTGTGATACGAGACGTTCGCGGCGATCGTGCAGTTGGAGACGGTTGCGCCGCTGTAGATCGTTACCGTGCCGCAGCTGTTCGTCCTCATGGTGCAATTCGTAATGATACAATCCTGCAAGATTCCGCTCGGTCCTACGTAAGCGGCAGCTGCAGCCGCACCGTTGGTACAGGTGCAGGCGTCAAATACACAGTTGGAGACGACGGAGTACGTGTCCGCTGCGCTGGTAGCGTTGGCGATGCGGACACCACCGGCAGTCTCTTTGGCTACCGAGACACCATTCCGGAAGGTGATGCCGGTGACGAAAACACTGCGCGCGAGCGCCATGATGTTGCACGTCCCCTCCGCGTCGATCACCACGTCCGCTGGATCGCCTGTCTCGCTGTGTACCACATCTGTTCCTTTATTGATATCCTGTCCAGCGAGCGCGAGGCGTTCGGAGATTGTATAGTGTCCCGGTGCGATGATCAGCTCGTCCTCACTGGATTTATTGTGCATCGTGGCAAATCCCTTCTTGACCGTACGGAATGCGGTGGCGGCGGACTTGCCGTTATTCGCGTCATTGCCGTCCATGGAAACATAGTAAGTCGTCGCACCACCAGTCAGGGCGAACGTGAAAAAGCTGCACAGCATCATCAAGAATTTCCGTATCATCTGAACACCTGCCTTTCCTCTGCTTTCATTTTACAACTGGATTATATCATTTTTATCGAATCCTATCAAATGCAATTTAGTCAGTTCTGAATGTCGGGGCGCATCTGCGTTTTTCACCGTCGTCTTTTGAAAATGAAAACAACAGAAACAACAACTTCGCTGCGCGAAGTAGTGACGAGTGACGAGATGTGGTAGCTTTTTCAAGTTTTCCTCATGAATGTTTCCACGCCCCAATAGTCGATCCCATAAAAGCAACGGGGACATTGCCCCTCCCTAATACCATGCGTGAACGGCTCAATCTAACCACCTAACTACCGAACAACCTAACTACCGAACCGTTCGCGCAGCGAAGTTACAGGCAAAGTAGAGGCGATGCGCGGACCGGTTGGTCTGCACACCTCATTCAGCCTAAAAACCTCGTTCGAAGTCTCACGCGGAGACGCTGAGGCGCGGAGGAAGCGGTAAGCGTCGTACTGACAGGGAGGGACGAAGTTGTGGTTCACACATAACAAAACAACCATTCACCCAAATGGTGAAAGGAAAGTAATTTCAAAACCTTTCAGCCATCCTGTTTTTCGAACACGGAATACACTGAAAATCGCGAGTTTCCTGAAAACCATTCCGTGCGTTCCGTGTATTCCGTTGTTTGGAGATTTTCCAACAGAGGAATCTAGGTTTAAAGGATGAAACCGATCGAAACCCTATCGGATCAGGAAGATTGTACCGGTCGGATATTTGCCTTTCCACGAAAGGCTGAAGTCGTCAACCGCGAAATGGTGGTCGTTTCCGGCATCATCCGAGTCCACCCAACGGATTAGTAACAGCATCCCCGGCGGCAACTCGTTCGGGATCACGTCCGTTTTTGTCTCGTGCGTGAATGTATGGTACTTCGCCTCGCCTTCTTGCAATGCGACAGGCGAATGGTATGTCAACGCTGCTGCCTCTTGCCAGCTTGCCGACGGCACTTCGTCGAGCGGTACCCACTGGTTGGTCACGCAGTACTGGAAGGCGAGCGTTTCGACGTTGCTGTTCCCGACATACCATTGTGCCGCCTCGAAGGAGACGGTGAATTCCGTCAAAGTTTCTGTCGTTGCGTTGGTGAACGCGCATCCAAAGATGCAGGAGGAACTGTTGCCACCGCAAGTTCCAATGGAGAAATTGCCTGTTTCGGGTTGGCGAGGATAGACATAAAATCCCGTTGCCGTACCGTTCGTCTTGGTCAGCATTTCCGTCAGCGGTACTTTGCCGAAATACGCTTGCCATGCGGGAAGTGGCATAGAAAGATTATGCCATCCCGTCCTGTCTGCCACGGACGAGGCAAAGTTTGTCAGTGTATTGAAATCCTGCGTGTAGGTTCCCTTCGCTTGCGTGAGCGCAACGCAGGGCGTTCCTGCGGGATAGACCTGAACGAGAATCGTTGCCGTTCCGTTTCCGTCCTTGTCAGATGCTTGTATCTGAAACTGTTGTTCGCCCACATCCGTTGCGACAGGCGTATAGGTGATTCGGTAGAGAACGGTGGCGGCGTTTTCGCTCACCAGCGTCCATGTCGTTTCGCCTTCCGCTTCCGTGGTAACGGCGAATCCTGTCAATGCGTCACCGTCTGTCTTTGTGACAGTGACGGGAATGGTCAGGGATTCGCCCGCCCACGCCTGTTGCCGCGTTTCCAGCGTCAGGGTAGGGGGGACGGATGGTTGCAGCGTCACTTCCCGCATGGCGGACCAGTCGGAATCCAGTTCTCCTGTCATTCCCGCTTGCGCCAGTGCCTTGACTTGATACCCGTAAGTCCCGATGGAAAGTTGCGTCAGGTTGGTGGAGGTGGCTGCCACCTCTCCGCCACTTTCCGTACCGATCCAGTTCGTCGCGATGCTGCCGTTGGAATATCCGCTGAGGATGCGTACCCCATCCAATACGAAGCGGCAGCTCTTGACCCGTTCGCCCGACTCGAAACAGAGCTGTACGCTCTGTCCGGCGGTCGCGGCAAATGGAACGGTGTAGGTGTTGGTTGCCGTCGTGAGCGAGAGCGTCTCGATCAGCGAGGTCGAGTTCCCACTGTTCGTGACCAGTTTGACGTGCGCATCTTCCGCTTCTGATGCGGTATAGATTGCGGCTTCAAAACTCACTGCATAGTTGCTGCTTTCGGCAGGCAGGGTGATCGAAGGAGTCAGGAGCCAGCCGCGAGCGGACGTGCTACCGATTCGTAAGGCGTTCAACGAGGGATAGACCCGTTCGCCACTCCAGCCCGGCATATCGGTGTAGTTGTTGAACTGCTTGATCGCGGTGGTGCTGGACGTAACCGTTGGAGCGAACGTTTCGGTGAAGAACGCCGTACCGGGCGAGGCGTTCACGACCTCGATTCCGGCGATGCGGAAGAGATAGGATGCGGCATCTGGTACGGCAGACCAAGATGCCGTAAATCCGGTCGCGGAGCGTGAGGTCTCCTCGCCAATTACAGGTACGCTCAACGCAACGGGAGCAGAACCATCCACCCAATACGAAGTGACCGAAAAAAGTTCAATCGCTCCCGTCGTGCGTTGATCCACCTTCAATTGGATGACCCGGATGTTGTCCGATTCGGGGAAGGTGACGACCAGGTTTGTCAAAGTTTGGGACGTGATCTCGGAGAGAATCGAGAAGGTTTGGAGTGGCGTTTCCGATATACTTGTCGTTCCCACCGAAACAGAGAGGTCGATGTCAGTCCCCTTGTTGTTGCCAGATGTTGTTGGACGAATACGTACCGAGAAGACGACGGATGTGACGGATCCTGAATACGAAGCAGTCGTCAGGGATGCGCCGCTGGTATTCAGTTTTGCGCCGCCGCCACTGTACCGTTCGGTGATTTTGACGGAAGTCCATCCTTCGGGGCAAACCCACGCGGTACCGGATTCCGTCGTGAAATCCGTTTCCGTGACGCCAGCCCATGTTGCCGATGCCCAGCAGACGAGCAACCCAATCCGCAACCAATTCCGTCTTCCGCCTATTCGCACAAGATTCATATCATGCTCCATACGGTTAACGCTTCAGCGCGGGGCGTCCGCGCCAGCCCTCGAAAACCTCGTAACCGAGCAACCAGGCGATGGTCGGCGCGGTGTCCGGCAGATAGACCGGCTGACGGAATTTGTATCCCGCGAGTTTCGGGCTATAGACAAGGAAGGGAATGTCATAACACGCCAGCGTAGCGTCGCCATGTCCCTTGTCGTGCCCGCCATGATCCGCGATCAGTATAATGGCCGTGTCCATCATCATGCCGCTCTCGTTGAGGTAGGCGACTACCTTGCCGATGTGTTCATCGGTATCGACGCAGGCCTGAATATACTCCGGCGTACCCCATCCCATTTTGTGTCCGGTGGAATCGACGCGACCGAAATAGAGGAAGGCAAGAGTCGGCTTCTTCGCCAGTTCCTCAATCATCCGTTTGGTTTCGTTCTTTTCCTGATCCAAATAGTTTTCAGCGTCGTGGGGGAAGAAGATGGAGGTGGAGACATCGTTCGTCTCGTGGATGAACCCGATGCCATCCCAGTCAAAGATGGAGACGGTGTAGGCGTTCGGGTCTTGACGACGGATTTCAGAGAAAATGCACGGGGGCTTTCCTTTTGTCGTGAGCTGATACGCCTCGACATCCGGCTTCTTGCTGTTCCACTTGCGATATCCGTGGAAGTCAACCGTCGTGCCCATCAACGCGGTCGCCCAATTGATCGCCGACGCCGTCGGGAAGCAGTTCCGTCCCGGCGTGTACAGTCCGTTGTCACGCAGCTTGCTCAGATTCGGCATGCGATCCCACGGGATATTCCTGGCTCCGAAACCATCGACTCCAATCAGTAGCACGTGCTTCACGATCGCGTTTGGACGTGCGGCAGACTGAGCCGACACGAAAAACGGTGCGATCAAAACCAAACTGATCATCC
Organism: Kiritimatiellia bacterium; assembly: GCA_017544725.1. Classification (GTDB taxonomy): domain Bacteria; phylum Verrucomicrobiota; class Kiritimatiellia; order RFP12; family UBA1067; genus RGIG8368. Next base: position 10,908 of record JAFYDR010000080.1, read on the forward strand.
ACAAAACAGTTTTTTTCATCCTGATTTCCTTTCGTGAAAAGCGATGAAAAACCATAACAAAGAATCGCGGTTTCCTCAAGTCAAAAGTAAAAGTGACAGGGTGACAGGGGCGCATCTGTGTAATTCACCCATCTCATGCGCACGAGAGGATTTTGGAAACAACTAGAACAACCTGAAGACAGGCGGCTTGCGCCGCCAGCGGGATAAGCGTGTTAAGCCGGGTAGGCGTGTTAAGTGAGGCAACGGGGACGTTGCCCCTCCCGCAGCCCCGTAGGGGCGACACAGGCACAGGCGGGGGTGTAACCCCCGCATTATGGATCGCAACTCCTCAAGCCGCGTAGCGGCAACACAGGGCGGCAAGGTCGCCAGTGACGAGTGACGTGATGGTGCATGGCTCGTGTTCTATGTCGCGTGTCGTTCGATAAGACGGCGAAGCTGTCGC
>JAFYDR010000081.1 GCA_017544725.1 Kiritimatiellia bacterium
CCGTCTGTATAGGTGACGCCAGGGCTTCCGTAACCATGCCATCGCAACCAATGTCGCTTTCGACAACGAGGGTGTCACCATTACACAAGCGGACGCGACGGAGCGCGTCCCTCCTCTTTTCAGGCAACGAGGACGTTGCCCCTCCCGTTTTCATTCGTCATTCCGAGCGAAGTGAGACAACGGGGACGTTGCCCCTCCCCATTCTCTGCGGCTTCATGCGAACCTCTGCGTCTCCGCGTGAAATTTCTCTCGTCACTCTTCACTGCCGCCTCTGGCGGCTCGAAGTTATAGGCAAACGCGGTTTTTAGGTTACGTGTTCGATTTCCACGGCGGGATTTCGGGTAATCGATTCTCGAAATCGGTTACCAGTACGGATTCGTATTCCGCATCGTAGTTGCCGTTCAGAAAACGGGGGTAGGCTTCCTCGCAAAAACGCATCCATGACTCCTCTTCCTCCGTCGGGAGGATTGGATAGAAACGCGTGCCCGCCTTACGTGCAGCTTGCAAATCGCCCACACCGTCACCGATCATCAACACGCGATTCATCGGATACTTGCCGTCCGCTGCCAGACGCAGCTGCTCTGCCTTCGTTCCATGTTCCTGACCTGCGATCCAATCGACACAGGAATCGATTTGATGATACTTCCATTCGCGAAGCAGGGCAGCGACAGGCGTTTGGGAAACCACCATCGAGTCGCTCCCTGATTGAATCAATGTAAACGCGCGCAAGGCGTTGCGGAAGGGGGGGACGGGGCGCATCTTGGTATCGATGCTTTTATTCACCTGTAAACTCCATTCCAGTAGCGAAGCGAGATCAGGATCATGCGTTCGTTCGACTTCATCACGCAGGGAGGGATTGCCTAGTGGCAGTCCTGAGTTCACATACGAACGCAACGCATCGAGCCGCGGTAACTCGACACCTGACTCCTTCACACCGGGATACTCATTCAAAAACTCAAACGTGCGGAGCAAAGCGGGAAAACGATTCGACCCGCGAAAACGCGAGGTGAGATTGGAGAAGACCGCACAGGCACGAACTGCATCTGCGATTTTTTCCAGATGCCAGTGGCTGATAATCAGAGGATGGAAATGCACCTTCTGTTTCTCGTTCATCGTGTCGAATACGCACCCGTCCGAGTCGATTCCGACAAACGTATCGTGTTGTTTCGGCAACTGAATAATCTCATCTCTCAAATCCACAACGCCCATTTTCTACAGACTCCTTGAATATTCACGAAGAAAGTACCGTATCCCGACGGCGAAAAACAGTATATCGTTCTCGATACACTCCCGACAAGTATCTTTTGTGTTGAGACGCGAAAGAGGTAATTTCAAAACCTCGGAATACAGAGAACTCACGGAATGTTTTTTCAGGAAACTCGCGTTTCCAGTGCATTCCGTGTATTCCATGATTGAAGACAGGATGGTTAGGAGGTTTTACAATTGCCTCAATTGGATGACGAAGCCTTTATATGTCACTTTGCGACTAGGTTGACTTTCGGTCCCAAGAGCAAGAAATCTACACACCTTGCCGCTAGTAGCTAATAGATCTCGGTCGCACGAAAGCGTGCCCCTCCCACTAAGCTGCGAGATGGCGGCATTTCATCCCTCAAGGGTGCTTACCCACTACGAGGCTCTACGTTGGCTGTTTCTAGCGATTGAGATTGACAAAGGGGGGATAAAAGAATAGAATAAAACCTTGTTGCGGAAAACGTATAGGTGTACTTTTTGTGAGCATGGTATGAAAATGACTCATTTCGGTATGCCTGAAGGGTTGGTCGGAGATTATGTCAGAAAACAATTATGATGCGATGAAGGTGTTGGTTCTGGACGACGAGAAGTTGATCCGGATTACCGTTTGTGCCCGCTTGCGAAAAGCCGGGTACGATACGGTTGCTGTCGAGACGGTGGACAAAGCCATTGCCATCCTCCGCAAGGATCACCATACATTCAGCGCAGTAATCACTGACATCATGATGGGGGACATGGACGGTTTTGATTTTCGCAACATGGTGCGCGGTGATATCGACCCGAATATGCCGTTCTTCTTCATGACCGCCCTTGATCCTGAGGAGGGGAGCGGGTTTCTCAAGAAGATTATCAATGATCCGATGAGCTACTACCTTCCCAAGTCCGCCGGTACTGAAGTGCTGGTGAAGCGGCTCCAGCGCGTGATCGGTGCACGCCGCATTCAGCGGTTTGTCGAGAATCAGGTAATCGAGCAACGCAAGTCCCTCTCGCTCGCTGCGCACGTGCAGCGTAGCATGCTTCCGGCACGGGCTATGATGAACGACCGTTATTTCTACACGACGTGGTGGTGTCCGCGCGAGTCCGTGAGCGGCGACCTCTACGAAGTGATGGCTCTTGCTGCCGAACGTGTTTTGTTTGTACTGGGCGATATTCAGGGCCACGGGACAAATGCGGCGCTCGTGATGATGGCAGTGCAAGCGTTTTTGCGACAGATTGCCCACACGCATTTGCGCGACAAGCAGTTGTTGACACCCGACCATGTCGCAAACCGGTTGCAGGAGTTCTTCCGCGAGAATTTCGCCGACGTGTCCTACATGACCGCTCAGATATGCATTTATTCGCCGCCCACCATGCGGGATGACGGCACGTCCGAAAATGGCGGCACTGTTAGCTGCATTTGTTGTGGAACCGCAAGCCTGACGGTGATTGATATTGACAAGACGAAGTTCCTGAACATCAATCCGGATCATCGTGGCAACTTGCCGATCGGGTTGATGCCGGACACGGTTTATTCAACCGATGATGTAATTACGGAGACCTTGCCTGTGGGCGCGGTTTGTGTGGCGGCCTCGGACGGGACGGTCGATTTGTCGCGCGACGAGGATGGGGCGGACCAGATTCCGCGTGACCTCTCAAATCGGCTTGCCTTGGAGTTGGTGACCGATTCGGGACGGTCCGGATCCATCGTGATTGCTCCAGACAAGTACATGGCCGCCTGCATTGAGTTCGGATATGACCGGTTTCAGGACGATGTGTCGATTCTCATGTTTGGCGGCAGGCGAATGCTCGACGGGATTTACGAGGCGACGACACCCTTGTCTCCATCGTTGGTCGATAACATCGCGCAAACGACGGGCAGATGGTGTGCCAAGGAAAGATGGCCGGAAAGTCTGATCGACCGTGTCCAGCTGGTGCTGGAGGAACACTTGATGAACATCTACGACCACGGATTTGACGACCACCAGCGCCGCAAGGAGGTGGTCAGTATTCGTCTCCGGCAGAAGGGTGACCATGCCGAACTGACGGTTTGGGATTTCGGCAATCCGCAACCCAGCTTGAAGGTGGCTGCGGGTGATACGGGAACGGCGTTTACGATCGTGAACAACGAGATGAGCTGCCACGGGCGAGGAAGGCTCATGGTGCGCGAACTGAGTACGGCGATCCAACGACAGAATTTAGGGTCTCTTAACGAGACGATCTTTTACATCCCCTGGAACCCAGGGGAAGGAGGTGCAGAATGAAAGCATGTTGCGAAGCATACCTGAACGAACAGTTTGCCGGAGACAAGGACTTGATGGACGAGATCTACGGGTTGTATGTTGACTCTGTCAATGAGAAACTGTCAGAGGCTAATCAAGTGATCGAAAATGCGGATTGGGCGGCGTTGGATCGTCTTGCCCACACGATCAAGGGCAATGCGTTGGCGACTGGCGACAGCGACATGGTGCAAACAGCCATCGAGTTACGCAGCGCGGCGCAGTTGCATGAACGCGAGCAGTCCGAGGATCTGGTGCAGCGTCTGAAGGTGTTGGCGGGGGAGTTGTGAGAAGGTACAGATGAAGAGTTTTCTCGATAAGTCTGTGGACGCAGATTTGGACCAGCTCGTTAAGGAGCTGGCTGCCAGAACGCATGGAAACACTCGTCGGAGTCTGCGGCTCAAGGCTTGGAAATTGACGGTTTTCGCCGCGTATGCGACCAAGCGGTTGATGGATGTTGTCGGCAGCTTGTTTGGATTGGTTGTTTTGTCTCCGCTCTTTCTGCTAGTTGCCTTGGCGGTGAAACTCGACAGCCGCGGTCCGGTGTTCTTCCGGCAGGTGCGCGTCGGGCGTTACGGACGAAACTTCATCTTCTACAAGTTCCGTAGCATGTATCAAAACGCCGAAGCAATGAAGGCGCAGCTGGAGAAACAGAACGAGATGGAAGGCGGTGTGATCTTCAAGATGAAAAAAGACCCCCGAATTACTCGTGTCGGTGGGTTCATCCGTCGCACCAGTATTGACGAACTGCCCCAGCTTTGGAACGTGCTGATCGGCGACATGAGTCTGGTCGGACCCCGACCGCCTCTGCCGGAAGAAGTGCGGCAGTACACGCTGGAGGAGCGTAAGCGACTGGATGTCATACCGGGCATTACCGGACTTTGGCAGATCAAGGGGCGGAGCGAAATACCGTTCGCCGAACAAGTTCGGCTCGACAAGGAGTATATTCTCGCCCCGAGCATTTGGAAGGACATCGTGATCTTGCTGAAGACGATACCCGCAATCATCGGTGGAAAGGGGGCATACTGATGGTAAATCAAACTACCATCTTAATCGTGCCGTCCATTCCCAGTGACGAATGGATGCATGATGTTTTGCCGGACTTCAGTGCGGTCGAGTTGCCGCTTGCCGGAAAACGTTATGTCGATTATGCGTTGGAGGTCGCGAATCGCCATGCTTCTACGCTTACTTGGATTTTGGATACGCATTCCACAAGCCAGCTGGAGGAGGAGTTCAAAGACCACGAGAAAGACGGTTTCGACATGGTGTACCGAAAGGCCGACGGACATACTTTCCGTGGCCTGAATGATCTGGAGGGAGTTGCTGGAACGCTCGGACCAGAAATCAACGATCATTTGATTGTCGTGTGGGGGATTGCCCTCACTTGCCACGAGAAGAGTGGTTTTCGGCGTGAACCGGTTTCATCGGAAGACTGCGCGAACACGCCGATGGGGATTTACCGGCGCAAGGGAACGTCGTGGGTCCGTCTCATTCCGGATGAGACGATTACGGTACAGGATGTGGCATCATGGCAGGCTGCGAACTTCCAGATTTTGCACAACCCCGCGCTCTTTACGCTTCCCGGCTATTCGGCAGAGAAGGGGGTGAACCTCGGTCGAAACGTCGTGCTGGAACACGGTACGGAAGTGAAGAGACCGGTGCTGTTGCAGGACAATGCCTGGTGTGCGCGCAATGTGGTGTTGGACGGCGATGTGATTATCGGCAAGGGGTCGTTCGTGAGCGAGGGAACTTTCCTGAAACGGACGGTGATCGGTTCTAATACTTTTTTGGGGAACAGTTTGGAACTGATTGATAAAATCGTGATCGGACGCCGTATTATCGACACAAAAACAGGTTGCTGGACGGATCTGGAAGAACCGTGGCTTGCCCGGACTCTTGCCAGCCCTTGGTTCTCTTGGTTAAGAGTGCTCTTCCGCGCATTGTGCGGACGATCCATGGGACGGAGGAGTTGATGGGGCGGTACGTTGCCATAGATTCCCCTCGGATAGACGAGTTGGTCTCCACTGTGATTCGGGACATCGGGCGAGAGATCGAAGCGTTGCGGATTCACCGTCTTCGGGGGGTGGTTCTAGGCGGCGGCTACGGGCGCGGAGAGGGCGGCGTCTTTCGCGAAGGTGACGACGAACGGCTTTCCAACGACCTCGATTTTTATGTGGTGACTGAGGACGGTGTGACTGCAGCCGAGATTGCTGCAATCGGAGAGTCGCTTGCTCCGATTGCCAAGTGTTGGTCAGACCGTCTCGGTATCGATGTGGATTTCTGTACGGCAAAAACTCCTTGGCGCCTTCGTCACGATCAGAAAAGGTTGATGGTGCAGGAGCTGCTTCACGGATATGTCGATGTGGTCGGCGAGAAAGGCGAGTCGCTTTTCCGTGATGTGGAGCGACGCGAACCGTCCGCCTTCCCGTGGACGGAGGCGGTGCGGTTGCTTGTCAATAGGGGCGCGGGTCTCCTGCTGGCACGCGAAAGCGATGATCCCGCTTTTGTGGTGCGTAATCTCAACAAGTGTGTGTTGGGGGCGGGGGACGCGGTGTTGATCTCACGCGGAGAGTATCGCTGGCGGGCGGTTGATCGCGCCGCCGTGCTAGGCTGGAAAGAGTACGATGCTGCCGTGGAGTGGAAGTTTCGTCCCCGTAGGGAAGGACCATGCGATCGGGAGACCGCGCAACGCATCTGGTTGGCGGCTCGCGAGGAGGTCATGGCACAAGGACGCCGGAGTCGTGCCATTCGACGTTCGTTTTATCAAGCGGTACGCTGGATTGCGCGACGGCGGACGCTCGGCGATCTCCGGACGATCGGGATGGATGCCGTGGTGAGGATTCTGAGAGGGATGACCGAGGTTGTGCGGGAGGGAAGTTCCTTTCCCGCCTCTCTCAAGAAAGACTGGTTGGTTTTTAACTAAGGAGGAAACATGGGTTGGGAAATCAGTGAGAACGGTCATGGATTGACTGTGAATGTGGAAGGACGGTTGGTTGCGGCGGTTGCAGGGAATTTGCGTGAGGAAGTCTTGGGCAGGATGTCCGACGGCACCAACGTGCTGTTTGATTTGAGCCACATGGTACACATCGATTCGAGCGGTTTGGGGGTCCTTGTCCAGATCCTCCAGAAGGCGAAAGGCAGCGGTGGTAAAGTCGTGTTGGCGGGACTCCAGCCCGGACCGAAAATCGTCTTCGACATCACCAAGGTGAGCCGGGTCTTCGAGATTGTTCCGACGGTTCGTGACGCGAAGTTCTGAAACACCCATGCCGCTCGGGAATGTAATGTAAATGAGGTGATAATTTCAAAACCAGGATGCGTGAAAGGTTTTGCAATTGCCTCTTTGGTGAAAACAACAATGACAACTTGTAAAAACAACTTCTTCTTTCACGGCGGACAACCGTCCGCCGATATTGAAACAGTGCGGTTGCGTCTGGATGTCAAGGTTGTTTTTACCAGTTGTTCCAGTTGTTTCCATTCCTATTTGCTGGTAATGCAAGGACAAAATCCGTGTTGAAATTTCAAAACCAGGATGTGTGAAAGGTTTTGAAATTTCCTCCTGATTGATTTCGATTGTTTGAGTTGTTTTTCACATCTACAAAGAAGGTTGAGGGCAAGGAGGCAGAATGAGACGTGTTTTTTGGATTTCATTGTGGGTTACGCTCTGTACCGTTCTTTGTGCTGCGGATACCGTCCGGGTTGCCGACTGCGTACGCGATGCGAAGAAGGACTACTGGGCTTCGGCGGACGTCGAGTTCTGCAAGAATATCATGGAGGAGGTCTTCCGAGAGGCGGGAATCACGCCGCAAAACATGCCGTTTGACGAGAACGGTATTTTCAGCGTCTCCAATGCTGAGGTAATCTGTTCGGCGTTCCGTACACCGACGCTGCTGAAGGATTACGATTTTCCGATTCAGCCTCTTGACCGAATGCACTTCGCCCTCTACGCGAAGCCTGAACGTGCGACGACCATGATGTCCATGAAGATTACGGACTGGCCGCAGTTCCGCGTGGGGTATTCACCTGTTTCCCAAGGGCAAGACGATGACCTCAAGCATTATTTAGAACATGCGAAACTGACCCCTGAACTCATTGAGTTCCCGACCAGCGAAGGTGCCGTGGAAGCTCTTCGTACGGAAAATATCGATGTGCTTTTCCTTTATACGTCGAGCGGGAAGCGACCTTCTGGATTGGTCGAGATCGTCCCGATCGGTTCACGGAACGTGTATTTCGCAGTACGCAAGGACAAGCCCGACCTGCTGAAGAAACTCAGTCAAACGTACCGTGAGTGCTACATCAACCACATCGACAAGTACGATATCTGGCGCGAAAAATTACTGGGCATTCCCAAGCCGGAGAAGCGCGTTCGCGTGGCGGCCTATGCGCGAGGTGACCTGTTCGGTGTCACGCCCGGCGGAGATCAAACGGGCGCGTTTGAGGCATGGATGATGACGATTTGCGGATATACGCACTGGTCTCTTGACTTCGTGTACGGGGGGTATGACGAAAGCCTTTCCGATGTCGAGAACCACCGCTTGGACATCATCGGAGGACTCGGTTTCACTCCTGCGCGGGGAGAGAGTTTCTTATTTCCGCATACGCCGATTGGGATGTTGCGCGTTTATCTCTGGACGCATCCAGGAAGTCCGTACAAGCCGGGGGATCCACGCAGTTGGAACGGTATGAGAGTCGGTATGCTTGCGGGCGCAATCAGTTCGCAACGTGCCAAGCTTCAGTTCGACGAGTCGCCTTCAGGCATTACATATCACGAATACTCGTCTGACCGTGCGATGTTGCAGGCGTACTTCAACGGAGAAGTGGATGCCTGTCTTGACGTGGAGATGCCTGAGCTTGCCAAAGAGACGGCCCTGCACCTCTACGCATCCCATCCAATGTACATCTGTACCTCCACGCACAGAAAGGATCTCTTTGAGGAATTGGAGAAGGCCTTGGACGAGGTCTGCGATGATTTCCCGAAGTATATGCGCATGATCAGCGAGCACCATTACGGATTGAGAAGCCAGATGGCGGTACTTTCCCTCCGTGAGGCAGAATGGCTCAAGCAACGCCTGAAAGAGAAGAAACCCGTGATGGTGGATTTCTCGCCGTGGCCGTTCCGTATCCGTGATCAAAAGGGTCATGTGATCGGTTTTGCTGAATCGCTCCTCTCCGAAATCTCGCGACAGACAGGGCTGACACTCATTCCTCAGCCGCAGACGGGGATCCAGACCGCTGAGGCGAAGTTCCTGCGTGGCGAAACCAGTCTTTGGATTCCCTATCCGGAGTCTGCCAAGTCGGCGACCTACGGGGCAGTCTCCGTATTCTCTCTGCCTGTTCCGCAGACCTTTGCGCGGTTTTATGGCGCGAAGGATGTGTATCAGGAGCTGGAGATGTTCGCGGGACCGGAGACTCCGCCCGAACTGGTCACGATTCTACGCAAGGCAGTCGCGGGTATCGATCCTTCGCTGTTACAGGAGATGTTCATGAATGCCGCTGCCGAGCGAAAGGTCGTACACCGCGTATTCGGTTTGACGAGCACGGAACTCATATATGTGGCGATCGGTATCGGTTTCGTCCTTCTGCTTGCTATTTCCATTTATGGCGCGGTAATGGTGAGGTTGCTGAAGCGAGAGGCGAAACGTGCGAACGAGGCTGCGGTAATCGCTGAACAGCACGCGCAGGCGAAGACCCGTTTCCTCGCGATGATGTCCCATGAGTTGCGGACGCCGCTCAACGCGGTGATTGGATTCGCGGAGTTCTTGAAGAAAGACGGGTGCGACGAGTCCCAGCGTACAGAGTATATCAACGGTATCCTCTTGAGCGCGAACGCGCTGCTGGAGTTGATCAACGATATCCTCGACCTCTCGAAGTTGGAGGCCGGCGCGATGCAGATGCGCGTCGGTTCGTGCGACATGAATCAGCTGTTGCGCGAACTTCCCGCCATATTTGGATACCGAGTCCGCGACCACAAGGTCTCGCTGAATATCGAGCAAGACAAAACACCCATCCCGATCTTACGACTCGCCCAGCAGGGCATACGCCAGATTCTCATTAACCTCGTGGGGAATGCGGCGAAGTTTACGGAGGAGGGAAAGATCACGGTTAACGCTGGTTGGTTGCCGGAGACAAACACGTTGCACTTCGAGGTTGCGGATACGGGGTGCGGCATCTCCAAGGAAAAGATGGAAAAACTTTTCGATCCGTTCGTGCAGGATATCGCGATCCGTATGAAAAACAGCAAGGGAGAGATAAACGGAACGGGGCTTGGTCTTCCGATCGTCAAGCGAATGGTCGATGCAGCTGGCGGAACCGTCCGGGTGGAAAGCGAGGTGGGAAAAGGAACGAAGTTCACGATTGACATTCCGAGGCTGGAGATGACCGGCGAACAGCCGGTGACTCCGCCGAAGTCGCATCAGGATTCCGTTGCCAAGATGCCGAAACGTGTGCTTGTCGTAGATGACATGACGATGAACCGGAAGATTCTAGATATCCATCTCTCGAAACTCGGCATCCCTGAGGTCGAGAATGCCGAAAATGGAATTGCCGCGCTTCGGGTGATGGAGAAGTGGATTCCTGATCTCGTTCTGACGGATATGTGGATGCCGGAGATGGACGGATCGCAGCTCGTTCAGGCGATGCGGAATGATTCTCGTTTGATGAACATTCCGGTTGTTGCTGTTACGGCAGATGTGGATGTTGGCGCCACATACGACATGAAGCTCTTTGCGAATGTCATCTCCAAACCGGTTACGGGGGCAAAACTCATCGCCATGATGGAAAAGCTGTAAATGAAGTTTCTTGTCTCCTGCATACCATACGACGACGGAAAGAGCGGTATCTCGGTTTACGTCCGAGGTGTCATATCCGCGTTACTGGAACAGGGGCACGAACTGACTCTCTTCTGTGAACCGGGAACGAATGGTGAAGCGTTCGGGTTGGGGGCGAAAATCTCATCCGTCCATCGTGTCTTTGCTCCGCGCTGGACTCGCCGTCCCGTATTCAGCATGGTGTGGAGATCGGAAGAGCACACGTCTGA
>JAFYDR010000082.1 GCA_017544725.1 Kiritimatiellia bacterium
CGCGACGGAGCGCGTCCCTCCCATTCGTCACTGCAACCTCTGGTTGCTTACTTCTCAGCATCTCAGCTTCCCCGCTTCTCAGCTGGGCGGCTTCGCCGCCCTGCGAAGTTATAGGCAAGCTTCCCGCCCTCACAGCGCGTGGGAATGTTCATGGGGAATAACTTGGAAAAGTACCGCCCGTCCCCATTGTCACCACCGTCCCCATCCTCCCCGCTTCTCAGCTGGCGCGAAGCGCCCCTACTCCCTACTGCCTTCTCCCTCATTCTTCATTTTCTCTCTACATTTTTCATTGCGGCTCTCAGCTGGCGGCTTTGCCGCCTTCGTGCGACTTCGTCGCTCTCAAAACATCGGTCTTGTATATCGTTATTCATTATGGTAAAATTATTTTTTTGTGATTTCAAGGGCGTGTGAATCGCAACCGCAATCGAGAATGGAATTACTGGCTTATGGGCAAGAAACAGATTAGGCTGACATTGGTTTTCGCGTGTTTGTGTTGCGCGATGCTGACGGGATGTTCCATGTTTGGAATTGTTATACACAAGCCGGTCGTCGTGATCCAAAACGTCACCGTTCCCCTCCCCCAAGGGTCGGACATCACAGCTCTGATCGTCCAATCCGCCCACGCACGGCGCTGGAGTGCCACAGTGACCGCGCCGGACGTAGTTCGCTGTACCCTAAATGCGCGTTCGTGGAGAATCGTCGTTGATGTACGGCATTCGGGTCCCACATTCTCGATCGATTATGTCGAGACGGAAGGTCTTTTCTATCGTCCTGATCTGCAGGATATCCACGGACGGTACAACCGTAGCGTGGAGGCATTGCGCCAGCGGATCATGAGAGATGCCGCCAGATTTGTCCCGCCGCAGACCGTCGCGGCTCCTATCTACGCACCGGCGACCGTCAACGCAGACGCGCAAACACAATCTGGCACACCTCCTCGCCCGGCGACTCCCTACACCATCGAGCTTTTCGAGCGGGAGGGCGGAGACGGATTTTCCTATCGTTTCATTCTTGCTCTCTCCGATACGGCGGCAACCGACCTGACGCTCTCGCGACGCATCCAGTCCGATCTACGCGAAGCGGTGCGCGCCGATTACGCGGCGGCGACCTCCACCAAAAACCTCTCGTCGTTGCGGATTGAATTTCCGCAATACGCCATCAAAGACGGTAAGGTGGAAGGGCGTGCGCAGGTGATGACGGTCGAGTTGCTCGAATTCGTGTACGATCCAGAAACGGCACACGGACGGCTTGTCGTGAAGGTGAATCCGCAGCAATACGAATTGACCCGCCAGTGGGTACGCGAGAATATCGCAACGCTGGCGCACGACAAAAATGCGTCTCTATTTGGAATCGGGAAGCCCAACTTCAAGATTGGGCGCGAGGATTTTCGGAAAGACGAACAGGTTCTGGAAGTGGAGTTCCAGACAGGAAAGTAAGGAGAAAGCGAGATGAAGAGATTGTATTTGATTTGTTGTATGCTGTCGCTTGCTGCGGCTACGGGTTCAGCCGCCACGGCCACCGTGCGCGAAGTCAGACCGGGGGTTCGCCCCGTCTATAATTCGGGGACGGGCGTGATGCCGAATGGTGCCCAAGAGGCGATGCCGAAAGCACAGCAACAGCTGGACAGAGACAACTTGCACGGTGTCGGATTCTGGCCCGTCCAGATTAGTCTCGTCACGCCTGTCCAGTTCCCGCCGGCGGACTACGACATCGGAGGCCTTCGTCTATCCATCCTGTACGGAACCTGCTGCAATTTCGACGGATTGGATCTGGGACTCGTCGGGGTTTCGGAGAATCATGCAAACGGTTGGCTCGCCAAGGTGATCAACATAGCGCACGGAGACGGTCTAGGACTCCACACCGGACTGGTGAACTACCTGGGCGGGGATTTCAAAGGATGGCAGATTGGTGCCGCGAACTGGATTGGATCGGGAGACTCCCTGCAGATCGGCGTCTTCAACGGCGCGTATGACATGCAAGGCGTTCAGATCGGTGTCATCAACACAGTGCAACGGATGCGGGGTGTTCAGATTGGGCTGGTAAACATTATCAGCAACTCGGACATCTCTTTCATGCCGATTTTCAACTGCTATTTCTAAAACTTCACAAAAGGAAAACCATGAAAACAACTCTCTCCGTTTTGTTGGGAAGCGTCTTACTGTGCCTCACGGCGAGCGCACAAGTCGCCGATATTCAGGCGGTCTTTGAAACTGAAAAGCTGGATCCGCAAACCTCAGCGCAACTGCAGGATTTCAAAGCGCGCGTCATGGCCGCACACCCGGAGCTGGAAGTGGTGAAGGTCGAAGGAGACGTGGTAAAGCAGGCCGTTCTCGCTCCGCCTCCTGCCGCCCAAACGCCCGTCATGGCAATCTTCGTGAAGAACCTCACGAAGACGAAAGGTATGGACGATCAGGTGGACGGAATTCGTGATCGTCTCGCTGCTGAAGTCGCCGGTCTGAACTTCGTCGTTCTAGATGCCGCCGAAATCGGCGCGGCATTCAATCGCCAGAAGATTACGACAGCCGAAGAGCGCGCCGGATTGGTGAACGGGCTTTTCACGGGCGGTAGCGTCACACGCGTCGCCCAGATGATTGGTGCGGATTACATCCTCACAGCCTCGATCATCGGCGCATCGCAAATCAGCCGGACGGCGGGTGATCGCCCCGTCACGATCTATACGTTGCGCATGACGACCAAGGTACTGGACGCGACAACCGGCGGTAGCGTTTATGGGAAGAACTGGACAAACAAGCGTCCAGTTCCGAAGGGAAACGAGGACGATCCGTTGAATCTCTACGACGACCTCATCGACATGTGGGTGCAGGACACCGGTGCCGATCTGGCAGAGGCTAGCCCCCGCTGGCGTGCGCCGACGAAAGACACGGGTGCATTGGCATCGTTCACCGTCACCACGACGCTGGACTCGATTTTCACTTCACTAGAAGCAACGGTTGACGCAACGAAGCCTGTCAAGGACGAACTCCGTGTCGTCGCGGGTGGAATCACCGTAGAAGTGGACGGAGCAGCCGTAGGTTCGTCCGGAGGCACCTTCCGTGTCCGCCCCGGACTGCATCAGCTCCGTGTCAGCAGACAGTGGATGAAACCTTGGGTACAGACCGTCAACATCGCCGACGGTGCTGTGTTCCATGTCGCCCTGGAGTTGTCCGAAGAGGGTTTCCGCCACTATCGCAACAAGGAACAACTCCGCGCTGAAGTCTCTCTCGCATACGCCGAGGCGGCCTTCCGTCGCGGCTGCCGCGTGAACTTCAACACCGAGGCGTGGCAACGTGTCACCTGGGCACCGGATTCCTCCCTGAAATCTATCTCGACATCATCGTCGAATGTCGTGCAGCCGGTCACGGATACGGTTGTGCAGCCCGTAACGCCCGTTCCTGTTCCGGTGCCAACCGCTCCGGCTCGTTAACCCATACATACAAGAAAAGGAGACCATGATGAAACTGTTCGCTTTTGCTGCCTGCCTATTGGCGATATCGCAACTCGTTGGATGTTGGTGGTATACGACCGCTGGAACTTCCGTCGTGCTGAACCACGACACGGGCAAATCTGTCCTCTTCGAGGGCAACACCACGTTGCGTAACCGAATCGCCGTTACCGCCGTCACTTACGACAAGGTCGCATCCGGCATGAACCGCGTCAACTTTCAGCTCGCTTCGCAGGTCCAGAAAGAAATTCATCTGCAATACCGCATCGCTTGGTTCAATAGCGAGGGTATGGAGATCGACGGAGACTCTCGCACCTACCGTCCGCTGATTGTCCAGGGACTCGACACTGTGACCGTGACAGGCGTGGCGAACAGTCCGGCAGCCGTCACCTCCCGCATCCGCATTCGCGAGTGGGATTCATCCCACTAAGCCCATCACCCGTCAGGAGAATCATCAAATGAAAACATCTGTTATTTGCTTCCTTTGCCTCGCGTCCCTCATCGTCCTCACGGGCTGTGGCGGACCGCGTGTCTATGAATCCGAGTTGGACCGCAGACCGATCACCTCGCGCCTTGAAGCGCAGGATATCCGCCGCACGGTCGAGAAGATGGCAGAGTCTCTGATTGCAGACGAAGGTGTCGCGGCTGCAACCGCCGGACAGAAACCGGTGCTGGACATCGAGCCGATGAAGAACCGAACAGCAATCAGCGTAGATATGAAGAGTATTACCGACTCCGTTCGGACGCGACTCATTCGTTCGCGCCTCTTCCGTTTTGTCGATCGCTCCACGGCCGGTGCCGATATCGCCATCATGGACGAGCAGGCACAACTCGGCTTGACGAATCCGAAAAACGCAATCCGCCCAGGGCAGCAACTGGCTGCGCAAATGTACCTGACTGGTTCCCTGACCGATATCACGACCCGACTGGGCAGAACCGTTGACCATTACTACAAGTTCACGATGATCCTCAAGGATCTGCGATCCGGTGAAATCATCTGGACCGACGAACAGGAGATCCGCAAGTTCGCCCGTCACGAAAAGCTCGACCGATAGAAGCTTTTAGCCACCCGGTAATATGGAGAGCCGCTGTCCCGGCGGCAATGACGTGAACAACACAGCCGCCGAGACGGCGGCTCTCCATAGCGACAAATTATAGACAAGCTCCCCGCCCTCGCCGTGCGGGAACGTTCACGGGGAATAACTTTCGTTTCGGGCAACGGGGACGTTGCCCCTCCCCCAGCCCAGTAGGGGCGACACAGGCACAGGCAGGGGTGTAACCCCCGCATTATGGATCGCAACCCATCAAGCCGCGTAGCGGCGACACAGGGCGGCAATGCCGCCAGTGACGAGATGGCGCACGTCTCGTGTCCCATGTCGCGTGTCCTTCGATAAGACGGCGAAGCCGTCGCAACAACGTTCTTGTCATCGAGTGTTGTGCCGCCGCTACGCGGCTATTTCGCATGGGGTGGCGTTACCGGGGGTTACGCTTCGCTCACCCCCGTCTGTTTCTGTATCGCCGCTACGCAGCTATTCGTCACTCGTCACTACTTCGCGCAGCGAAGTTATAAGCTCCCCGCCTAACCCGCTCTCGCAGGACTAGCGAGACTGGCGGCTCTTTCGTCCCCATCGTCCCCGCCGTCCCCGATTCTCAGCTGGCGGCTTCGCCGCCCCCGCTGCCGCTACCCCTATTACCTACTGCCTATTGCCTTCTTCTCATTCTTCATTCTTCTCTCTTCATTTTTCATTGCCGCCTTTGGCGGCTTGCTTCTCAGCTTCCCCGCTTTTCAGCTGGCGGCGTTAGCCGCCCCGCCGCCCCGCCGCCCACCGCCGCAAGGATGCGTTCTTCCAGTTGGCGAATGAAGAGGGCGACATCGGCTTCTTCCAAGCGTTTCAAAGCGTGGCGCCAGCGGTCTGCGAATGTCCCCTCCCCCTGCCGACTGTGCTGGAACAATTCATCGAAGACATGGGGACTCTGCCGATGTGCCGTACGCATCTGCAAAAGCCGCATCAGGAATTCGTCCAGATAGTTGCGCATGAACGCGACCGGATCGGCGACCTTGTTCCAACGCGACACAACGGGACGCGCATATCCCTCGATAAAGTGCGAATACGGACTCTCCACGTCACGGAAGGTCCCCGCATGATCCGCCACGACAATCCGCTCGGGTATGTGGTGTTCGTCAAAGACAACCACCTCGTCCCCGCTGTCGTAAGTGACTCGTCCAGCAGTATCCGTCCGCCCGACAACCAGATTTGGAGCGGCGACCTGCCCCAGCAGCTGCGCGAGCTTTAGCGAGAACTGCAAATCTTTCAGATCGACATCCAGAATTTTATCGGTCGCGACACCCACAATGAAATCACGTTCGAAGTAAACCGTCCAGACTGGTGTCGTGTGGTACTTCACCTGCTTGCCGTGATAGGTCTCGGAGATCAGGTTTGTCCGCTGACTGATCGGAATCGGCATCCCTAGCTCCCAGCATCCGAAACGACGGTTCGTGGTGTACTCCGTATAATCAAAAGACTCCATGATGGCACGAAGCAAATCCTTTCCCTCGTCCAACCGCTCCAGCACGCCCCAGCGTTGAATCCGCAGAATCTTCAGCAACGGTTTCTGCGCACCCTTGTACATCACCTCCGCAATGTACGAGCGATGACCACCGACGGGGGCCTGTTGGCGAAGTCCGGGAAGCACACCGCCAATGTTGATGTACTGCAACGTCCCGTACTCGCGCACGTAGTTGCAGATAAACGATTTGATCCGTTCGTCGCAAAGAGCGGCAAGATCCTTCATTTCGGGATGTTGCTGCGCGTATTCAAAAATCGGGTCGAATACCAACACACCGTTCTCGATCTTCGCGCCTGGATGCCAGAAAATCTGGCGGAAGAATTCGGGCGACAACCCCTTCACCATCGTGTCGGAACGGATGTCGTTCTGGTCATCGGAGATGCAGGCGAAAATCTTCTGTCGCCAAACAGGATTCTCGATATCGTCCTTCTGCAACGAGGGAGGAACACTTTCGCGGGCAAACGCCAGTATCTCTTGGAAAACGGTACGAAGGGATACGGAATCCATCGTTTCCAGCTCGGTCAACTCGACAAACTTCTTACGGCAGACATCCCCGTTCGCCTCGAAGAAATCGACCTCGTAGTGGAAGCTGCGGTTCCGCCGCGAACAGTAGTCACGTATTTCCAACAAATGCCGACGCAACTCCTCATCGTCCAATGCACCGAGTGACGCGAACTTCTCCAACGTCAGGTAACGGATGCCCGTGACGGGATTGTAGTAGTACAGGGGCAGTCCGCCGATAGAGACAAGGGACGATTGAATCTCTTTGACAATCATCTCCTTGTCAGCAGGCGGAAAACTGATTCGCCAGTACTCGCCGCGCTCGCGGATCGCCTGCTGAACCTTTCCGTTGTGGGCATGGAGGAAACGGATGAGATGCTTGGGAATGAGTTCTTGCAACTCCTCATCCGCACGATAGGCGAGATCCATCGCGTCAGGAACAGGGCGAATCAGCACATACGGGAGACGCATAATCAAATCGACGGCACTTTCCGAAATCGCTATCCACTCATCCTCGCTCAAAGCCGGTTTTCTTTCCCTCTCCCGTTGTTCCTGCAGAATCGCACGATACTTCATCTGTTGGAACACATGCGGCAACCCAGGTAGAGAAACCAGCGTATGCGTCCGAACGAAATACGTCCCGATATGGCTTTTCAGTTTTCCAGACTCATCCGTCGCCAACGGATGTTCTCCAATTACCGTCAACATCTGACAAACTCCTTTCTAGCTGTTCGCTTCCCAGCCTCTCAGCCAGGCTGCTTGCCGCCCCTATTCGTCACCCTTCATTTTTAATTCTTCATTTTCATTGCCGCCTCGGTAGCCTGTCACTGACGACATCGCAAGCCAATTTCAAGCCGCATAACGGCGATTTACCTTTTAACCTTTTCATTCTTCATTGGCGGCTTCGCCGCCTCACTTCTCAGCCTCTCAGCTTTTCAGCTTCTCAGCTCCTCACTTGGGCGGCTTCGCCGCCCCCGCCGCCCTCCTCGCCATCCGATACTGTTTCCGGAAGAAGGCCGTCCAGTTCGCCAGCCGCTCCAGACGCGGCTGCGTCTGAAATACGGAAATCGCCGTGTTCCATGTCAGCAAGACGGGAACCGTCGGCATCGCCTCCAAAAACTGCATCGCTTCAGGATTCTTCTCTACGCCGCCGTTCTGCAGAATCGCCCGCCAAGCCGCACGCAATTCCTCGCCGGAGTCCATGCACATGGCACGGATCAAATCACGCTGAATCCCGAAATGACGCAAGGTCCAGCGAGGCCAATAGACAAACGCTTCGCCCAATCGGTAGGCATCCGTCTCCAAGTCCCCGAGCGGATCGGAGTAGTGCGCCTTGTTCGCCTCGTAAAACGCCTGCATGTCCGGATCGTCCGAGGGATAAAACTCGCGACGAATCGGTAAACGCCGCAACGCTTTGCGATGTGGACCGCCTTCGCTTCCCGGACGCAAACACCAAAGCTTCTGTCCCTCACGCCCCAGAACGAACTCGATAAACCGAACGGCAAGTTCCCGATTCGGCGCACCGCGCAACAGAGAAATAGGGTCGGCGGTGATTCCCGCCTCACCGATCGGCGTGACATAGCGCATGACCGCACGACCGTCCGGCAATGTGGAATTCTCCGCCTGTAACCGACCATAGAAATCAATGCAGATTCCGGCTGCCATGCTTCCGTTGCCGACATCGACCGGAACCTTACCTGCCGCCTCGCTGAAGGAACGAGCGTTGGCACCAAGGCGGCGAATCAGGCGGATGCCGTTCAACCACCCTGTTTCGATCGCTTCGTAGTACGAGTGAGGAATCGAACCGTCTTTCAGATAGTCCGTCTTCGCGGCAGCCAGTTTCGCCTCGAACGCGGCGATCTGTTCACGCGTGAAACCAGCTGCCGCCACAGCTTTAGCGCATTGCGTATAGACGATCAACTCGAACGCCTTGGCAACACTACCGCTCTTCGTGGGATCTGCCAGTCCCACATACCCAAAGTATTCCGGCGCAGCCAAGTCATCCCAGTGGCGAGGTTCACGCGAGATCTTCAAATCGTGCAGACGGTCGAAATTGTAGCAGATCCCGAACGTACTCAACACATTCCCATAAAACGCCTTTCCTCGCCAAGTCGCGCCGTTTTTTGCGACGGGAATCAGTTCCCGCCCGTGAGAGTCACGGAAAAGACCATCCGGTTCTTTTCCCTCCGGCCATGCGGGAACCGTCAGCCGCATCCGCTCCGCGCGCGAATGGTCATAGTCGCCACCACCGAAAAAGACGTCAATCCTGCAGGTGACCGCATCGGGAGTATCCAGCGACATTGCCTCGTCCGACGACACCTTGTGCCCGATCCGCTCCTGATTCCGCGCATAGGCGGCAGCGGATGCCTGATACTCGCTGGTCAGGTAACGCATGATTTCCGTAGTACCGCCGATCACGCGCCAATCGACCCGCACGGGCGTTCCGAAATGCGCCGCATGCCATTTCGAAAATCCCTCGGCAAACTCGTTACGGATATCCTCGTTGTGCGGCGTGATGACAACCACTTCGGGAATTCCCTTCTGCGTAATCTCCGCCTCTTCCATACGCTGGCAAAGGAACGGCAAGGCAATCACCGCCGCCGCCAGACCAAGTATGCAAATCCATTTCATGCGGAATAGTATAGCAAAAGCCGCGACGAGAGAAAAGCTTTTAGCTGATCGCTTTCAGCTTTTAGCTTTTAGACGGGATTGCCGATTATCGATCCTAAATTCCTCTGTTGCGAGCATGAACAGTCACGATGTTAGAACGCATATCCGCAAATGTATCGTGGAGTTTGCGGAAACGAGTGGGCGAGCCAGTGAAAAATGAAATAGTTAAATCGCCGCTATGCGGCTTTAAATCAACGGCGATGCCGCCTTTAAGTGAGCTACGCCCTAAATGGGTAAGTGTCGCGGTGCGACTAAGTGGGCTGCGCACTAAGTGTGGCTACGCCCCTAAGTAAACTTAACCGTGAAGCGGCACTTAGCTCCGAAGGAACACTTAGCTACGAAGGAACGGCACTCCGTGCCGCTACCCCAAATGCTTAGCCACGCAGCGGCTGTTGTTTCTTTTTCTTCTCGCCTTTGGTGAGTCGGTAGCGACGGCGGTAGTGGGATGGTGTGATGCCCCGGTCTTTCAAAAAGATTTTGCCGAAGTGGCTCTGGTCCCAGAATCCTGTCTCGACAGCGATTTCGGTGATGAGCTTGTCGGTGGTCTCCAACAATCGTCGTGCGGCGTTAAGTCGGATGTTGATCAAGTATTTCCCTGGAGAAATTCCAAATGTCTTTTGAAAGACACGGCGGAAGGTCGAGGGCGAGGTCGGAACGAGATCGCTCAGTTGTCCAATCGTCAGGTTCTCGGCATAGTGAACCTCCACGTAATCGGTAACTCGTTTCAGTACCCCATGCCAGTCCGGTCCACTCTCTTTCGCCGGCAATTTGTAGTAGAGGCAGGTCGTACCAATCAGATTCCCTTCCGAGTCAAACAGAGGAAAGACGCTTCCGATGTGTTGGTCGTTCGACATGTCCGCCGCATCCCAGCTGACTTGGTTCACGATCGGCTTGCCCGTCTCGCGCACGATACGGTCGCGAGCCATGTATGATTGCGCGAACGCTTCCGGAAAGATGTCGTCGCTGTGCTTGCCGATCGCCGCGAGTTCGCCGTGGATGTTGCAGATGTCGCAGTTGCGGCGATTCAGCGCCATGATACGTCCCTCGGCATCCTTGATGTAGAATCCCGCATCCGGCAGTGTATCCATCATCGCCTTGAATGTCATCGCATTCGGTCCGAGCTTTGCGAAAAACTCGGCCTGCATCGTCTTCTTTTCCTTTTTTGTCACCGCAAAATCCTCCGTATCAAAGGTGAACAGATTTTACCTATTTTTCGGCAGATTTTACAAGTAATTTTTTTTCAAAAATGCGATAATGGAATCGTTTTGGATGACAAGGGAATCCAAAAGGCGTTTGGGAAAGGTTACACAATGGCCTACAACAGAAAAACGATTCTGGCGTATGCGTCTGCTCTGCTGGCGTTAGTGGTTGTTTCGCAGGCTGCGGAAAGGACGATTTCCGTCACTTCGTTTGACGATGCGACCGGTCGTGCCGAAGTGACGGTTTCCACCGGTGACGCGGTGAGCGGACTGTGCCTGTACGCCGCGTTTGACTCACGAGATATGGGAACGAATCTGTCGCAATGGAGGGACCGAGCCTTTGTCGCGGAGGTCGGTGCCACCGGCATTTCCAAAACCTACACGCTTCCTGCGGAGTGGCATACTCGCTCCGGCATCGTTCGCTTCTTTCTGCTCGAACCGGAAAGAATCGACGGCACGTATGTGGTGGACGGTCTGACTGCTTCCGCCAAGCGGGGGAACCCGTGGATCGACACGGGGATTGTTCCCAACGCAGACACGACCGTCAAGTTGCGGGTACGTGCGGACGGCGACACGTTTCTCTTCGGTCACGCCGTGAATTTCTACTACTTCGCCTGGCGGTTGGACGTAAGTTCCTGGGGGTTCTTCAACGGCGGTGGCAACTATCCGTTTTTCTGGCGCGCCTCCGACATTCACGATGTTATCTTCGGTAAGAACGGATTGTTCATCGACGGGAAACGGTTGGCAGGTCCTTTTGTGAATACGCCGAACCGCGTAACCGGCACGATGCCGATCTTCGCGCGACGGAACACAAATGGCGTAGTGGAGACGCGCAACACGGAGTCTAGCACCATCTACGCCGCAACGATCCTCACCAATGGCGTTGCCGCACGCGAGTTCGTCCCGGTCATCGCGAACGGACGCGCGAAGATGTACGACAAGGTGACGCGCCGATTTTTCGATCCCTCGAACCAAGGCGTGTTCATCGCCGGAGAACGCAAGTTGAAGCAGGAAAAACCCGTGGCCTGTTCCAAACAGCTTGTTCTGAAACGTTCAATCAAAGTGACGGGAATTGACAGGGCATCCGGTAAAGTCTCGCTTGCCTTCGATGGGGTCGCGAGATCGGGCAGGATCTCTGCCACATACGAGACGACGGGCATCCCCTATCGTGCCGCCTATACCCTCGGTCAAGTCGCGGCGACGGAGAACGTGTTTTCTGCCACGTTACCATCGAAATGGGGTAGAGAAGGCGTAGTCCGTTTCTTCTGGAGTTCCGCCGAGGAACGGGAATCGAATACGGTACTCGATGTTTCCGCCGAGATGACGCTGGAACCTTTTGCGGAAACCTCATGGACTGGAGGCAAGGATTCACCTCGTCTCTCGACCCCGACAAACTGGAAGGGCGACGTTCTTCCCGATTTCGCATCCGGCACCTGCATCGCGCAGATTCCTATCAGCGCAGAACAGGTGGATGTGGATCTCCCCGTGAAACTGAATGGACTCGATCTACGGTCAGAATCAGGGAATTGGCAGCGGCAGGCGTTTCGCATCTCCGCGTCCAAAGGAGGTTCCCTCAACCTTTTTTGCAACGGGATTGTGCTGAATGCATACGCGAAAGCGACGCCGATCTGCGATGTGACAACGCCGATCAAGCTCATGGCCGATCAGACGTGGCATCTCTTTTCCGCCCCTGCCGCCCGGCTTGATATCCGGAACGTGGTCTCGGCTGACGCGCCGCACACGCTGACGATTCGAGGAGATGGAGTCCTCGGACTGTATGCGACGAATACCTTTCCCGGAACGGTGCAAATCCAAGGCGGACATGTTCAGGTATTCTCGAAAAAGCATCCGTTCGGAGTCGCATCAAACGGGAGCGAGGTGGTGATCGACCGGCACAAAGCCGTGACGGCATATTCGCCGATTCGCTGTGAGGTGCTGGATGCGGTACTCGACAAACCGATGCGCGTCTTTTCCAGCGGAGAATGGCTGTTGTTAGGCGGCATCTCCAATCTCGTGTCGGCACCTCTCACGTTGATAGGGGCAGAGTCCGGAATCCGGTGTAGCGCTTCGGTCAACGTATTTACGGGGGGAATCGCAGCGGAGCACAAAATCGCCTTCAACCTGACCAATGACTCGCACGTGATTATTCGCGATGCCCCGGTGACGACGGAAGACGAAACGTCCATTGCGGGGCAGGGTGAACTGCGACTGGAGAACAGCGGCAATCGGTTTGCCGCACTCACCCTTTCCTCGCCGCTTCATTGTGCGGCTGACCAATCGTTCAACTCCCTACACGTAACAATCGCCGACGGTGGATGGTTGGATCTCGGCGGACACACCCATTCCATCGGTTCACTCGATTTGCAGACGCCGAACAGCCGCATTTCCTGTGACCGACCCGCTACGCTGTACTTGAACGACACGGCGGAGAGCGAAACATGGAACGGGCGAATCGAGGGAGCGCTTTCCATCGTGAAAAACGGCGGCGCATCGGTGCATCTCGGTGGACGTAGCACCGCAACGGGAACGCTGACGGTGAACGACGGAATCGTGACAATCCTGCCGAACGGCAACTGGGGCGGCACCTCCATCATGCTCACCTCGCCGATTCCCGCCGCCCGTCTTGCGCTCGACGGTTCCGCACCGTTTGCCGTACCTGCAAAGACGGCGATTCAGTTGCGGGGCAGTGCTAAGATTACGCTCCTCAAGGGATGCGCAGCATCGGTCGGTATGATTACCCGTACCGATGGCACGAAACTCACAAAAGGTCGCTGGGGCAGCTCGAAATCGAGTGCCCCCAACAAGGATGATTCGATTTTCAGTTTGGATGAGGGTCACACGGGTGTTTTGGAAATTCTCAACGACGGGCAATGAAACGAGGCTCGCCCAAAACCCGAAGACGATCCCAAAGAACAGGTTATAGGCAAGGAGGATTGTGATGAAGAAGAGGCAGAAACAGCATCAGTCTGGGACATTCTCACCGGCTCTCACGCGCCGTACCTTTGTACGCGGCGCAATCAGCGCATCGATTGCGCTGGGAAGCGGCGGTTTTGCCCTGGGGACACCGGCACGGAAGCAACACGGCGCACTCGACACCACGTGGTGGGATCCGTATGTGGAGAACATCACGGACACCAACACCTATCTGCGGCGCAAGTTCCGGCAGGACGTGACGGACAAGGCGACGGGACTGGGAGCACCGGCACTCCGCAAGGAGTTGGCAGCTATCGTCGCCGCGTCAAAGGCGTCCAACGAATCTTGGCGCATCACGAAGGCAAAATGCTTTGCCTGCCTCATCGAGAAGGAATCGATCGACGTCTCGCCGCTCGACTGGTTTCCCGCGATTGCCATCTGGAACCGGCACGACCGCCCGATACACGGAGTGATCGGTCCGCGTGGCGGCGAGGTGAACGCCCGGATGCTTCCCGACTGGGTACGTCAGGAATGGCATGCCGGTAACCGGGACGGTTCGTGGAATATGTGGCAGGACTTCGACCACTCCGTCCCTGACTGGCGTGTGATCATGGCACTCGGTTTTCCAGGAATGAAGAAGCGGCTTGAAAAATATGCTGTGAAGGGAGATCCGTTCTTCGACGGACTTACCATCTCCATGAACGCCATTCTGACAGGTATCGACCGCTTCATCGAACAAGGGAAAAAGAACCTTGGATTGTTCACCAATGACAATTGTCAAAATTGTTCACCAATCACAAATACAAACTCCACGTCAACTCGTCACTCCAATGCGTCGCCTTTGCGTCTCGCGAAGGAAATCGAGTGTCTGGAACACCTCAAGAAAGCGCCACCGCAGAGCACCTACGAAGCGTTGATGTTCATCTGGCTCTACTTCTTCTTCTGCGAGCACCTCGACGGTATCCAGTGCCGTTCGTTGACGGAACTGGACGTCTGCCTCACGCCGTACTACGATGCGGACATCGCCGCCGGACGCACGACCGAAGCCGAGTTCCGCGAACAGCTGAAGCACTTCCTTTGGCAATGGGGTTCGATCAGCAACTACTGGAACCAACCCATCGGCTTTGGCGGCACGAAGGCTGACGGCACGAGCGAGTTCAACCACGTCTCGAAAATCATCCTCGACGTGATGGACGAGTGCAACCTCACCACGCCAAAGTTCCTCGTGAAGATTGCGCCCAACACACCGGATTGGGCGATGGACAAGATGCTCGACATGGCGCGTCGCCATCGTTCCCTCTCGTTCATCGGCGAGGAACCTGTCGCCAAAGCGCTCAAGAAATGGTTGCACGCGACTGACGAGGAATGCCGCACGATGGTCGTACACGGATGCTACGAGTTTAGTCTGCGCGACAGCGCGAATGGTACGGCCGTGGGTCACGTCAACTTCCTCAAGATCGTCGAAAAGATGCTGGAAGAGGCACGTCAGGGCAAGTTGGAGTATTCGGACTTCATTGCATTCAAAGCGGAATACTTGCGGCGACTCGCCGATGTCACCGACCGTTGCCGCAAAATCGGGTACGAGTTTGAGAAAGTGCTTCCGGAGGTGAATCCTGCGAACTTCATGACGATCGCGACGGAACATGCGTTGCAATCGCGGCGCGATGCCTTCGCGAATGGATGCAGACTCGGGAACAACTCGGCGGTTCTCGCCGTCGGTCCCGGTACAACGGTTGATGCACTTCTCGCCGTAAAAGAGTTGGTCTATGAGAAGAAGGAGTTCACCCTTGCTGAACTGGGCAAGATCATGGCTGCGAACTGGGAAGGTCACGAACCGCTGCGTCTGCGGATGTTACGTTCGCATCGCAAGTGGGGTAACAACGACCCAGAGGCGAATGCGCTGGGCGGAGAATTAATCGACTGTTTCTCCTCGCAACTGAACGGTAAACCCAACGCGCGAGGCGGCATCTTCTTCGCTTCCGGACACTGTGCACGCCAGTTCATCGATTTGGGAAACAAGACGGGGGCGACACCGGATGGTCGCAAGAAGGGCGAGGAGATGAGCAAGAACCTCTCGCCCACGATGGGTGCAGATGTCGAAGGCGCAACGGCACTCGTCGCGACGCTCGCCTCTTCGAACGTAACGAAGTTGCCGGGCGACTATCCGCTCGACATGATGTTGCATCCCTCGGTCTGCTACGGTAAGAAGGGACTCCAGGCGATGAAGGCAATCGTGCGGCAGTTCCATAAGAACGGCGGCAGCGTCATCCAGTTCACCGTGTTCAGCGCGGAGGAACTGCGCGATGCCCAGGCGCATCCGGAGAAGTACGAGAACCTGCAGGTGCGCGTCTGCGGCTGGAACGTGCGTTGGAACGACCTCAACAAGCGTGAACAGGACGCCTATATCTGTCGTGCCGAGAACATCATGAAGGGGTATTGATGGTTAGCTGAGAAGCGGGGAAGCGAGCCGCCGGAGGCGGCAATGAAGAATGAAGAGATTAGAATGAAGAATGGGGGCGGCGGAGCCGCCAATGACGAATGA
>JAFYDR010000083.1 GCA_017544725.1 Kiritimatiellia bacterium
GAACAAGATCCTGAGCGAGTTGACCGACCTGATGAAGAACGACCGTGCCGCCTACGAGACGTTCTACGCCGCCTTCGGGCGTGTGTTGAAGGAAGGCCTGTACTCCGACTGGGAGAACGCGGACAAGATCAAGGCGTTGTTGCTCTTCCCATCCGCCAAGAGCGACGGAGCGAAAACGATCTCGCTCACCGAGTATGTGGCGGAAATGCCGAAAGAGCAGACGGATATCTACTACCTGATCTCCGAGGATCTGGACACCGCACGGCAGTCGCCGCATCTGGAGGCGGTCCGCAAACGCGGGTACGACGTGTTGCTTTTCGTCGATGCGATCGACCAGTGGATTGTCGATAATCTGCGCGAGTTCGACGGGAAGAAGCTGATTCCGATTGACAAGGGCAACTTGGAGCTTGGAACGGAGAAGGAGAAGGCCGAGGAAAAGAAGAAGCTCGACACGGCGACGGTAGATTACAAGCCGCTTCTCGATTTCATTCAGGAGCATCTGAAGGAAGACATCAAGGAAGTTCGGCTCTCGCCACGCCTGACGGACAGCGCATGCGTGCTGGTCGCCGATGAGAACGCCATGAGCGCGAGCATGGAGCGGATGATGCGCGCGATGCATCAGGAGGTGCCGAAACAGATGCGGATTCTGGAACTCAATCCGGATCACGCGCTGGTACAGCGGATGAAGGCGATGTTCGAAGCGGACAAGACCGACACGAAGTTGACGGACTTCACCGACCTGCTCTACGGCGAGGCACTCTTGAGCGAAGGATCGCAGCTGAAAGACGCCAAACGGTTCACCAAGCTCGTGACCGAGTTGATGATCGGCGGGGCGGCGCAGTAGCGCAGCTCGCCAGTGGCGAATGAAAAGGTTAAAAGGTTAAATCGCCGCTTTGCGGCTTGAAATTGGAGGCGTCCCATTTAAAGGGCGAAGCCCGATTGAAAGCGAAGCGATTTAACCATTTCATTCTTAAAGGCGGCGGAGCAGCCTTTAAGTGTGGCTTGCGCCACTTAGTGGTTAAGTGGGCCTATGGTCCTAAATGTCGCTGGCGCGACTTAGTGGTGGCTAGTGAGGCTAGACACCTAGAAGCTAGCAGCTAAAAGCTAACAGCTAGAAAAGGAGAGAGAATGAAAAGGTACGGAGTGTTTTTTGCAGGAATGTGCATGGCGGCTACCGCCTGGTGTGGACCGGTCGGTTCCGAATATCTGTTGCAAACCAAGAATACGAGCCTTGCGTTTGCAAAAGAGGAGGGGACATGGCTTCTGTTGCACTACGGGGCCAAGATCTCTCAGATCGAAGATGCGCGACTCTTGGCTTCCAAGGGTTTCGCGGGGGATTCGTGGCTGGGATACCGCAAACCGGCGACCTACTCGGTAAACGGAGCGGACACCTATTTCGAAAAGACGGGGAACAAATTCGGCGGACTTGCTGTCATCCATGCGGACGGCGTGCTTTCCACCGAGTTGGCGGATGCGGGGGCGGAAACGGTCGCCGATCGCGACGGCGTGACGCATCTGGTGATTCGGATGAAGGACACGGTTTATCCCTTTACCGTTCAGCAGCACTTCCGCGCCGTGTACGAGAGTGACGTGGTAGAGACGTGGGTCGAAATCACGCATACGGAGTCTGCGCCCGTGCGGCTCGTTCGGATGGACTCGGCGGCTTTGGTCTTCCCCTTGATTTCCAAGCGGTTCTACGTGATGACGTTGACGGGCGAATGGGCGAGCGAAGGGCAGTTGGTCGAATCGCCGTTAGCTTTGGGACAGACCATCAGCCTGACCTCGCGTTCGGGAATCCGTTCCGCGTTCGGTAACAACGCTTCGTTCATGCTCTCGCTCGATACGCCCGCGACGGAGACGGCGGGTCGCGTGATTGGCGGTGCACTGGCATGGTCAGGTGCCTGGACAATCGGTCTGCGGCACGATCAGATCGACATGCTGTCCATCCACGCGGGGGCTGACACCGGATCGGGCGCGTATGTGCTGGATCCGGGCAAGACGATTGTACTGCCGAAACTGATGTTGACCTTCAGCGATCAAGGCAAGGGGCAAGTGTCGCGGAACTTCCACCGCTGGGCGCGCGACATCCATATCCACAACGGCAATTCGTCGCGGCCTGTGTTGCTCAACAGCTGGGAAGGCGCGTATTTCACCTTCACCGAGAAAACGCTCACGGACATGATGGACGGTGTGAAGGAGATGGGCGGCGAAATGTTCGTCATCGACGACGGCTGGTTTGGTCGCGGAGAGTTTGCGCGGGATGACGACCGGCGCGGTCTTGGCGACTGGGTTCTGAACGAAAAGAAGTTGCCGCATGGTTTGGAGTGGTTGGTCAACCAGACGAAGGATCGCGGTCTCGGATTCGGCATTTGGGTCGAGCCGGAGATGGCGAACACCGCGAGCGAGCTGGTCAAGGCGCATCCCGACTGGGTACTGCGCGAGAAGACGCGTGCGTTGCGTCAGGGGCGCGGTGGATCGCAAGTGGTGTTGGACATGACGAACCCTGCGGTGCGCGACAACATCTTCGGGCAGTTGGATGCGATTCTGCAGAGCGGGAAGCGGATTGACTACATCAAGTGGGATGCGAACGCCAGCGTGATGAATGTCGGTTCGACCTTTCTGGGCAAAGACCGTCAGGCAAATCTATGGTTCGACTACACGACCGGTCTCTACGAGTTGCTGAGTCGGGTACGGGCGAAGTATCCGGATGTGATGATCAACGCCTGTTCCTCCGGCGGCGGCCACATGGATTACGGATTCCTGCATTTTGCCGACGAGTTTTGGACATCGGACAACACCGATGCGCGGCAGCGCGTCTTCATTCAGTGGGGTGCGGGACAGTTCTATCCCGCCTGCATGATGGGGTCACACGTCACGGTCGTTCCCAACCACCAGACGGGACGTACGACACCGCTGAAATACCGGTTTGACGTGGCGATGTCGGGGCGGATGGGATTCGAGCTTCATCCGAGCAAGATGACCGCCGATGAGGTCGCGTTCGCGAAGAACGCGGTGGCGGAATACAAGCGGATTCGTCCGGTAGTGCAGCAGGGCGACCTCTACCGTCTGGTTTCCCCGTGGCAGAATTCCTACGCCTCGCTTATGTATGCATCGTCTGCCAAAGACCATGCCGTCATCTACGTGTACGGGTTGAACCGTCCGATCCACAGCGACTATCCGCCTCCGTTGTTGTTGCAGGGGATCGATCCCGCGAAACGGTACAAGGTTACAGAGCTGACGCGCGAGAAAGGTAAGCGTCCGCATATTCCCGTGGATGGAAAGGTACTCTCTGGGGATGCGCTCAAGAATGTCGGGTTGCCGATCCGTCTCGGCACGGAGTATGATTCGGCAATTTTCGAGTTGACCGAGGTCAAGTAGTCAAAGAAGGGAAGCGGATATGAAACGATTGATTGGATATGTCTTGTTTGTGATGGCGGCGGCGGTTTCCGTTCATGCGGAAGAGGGGTGGATTCAGCTCTTCAACGGAAAGGATTTGACCGATTGGACGCCGAAAATTCGTGGTTTTGCCTGCGGACAGAACTTCGCGAATACCTTCCGCGTGGAAGACGGATTGCTGAAAGTTCGCTACGACGATCCCGCCTACGAGGGGAAGTTCAAAGAGCGGTACGGACATCTGTTCTATAACCGATCCTTCACGAACTACGTACTTCGCGCCGAGTATCGGTTTGTCGGCGAACAGTTGCCGGACGGACCGGGGTGGGCGCGTCGCAACAATGGGCTGATGGTGGAGGGACAGACACCGCAGAGCATGTCGCTCGACCAGAGCTTCCCCGTCTCGATTGAGGTACAGTTGCTCGGCGGTTTCGGTGCACCGCGTTCCACCGGGAATCTCTGCACGCCGGGAACCAACGTGGAGATCAAGGGCAAGCTCTTCACGCCGCATTGCCTCTCCTCCTCCTCCAAGACCTACGAGGGCGACCAGTGGGTGACGGCGGAGGTGGAAGTGCGTAACGGACACGTGATCCACCGCGTGAACGGAGAAAAGGTGATGGAGTACGACAAGCCGCAGTACGACCCGAATGATGGCGATGCTAAGCCGCTGATCAAGGCGAGCGGCGGTAACCTCTTCCTCCACGGCGGCACGGTCTCCATCCAGTCGGAAAGCGCACCGACGGATTTCCGCAAGATCGAGATTAAGATGCTGGGCGAATAGCGGATAGCTTTGGGCTTCTAGGATGAGGTAATTTCAAAACCACGGAATATGCGGAATGGGGTTTCAGGAAATCCGATTTTCAGTGCATTCCGTGTATTCCGTAGTTGAAAAACATGACAACTGGAAGGGGGAACGATGAAAGCATGGATGGTGTTTGTCGCGATGGCGGTTGTTTGCGGTGCGCATGCCGCACCGGTTGACGCCGCACGTTGCGGAATGCTGGTGGTTACGGACTATGTGGCGGCTGACGGAAAGACGGATGTTTCCGAAACCCTCCAGAAATTGATTGAGACGCATCCGAACCGGACGCTGTATTTCCCGGACGGTACGTACTTGCTCTCGCGCCCGATCGCCACTCCAGCGGAGCCGACGCGGAGCGTGGACTTGCAACTCTCGAACTATGCCGTTCTCAAGGCGGATGCCGCGTGGACGAACGACGAGGCGATGGTGCGGTTGGGCGGCATCTATCCGGCGAATAACATTCGTACGGTCGGCAGCTGCTACTCGCTGACGGGCGGGGTGATTGACGGAAGCGGCGTGGCGAAAGGCGTATCGATTGATTCCGGACGCGAGACGAAAATCCAGAATGTTTCGATGAAGAACGTTTCCATCGGACTGCACATCAAACACGGTGCGAACGGCAATTCGTCCGATTGCGACATTTCGAACGTAAACATTGTCGGGAACGGCGCAACCAATTCGATCGGCGTGTTCATCGAATCGTGCGACAACACGCTTTCCAATATGCGGATCACAGGTGTGTTGATCGGTGTGAAACTCACCGGCGGCGGGAATCTGATGCGCAATCTCCATCCGTTGTTCGCTGCGTCGTATGCACCTCTTCGTCAGGCATACGACAACAGCATCGGTTTTCTAGACTTGGCGAGCAACCGCTACACCTTCTGCTACAGCGACCACTTCAGTACAGGATTCGTTCTCGGTGGAGGTTCCAGTATTCTGGATGGGTGCATCGTGTGGTGGTACGGTTCTCCGGAACTGGGGAAGGGGAAGAAACGGACAGGGATTCGATGCCTCAAAAAGTTCGGTGCACGCGTGACAAATCTGGAGATCGGCTATAAAGGAGACTTGGCGTTGAACACGGTTCTGGATGTGGCGGAAGAGGGAGGCAAAGGCTTTCTGATCAACCCGATGTTCAACGAGAAACTTGTGAACGAGACGACGAAGAGCTACCGCAAATACTTGGTGGCACCTTGTGCCGCCAAGTAATGGCGCTTTGCGCCAGCTGGTTAAACGTGTTAGGCTGGTTAGGCTGGTTAAGCGTGTTAGGTGCGTTAAGCTGGGTAAACGTGTCACTAGTTCCATTAGTCTAGCGAAGGCGGGGTGTTCGCTTTCTAAAAGCTAACAGCTAGAAGCTAAAAGCTATGGTAGATGTCTGCACAGTTTGGGTTACGCGGAAGAAAGACGGGACACCTGTGTTCGATTCGTATCCACCTATTTCCGAAAAGGGGAAACAGGAAGGACGTGTTGTCATCACCAACGACATGACGGCGTTTTCCGGTATTACCCGCGAGGTGGTGCCGATCTTGGATTTGTGCCGACTGGCGAACCCGTTGCAGGTGGTCTATCGCGAAACGTGGACATCCGACGGCGACGTGCCCTCTTCCGGCGAAGAACTGTTCCGCTTCTGGCGTCGGCTGGAAGAAAAGCTGCTGGAGCTTCCGTTTTGGGCTTTGGATGCGATCGCACAGATCTATCAGGATTTGGAGGAACCTGCCGCCTGCCGCCTCTTTCAAAGGCTGGGCGAGATTGTTCAGTCGAGCGGAAAGAATTGCGGTAAATGGCCGGAGAGTTTCGCGACGGAATTGACCTCGCGGAACGACAAACGGAGGCTTCCCGAATTGTCGGATTGCACCCCGTTGAACGCGGATCGGGTTGCCGGATATTTCGAACCGGGCGGAGCGTTTTCACGGCTGATGCCCGGATACGAGTCGCGAAGGGGACAGGTTGTGATGGCGCGAGCCGTCGCCAATGCGTTCAGCGAGGGAAAACACTTGCTGGTTGAAGCGGGAACCGGAGTCGGCAAGAGCCTCGCCTACTTAATTCCCGCCGCATCGTGGGCGCTCCTCAACGATGTACCGGTTGTTGTCAGTACGAACACCCGCAACCTCCAGTCGCAGTTGATTACGCACGACCTGCCGACTGTCGGCAAGGCACTCCAATTGCAGGCGGGTGAGGATGGCAACGATCCAGCAGGGGCGAATGCCGCAGTTCCCCTGCGAGTGGCTCTCCTGAAGGGGAGGACGAACTATTTCTGCCTCCATCGATTGGAATCCCTGCTGGAGGACGGGAGTTACGATCTGGAACGTTCCGAGCAACGTATCTTCATTCAGTTGATCGCTTGGTTGTGCAAGAGTCCCGATGGCGATCTCGACACCTTCCCATACTTGGGACAGGCGAGCACGTTCGTCTCGAAGTTGGTCTCAACGGGAGAGGAGTGTCCGAGACGGAGCTGCCGCTACTATCGCCGTTGTTTTCTGCAACGTGCGCGGATTCGAGCATCCTACGCACACGTGATTGTAGCCAATCATGCACTGGTCTTTGCGGAAATCCAAATGCCGGGCAGCATCCTGCCGCCGTTTTCACAGGTCGTGTTTGACGAGGCGCACAATTTGGAGGATGTCGCGACACGCCACCTTTCTCTGGAGCTTTCCGGACAGGTTGTCTTCCGTATGCTTCATCGGATGAGTCGGGGAAAAGGCGCGAAAAGAGCCGGAACGCTGGAAAATGTGCAGCGGACGATTTTGAAAGGCGGCATCTCGGAGAACTCTTCCTTGTCCGATTCGATTCGCAGGAAGTTCCAGTCCTGCCGGAGGGCACTGGAGAAAATTCGTCAGGCGGGAAAACTCTTCTTCGAGAGCCTTGCCGAGTTACTCCCCGCCGATGAAAACGTGGCGCGTTTCCGTGTTGTGCAGGTGAAACCGCAAACGTCCGTAGGGGATGTCGGGGCGGAGTGTGGAGAGGTGCCGACGGAACGACAGATTTGTCGCCGAGGAATCTTTCTGCCCTGTTCGCAAGAGTGCTGGAATGAAGAAGAGGCAGCGACACGCCACTTCAAGTTTCGTCAGGCGGTTGCGGGTGCGGCGAAGGAGTTGTTGGAACTGGCGGACATGATGCGTCAGATTCAACGTCCCGACGAGTTGCCGCTCTACAACGATCAGGTCGCGATTATCGAGGGCGAGGTCAAGACCCTGCAGGAATTCGACTTTACGCTGAATTTCGTCTATGCGGCAAGCGATCCGGAACATGTCTTTTGGCTCGAACGCGATTACGACTCGCGCCGACAACACGAAGAACGTGAAGTCGTCAAAGCGTTTGCCGCGCCGTTGTCGATCGGGAAGGAACTGGCGGAACTGCTCTACAAAACGAAGCACTCGGTTATATTCTGTTCCGCCACGTTGCGCGTCGGCGACTCCTTCCGGTTCATCATGGATCGGCTGGGGATTGGGCTGGTCGAGGCGGGACGCGTGGTGACTTGTCTGGCGGAGAGTCCGTTCAACTACCTGATGCAATGCCAGACGCTGACACCGAACTTCCTGCCGCCTCCCGGCGCGAAGGAAAACGCAAACGGATATGTGGAGCAGTTGTCTGCGTTGCTTCTTGACGTCTTCACGCGGACACGAGGACACGCGCTTGCGCTCTTCACCAGTTACGAGATGATGCGACAGGTGGCGCGGCAAATGGAGTCGCAGCTGGAAGACGAGGGGATCCGTCTGTTGGTTCACGGGAAGGACGGGACACGCGACGAGCTTTTGCGAATCTTCTGTTCCGGTATTCCCTCCGTTCTCTTTGGTGTCCATTCCTTCTGGGAGGGGGTGGACGTGCCAGGCGATTCGTTAAGTTTCGTAGTGATTTGCCGGTTGCCCTTCGCGCAGGTCGGAGACCCGATTTTGGAGGCGAGGTGCGAGCAAATCCAACTGGCGGGCGGCAGTCCGTTCCGCGAGTTTTCATTGCCGCAGGCCGTCATCAAATTCCGGCAGGGGTTTGGACGTTTGATCCGGACGAAATCAGACCGAGGCATCGTGATGATTACCGATTCCCGAATCGTCAGCACAGGGTATGGTGCCACCTTCCGCAAAAGCCTTCCCTGTTCCGTCATCAGCGTCGATCGCCCTCAACTTCTGTCCCGCATCGAAGAATTTTTCGGGACGCCAGACCCCTAGAAGTTCCCGGACGGCGACGCAGCCGCTAGTGACGAATGACGAGTGACGAATGAGGCGACAGAGCCGCCAGCAGGTTAGGCGTGTTAGGTTGGGTAAGTGTGGCTCTTCCAGCGTTTCGAGAACGACGCCTCCTTTCGGATGTCGTTCCAAGATTTCATTCTCCTTTTATTCCCGTCACGGGCCTTCATACGTTGGTGCGTATCTTGCGGCATACGAGTAAACATACACTTTGTCCTCTTGGCTGTGTTCAATCTTTATGTCGCCTTTTACGGCATGAAATGAATACGGTTCAAAACCGACAATTCTCATGCGGTATGTTGCCACCACATTCCTCTCGGCAATGTTTTCGTGATCGCAGAGTGAGCGGGCAATGTCATTCGGTACGAACTCCCAAGGATTCGCGCCGTCGCGCCACGCGACAAGATCGGGACAGAAGTGTTTTGCATCTTCAAAG
This sequence comes from Kiritimatiellia bacterium, assembly GCA_017544725.1. GTDB lineage: Bacteria > Verrucomicrobiota > Kiritimatiellia > RFP12 > UBA1067 > RGIG8368. The sequence continues at coordinate 8,810 of JAFYDR010000083.1, forward strand.
CCGATCGAGAACAGGAGTCTCGGCGCAAGGCTCAGCCGATAGTCAACATACCAGCACACGCAGTATGCTTTTCATGCGCATCGCTTGTAAGCCAAAAGTAATATCGAATAAACACCAGTCGAAACAAAGAAGGAAAGGAAGGCTAAAAGCAACCTCGCAACAATTCCGGCAGATGAAACCGAGCAAAACAGAATTGACAATACAATCCAGAGCAATATCGTGACATGACCTAAATAGCGGACATCTAATTTATTGGCAATCGTTGTCATAATCACCGCAACCAATACTTGCGCAACGATAAGGACCGAATATTGGATTATCGAATGTATGGAACGCCGTAAGGCACTGGCGTGTAGTACCATGTTATCTCCCTTTCTGAAAGTTTGTTCTGCTTAACGACATAATTCACTTTAACAGGAACGTAGCAATCGCAGAGTCCTGAAAGAAACTCATTAAGCTTGGCATCTCCTTCTTTGATATCGATGCATCCTGCTGAACCCCAATTGAAACCACCATGTATAAAGAAACCTCCTCTGCCATAAGCACCGGTCTGATCCGTTCCGGATTGAACTCTAGGATTATAGCCATTCATCACCTTCACTCTGCGGCAGTCATCTCCACGAATTGATCTCATGGAGACCGCAAACTAACGGAAGTTCGCCCGCAATCTTCATCACCTCGTACACGACACTCTCCATTCGCTCCTCACCCCCTGCTTCACCGAGATTCCCGAATGCGCCATAGAGAACATAGGCGAGTCCCGAATCCTTGAAAAAGAGAAGCGCGCAATTCATATATTTGTACACTCGACTCCGGCCGTCCACCGTCTCCGCCAGCATTTTGCAATACGCATTCTGACTACAGTCTGCCAGATCGAGAGGAAGATTCTCATTATCCGTCACGCGGATTCTCTTCAGACGCGGCATCATCGTGCAATTGATATAGATATCGCGGAGTTTTTCCCGGTTCATCATAGTAAAAAGCGGAGTTTTTGTCATGGTAAACCGAAACATTTTCGATTCATCCTGATAGATATACCCGTCAAATCCACCCGGAAAATATGTTGTTTTCACTTCTGTGGGACCGGCCGGGAATAATCTGTCGAGTCTTGCATAGAACGTTTCCGCGTCCCCCGTCAATCGACATGAGTTTTCCCACAGGGATCGGAATCTTTTACATTGTTCCGTCGTTCTGAACCGAATCCCGACAACCGAGTTCGTTTTCCACCAACAGTCGAAATCTGGGACAACATTTCGGTTTCTTTGCATCATCACCCGAATGCCCCGCAAATCAATTTCGTTTGATTCAGACGCAGTTGAGCTTCCAACGGGAAAACCGAGGCCTTTGTTTCGGTCATACAATATTACGGAAAATAATCGTCTGTCTTTGTAACAATATACGGCCGAATCTGATTTACTATGGATCAAGCTCACATATTGTGTCTTGAAACTTTTCCAACACTGGTTCCGAGGCATCGTTTTATCGAGGATTGGGTTCGGGAAGCGATTACCTATCGTCTCACGCGGACGATTCTCAATCCCTCCATTGGGAAGAGAATGAAAATAATACTCGATTCCCCAAACCGTACCCATGTTTGAGCAGACGCTCGCATCATACAACACATGATACTGCTGAACAGGCATATAATAGTCTCTCGTATCCTCCAGAAGAAAACCAGGGGATGCCTTGGGGTGATCGACCACGATCCTCTTGTAAACGGATGAAAACGAACCGACATTTTTGACTTGCACATCATAAGCGACATAAACGCTATTAGATGGCCACCGAGACCTGATCCCTTGATAGGATGCGCATGACTCTCTTGTAAAAGTTTTCCCATTCGGACATGGTATATTGATAGGATAGATTGTACTCGCCCCCTCATCATTCTTACCTTCCAAGAACATATTCCAAAACCCGTTGCTCGTGCAAACATTGACAATTCTGAACAAGCTCGAAACATGAGATTTTCTGTCTAGTCTAATAACAACTTCCGCATTGGGTTCTGAACACTTGACCGTTCTAAAATAAGCCTCTAAATCCTTTTCAGATGTCATTTCTCTCCCATTTGCAAATATGCAATTACCACGAAACACTTTGACCGGAATAATGGTACCGCTAAATGAATCAAGGTTGACCGCCGGACACAACGGCATCGCACACGGCTCTAGCGTCATGTCATCATTCACGACGCAATCAGCCCCACTCCAGAACAGAACCAACTTCTTCACACCTTGCCTCAAACACGCAGTAATCGCGTCAGTCAATTGGCATGTTTTTGAAGAAGTCTGAATCTCCGCACATGCAACATCACTTTCTTTGCACAGCCAAACCCTAATATATCCATCATCATATAAATGATCTGGGTTCTCACCCAGCGGACATTCAACCAACAATTCGCCGTGAGCAAGCGACAATGCACGTATGTCTGGCATTTCAGATATTCTGTTGAAATTTGCGCCTCCGGCAAACAAAGTTAAAACAGCAACTTGCAAGAAGCATTTCATTGATATTCCTCCTCGGTTCTAATCGGGTATTTAGTCATAGCGTTGTTAGTCTCTGCATATGGCTTACCGTATTCGTTATTGTTTTCCCCCTCATAAACACGAATCTTGATGCACCCAGTAAATTCTCCTGCCTTATATCTCAGAAGCCGATTATATAATGCTTTGTACATTTCATCATATGTGTCCCATGAACTCTCTGTACGCTTATTATACCACGGTCCCACAACTATTTTTCTGACACGAGGGCTTAAAAAACACCCGAAAACATTACCATAATTGAGCTTCGGCCCCAATGATGATACGGGAATACCAGCAGTTCGATTTCCCTTCGGGAAGATCAATTCAATTACTCCGTTACCTCTGTTCCAAATATAAGTGCTTCCGCCAAAAGTACGTCCGTTATCAGAGATCCCTCCATGCGCTATAAAATATGTATGGTCAGGGTTTTCCGAAACCTCTTTTTGTATTGAAGATAATGATGCTGTAGCAAAATCACATATTTTAGCATCGAAAATTTTCTTTCCATTCTTTCTAATAGAGTTCAGGTTATCAATAAGCCTAATAATTGATCGTGCAATGGCATATCCTGGATATGGCAACCTATTGCTGCCTTTCAAGGCGAATAACGCGCCTATTAACATCCTCGCCTCGCCCAATGAATCAATGTGCCGCATACCCTCATTTCCACAAAAAACATACAAATTAGGTCCACCGTCTTCCTCAATGGGGTCGCGGTTGAGCCAGCGTCCGAGGTCGGGACGGTAGAATCGACGCTTGTAGCCGACCATGCCTGTCTCGCGGTCGTGGTACTGCGTGCTGAAACCGAAGTTGAACACATCGGCGAGATTGCCGTTGGAATCAACTATGTTGCCGTAGGGATCGTAGGCGTACTGCGCGGCGATGCTCCCTGTCTCGGAGACGTACAGGATAATGTTGCCGTTGTGGTCGTAACACGGGATGTAGAACACTCCGTCCACAGAGACGGCGAGCAAGCCGCCGACTCCACCCGCGCCCAGCTCCGTGCCGGACTTGTCCGGTCCCCAGTAGTATTCAAATGTACGGACTGTGCCATCGGCGAACTCGACCTTCTCCAAAACGATGTTGTTACCGTCCCGGACGAAAGTATGTGTCTCAAGCGTCTGCCATTCCCGAATCTCAAAGGGCAACGCTGGTGGCTGCGCGACGGAGATATGAAGTTGCTGGACGGTCTTGCGGATTCGGCGGTTACGATGGTCGTAGGCGTTCAGCACCCGAAGCGCACCGTTCGTCATCACCCTGGCTGTTACCGACCGCAACCGGTTCTCTGCGTCATACGAGTAGATATAAGTGCCATCGCGGGTCATGTTGCCGTCGGCGTCGTAGATGAAGGTTGTCTGCGGCGTACCGGGGGCAGCTGCCGTGGCGTACTGGTTCTGGCTGTTGACTGCGTATGTGTTCGTGGCGAGATTCGCCGCCGACCAGAGGCGGTTTCCGATGCTGTCGTAGGCGTAGCCATAATTGTTCGCGCCGACTGTCGCGACGGCAAGTTCGGAACGGTTGTTGTACAGCCATTCGCGCATGAGTGAGACTGAGTCGGTCGCGTTCGTCGGACGACCGATGAGGTCGTAGTCCGTGGAGTACCAGTAAACGGACTGCGCCCCAAAGGAATAGTCGCGAAGCGTGACGAGTTCTTTTCGCGAGGCGTTCCTTGTGAGAGTTACGGCGAAATGGTTTCCGTTCGGCAATGTGTAAACCATATTCGTAAGGTGCGAGCCGTCATAGCGGAGGGATACGTTCAAGCCTCGGCCAATGGAGTTCGTGAGCGCATAGCCACAGACGCGGTTCTCCGCGTCGTAGAGGCGAGCCTTCGCTACATGGCGAATGTTGGTGACCATGACGGACGTCTCCTCGTTGCGCTGGAACGCATCGTAAGTGCGCATAACCGTGAAGTTGTCTCCTGCAATTGTCGCAGTCTCATTCGTACACAGCAAGGCGTCGTCGTATGCGTAGGCATAAGATGTTCCATCCGAAAGTGTGGCGGATATCAGCTTGTCCGAATCGGCGTAGGTGTACACGACCAACGGCGTGACCGTCCCCGAATAGGTCGTGCCGCTCACGAGGTTGCGCACATTGTAGGCGTGCTCCTTCCATGCGCCGCGCGCCCACGTGGTGCGGGTCTTCTGCCCGTTGTCGGTGTAGTCGTAGGAGATGCGCGAGCCGTCTGCGTACTGTTTCGCCGTGTTGACCCCACTTACAGGGTCGAACTCCCATTGCGTCTCGTCCCATGTCGCGCCGCCGTCGCGCGTGGTGGAGCTGCCGGTCTTTCGTCCCTGCGTGTCGTAGGATGTCCTGACCGGATAGGCGTCTCCGCCCGTAAAGACAGGTCGGTCGAACACATCGTACTCCATCACCGTCTCATGCCCCAGCGCGTCCGTTCGGCGCACCATGCGGTTGAGTACGTCGAACTCCGCCGTTGCGACGGCCACGCCGTCCGCGCCATAATCCACCGCACGGCAAACGGCATTGCCTGACAAGTCGTACACAATGGCTTCCGTCCTGTTCGTCGCGCCCGTCGCCACATTTTCATAGATGTTGACCACATTCCTCGCGAAAGCATCGTAGGACATGGTGCATCGGTTATCAAGAGTCGTCTGCTCAATCGGGATGCCGTAAAGAGAGCGCGTCACGACGGGCGTCTGACCATCCGTCCGAGATACGCTTGCTTCAATGCCCGTGTTGGGATCATAGGTGGTGAGCGTGTCGGTGACGGAGCCGCCAACGGGCGGGACACCCGTTGTGCCGGCCGCCGCCAGGATGGCGGCGTTCCCAGTCA
>JAFYDR010000084.1 GCA_017544725.1 Kiritimatiellia bacterium
CCGCAAGGCGGCACTTCATTCTTCATTCCGAACGAAGTGAGGCAACGAGGACGTTGCCCTTCCCAAGCCCCCTAGGGGCGATAGTACACAGACGGGGTGAGCGAAGCGTAACCCCCGACATGCCAACCCAAAACAAGAAAGCCCTGAAGGGGCGACACAATCTAACCACCTAACTACCCAACTACCTAACCACCTAACTACCTAACTACCCAACTACCCAGATGGGAGGACTGCTTCTTTGAGGAATATTGCCAAGGTGTGGATATTCTTCCCGAGCGGTGCGCGTAAAAGAAGGATGGCGCGTATGATTTCGCAGAGGGATAGCAAGGTGGAGCCGCGATAGAGGGAACGGATCGAATCGCCGTATTTCGCTGCGAGATGATTGCGGTGACGAAGCAGTGCCAGCTTGTTGGGAATTAGCCAGTGTTGTTGATGGCTCGTTCCTACCAACCCTGTATTTCGTACCCGATAGATATATTGCGCATCGGGAAAATCGATCATCGACCGTGAGGCGAGTAGGTAATCGGCGTTGAACATCGCATCCTCAAACAGGTGTACGGATTCGTCGAAACGTATTTTCTCTCGCTCTACAATCTCGCGTCTGTACACGCAACGCCAGACGCCCGCACATTCTCGGCGGGAATAAGGGTGCGTACCGGTTCGAATCCATTTCCAGATGTCGGAGAACGAATATCCGATGACCTTTGGCAGGTAGTCGCGTCTGATTTCCTCCGCTTGTGAATATCGGTATGTACCTTTCAGAGGGACGACTGGTGAGTCGGCAGGTTGTTGCTCATCGGTGTTGTTGAGACGATAGGGGGCAATGCCGTAATCCGCACCGGAATCACGTAGGGCAGCGATTCCCGAAGCGAGATAGTGTTCCAGTACCACATCGTCGGAATCGACAAAGAACAGGAATGTCCCGGATACGCATTCGAGTCCCGTGTTTCGCGCGGCGGAGAGGCCTCGGTTGTGATCATGCGTGAGAACTTGGATGCGTTTGTCCCGTGCGGCGAATGCGCGGGCGACTGCAAGTGAACCGTCTGTCGATCCGTCATCTACAGCGATTACTTCGAAATCGATCTCTGTTTGGCGTAGTAGCGATTCGAGACAATCGGCAAGCGTCGTCTCTGCATTCAAGAATGGAACGATGACACTGGCGGTTGGTCCTGTTTTCTGAAAATCGTTCATCTGAACCAATTACAAAACCTCTCTGCTATCGTTTTCAAAACCACGGGGTTGACGGAGGTCACGGAAAACGTTTTTCGATAAACGGTACGTTCTGGACAACCGCCAAAAGCGTCACCTTTATGAGAGTTTCCAGCGGTGGCTACGCAGTTCCACCACGGTCTCAAATCGTGCCGTCCGGGGGAAGAGGTTGAAGAGTTGCGCCCGTTTGATTCGGTATCCGCCATCGATGAAGAGCTGGAGGTCACGGGCAAGTGTGGCTGGATCGCAGGACACGTAGAAGATTCGCGGGGGACGTGCGGCGACCAACGACTCCACCGTGTTTGCGGATAACCCGCCGCGCGGTGGATCAACGATGACTGTCGTGCGGGATGGATCGTGCAGCCAGTTGCTCCGCAAGCGGCGCGCGCCGCCTAGTGAAACGCAGGTGAAGTGCGAGTTGCCGCACCAGTGCTTGGCGTTTTCGCGTGCGGCTTCTACCGACGAGAGCGACTCTTCAACACCGTACAGTCTTTCGCCTCCGCAACGCATACAGGCGATTCCGAATACGCCCACGCCACAGTAGAGGTCGAGGATTTCCGAATAACGTTCCGCATCCTCACTGAACCAGTCGGTGACGGTCTGTACCAGCTTCCAGCCCATCGCGGGATTTACTTGGAAGAAACCGTCTGCGGGCGTGAGGAATCCGCTCTCGCCAATGGACTCCCATAGCCACGGGAGTTCGTCCATTTTCACGAACTGTTTTGTTTCCTCATCCCAGATCAAAGGTTTGCCCGGCTTGCGGTAACCTTTGACGGGGGCGTATTTCAAAATCGTCACGCCGTCTTCCTCGGTCGCACGGAAGGCAACCTGTTCACCTTTTCTCAACTGGGAGAATGCTTCCGTTGTACGGAATTGGGCGAGGGCGTCGTTGATCGCGGGACACGCCAGAGGGCAAGTCGGCATATCCACGACTGTATGAGTTCCTTCCACCATGTAGCCGAGTACTGGCTTGGTTCCATCCTCTGCGATGTCCACGCGTAGCGTGATCTTGTTTCGGTAGTTCACGCTAGAGGGTGCGGCGACGGAGGGCAGGAGCGGGTAGGGGGGATGCGGCAGACGTTTGTCGTCTTTCCCGATTTTCGGCACCGAGAGATGGCGGAGGAATTGCCGCAGCTGCTCTTCCTTCTCGCGCAGCTCCGCTTCTTCTGTGAGGTGCGCATAGACGCATCCAGGCGTTTCGCTTGTCGGGTCGTCGGCAACGCGGTCTGAGGAGGGGGTGCCAGTCACACGGATCAGCTCCGCCTTTGCGAAATTCTTTTTGACTTGCACGACACGGGCCTCGACCGTTTCGCCAGTCGCGCAACGCGGCACGAAGACGACACGCCCATCCACTCGCAGCAGTCCGTCGCCACCGTACACCAGTTTTTCCACCGTGCCAGTAATCACCTCGTTTTGAACCATTTTACACCACCTTGATTTTTTGAATCGTCAATTGGTTAAAAAGAACGTAAAATAGTTTACATGAAAACACGAATAATATCGATAGTAATTGTTATTTTCGTTTCGGTATGTTCTTGGTGCGTCCTGAACGGGAAACTTGAGAAGTTGCCTGCGCCGTTGCGCAGTCTTGTGGAAACGGTTCTCTCACAGACGGAGAAAGACGGAGAGAAAGCGTCGGAGTCAGTCGCAAAACAGCATGACGCCAAGAGCGTGAAGGATACGTCTGTCCCCACCTACGTGAATGGACGGAATGTGGAAGGGAAGGGCGTCGTGGTCACGCTGCTGCAAGACGACACGGAGGGAACGCGTCATCAGAAGTTCATCCTACGCGATGCGGCTGGCAAGACTTTGCTCGTGGCGCACAATATCACGCTGGCTCCTCGCATCGAGGGATTGCAGGTCGGCGACACCGTAGAATTTTTCGGCGAGTATCGGGAAAACGAGAAGGGCGGTGTGATCCATTGGACGCATTTGGATCCAAACCGCCGTCATGTCTCCGGATGGCTTCGCTACAAGGGGCGTGTGTATCAGTAAGCGAAAGGAAAGGGAATACCCAATGAAAAGAGTGATGATTTCCGCTGTGGTGATGGGATTGGCCAACTGCCTCTGGGCGGCGGCAACTGTGACAGAAGGAACGATGGAGATGCCGACCTGCGGTTTCTCCGATCCCAATCCCGTGCCGAACACGGATTCTGCGATGTATCCGTATTTCCGGTTTGACGGATCGACGGCGGTTGCCTCGAACCGTCACTGGAAAACAGTGACGCTGGAGAACGACAAGGTGCGCGTGGTCATGCTCCCTGAAGTCGGCGGCAAGGTGTGGGGCGCGACCGACAAGAAGAGCGGTTGCGACTTCATCTACTTCAACCACGTGGTGAAGTTTCGCGACATCGCGATGCGCGGTCCGTGGAGTTCGGGCGGTATCGAGTTCAACTTCGGAATCATTGGCCACGCGCCGACCTCCGCCACGCCCGTCGATACCTTTACGCGCGAGAACGATGACGGTAGCGTCAGCTATTTCGCGTCTGCGACGGAGTGGATCAATCGCACGACGTGGCAGGTGGAGGTGCGGCTTCCCGCCGATGCGGACTATTTCCTGACGCGTACTACTTGGTTCAACGGCGCAAATCTGTCGGGACCGTACTACCAGTGGATGAACGCGGCGTTCTCGGCGCAGGGGAATCCTCGCTTCGTCTTTCCCGGCAAGAGTTACATCGGGCATGGCGGCGATATCCATGACTGGCATACCGACGAGGAAGGACACGACCTTTCGACCTACGCGGAGAATGCGTTCGGCGGTTCCAAGTCCTATCATGTGCTGAACGGGAACACGGGAATGTACGGCGTCTGGTGGCCCGAGAAGAACTTCGGTTCGATCCACGAGAACGCCGTGTACGACAAGTACGGGCGCAAGGTCTGGATTTGGGCACTCTCCCGCAGCGGCGCAATCTGGGAAGGTCTCCTCACGGACACGGACGGGCAGTACGTGGAACTGCAATCTGGCAGATGCTTCAACCAGCCCGGTGACAACTCGATGAAGACGCCCTTCAAACACGCGTCGTTCGCGCCGGGCGCGACCGATTTCTTCGAGGAGAAATGGGGGGCGGTCCACTCCCGCGCGGAGTTGGATGCTGCCGCCACAAACCATCCGCCGGTTGTGCGCCCCGGCAAGTTGCCGACGGATTTCAACTGGGAGTCTGCTTATGGTCTCTATGTGCAGGGTGAACAGAAGTACCGCCAGCGTCTCGACAGCCAGGCGGAAAAACTGTTGCGGACCTCGCTGGAGAAGGAACCGCACTTCGTTCCCGCGCTGGGGTTGCTCGCCGAACTTCGTTTGCGGCGCGGTGACGGCGCCGAGGCGCGCATGCTCGCTGCACATGCGCTGAGTCTCGACACCTACGATGCTCTCGCCAATTATGTCGATGGACTCGCCGCGATGGAAGATGGTGACCGCGATACGGCGATGGAACGGTTGGGACTTGCCGCCTATTCGCCGCTCTACCGTTCTGCGGCATACGCGAAGATTGCGAAGTGCCTGATGGCACAGGGCAAGTGGAACGAGGCTTTGGAAACGGTGAAGCGCAGCCTTCTCGCCAATCCGATGAATCTCGACGCGCAGTTGGCAGGACTCGTCTGTCACCGTCAGCTCGGTTTGAACGAGAAGGCGCAGGAACTGGCTGATTGGTCGCTGGATCGTTTCCCGCTCTTCCACGGCGCACGTTACGAGCAGAAGGGCAAGGAGTTCATCGCGCTGGTACGGAACGAATTTCCTGATCAGACCTGCATCGAGTTGGGAGGTTGGTACGAAGAGGCGGCTTGCTGGAAAGAGGCGTTGGAGATTTTCGGTCTTGCGGAAAATTCTCCGATTGCTCTGATTCGGAAAGCGTATGTGCTGCATCGCTTGGGACGCGACGAAGAGGCGCAGGAGGCATTGCGCAAGGCATCCTCTCTTCCGATCGACTACGCGCTGGTCTTTCGTCGCGAATCGATGCCCGCCCTACGTTGGGCATGCGAGACCAACACGGGATGGAAGTTCCGTTACTGGCTGGCGGTACTCAAGGCTTACTTCGGCGATAACGAAGGGGCGAAGCTATTGCTGACGACCTGCACGAATCCCGATTCCGCCACCTTCTATCTCTACCGCGCGAAGTTCCTCAAAGGTGATGAGGCACGTGCCGATCTGAAGAACGCAAAGGCACTGAACGATTCCTGGCGCGTCGGCTACGCGCAGTATCGTCTAGAAGCTGCCGCCTCCGCATGGGAAGCGGCGTTGGCGGTGACCAAAGAATATCTCGCCAAGTATCCAGAGAACAACCCCATCCAGCTTGCACACGCCGAAGCGCTGGTTCGCAACAAGGCGTACCGCGAGTGTGTCGAGTTGATGCGCGGGATTCACATCCTGCCGTCCGAGAACAACAACGGCGGTCACGCGATCTGGCGCAGGGCATGGATCGGCATCGCGACCGAGGCGTTCCGTGCGGGAAAGAAGGATGAGGCGAAGAAGGCACTTCAGCAGGTTTACGAGTATCCTGAAAATCTTGGAGAAGGGAAGCCGTATGACTCCGAGATCAAGTGCCAGATCCCCGATGAACTGAAGGGACTGCTCCCCTAGACAGAAGAGGTAATTTCAAAACCACGGACTACATGGAATTCACGGAATGTTTATTCAGGAAGCCTTCGATTCTCAATACATGCCGTGTATTCCTTGGTTGAAAAACGTGATGGCTGAAAGGTTCTGAGATTGGTGCGAAAGAACGGAGGAAGCGGATGAATCGAATAGGAAGAGAGATCGGAATAGCGTGTTTGGCGGTGGCTTGCCTAGCTGCCACCGCCCGTGCGGAAATGCACTTCGAGAAAGCAGAACATTTTCCGAATATCGGACTGGTTCTGCCGCGTCTCTCGCGGGCGAAGGCGGATCCGCTTCCGATGCCGGAAACGCATACCTTTCTTCCCGTGAACCGTACCTCTACGCTGTTGCGCGAGGATCGTTTCTCTCCCTACGAATTGTGGTACGGAAGGGAATGCTGCGCACGCTGGGTGGATGAATACGGCGATCGTCTGATTCTCGGTCGTATCACCCGTCGATTTCCCGAATTTGAGGAGGACGAAGAGAGTGGGGAACTCGAACCCGTCACACGGGACACTTTTCAGCACAAGATCGAAGAGACGCGGTATGAGATCGACCGTAAGAAACAGGAACAGGTCGATGAGTGGGTTGCCACCTTCGTGGATGCTGCTGTTTATTCGCCTGTGAAGCTCGACATCAACGGCTTCGTGCTGGAGAAGGTGTTGTGTTACTCGAACGATGCCGCGCAACTGATCTATGCGTTTCTCCCTCGTCGCGTCGGCAACAGCCGGACGCCCGATTGGTTCTGCGTGACGGCGGAGATGCCGGCTGTGGCGGATTATGCGGCATGGAAGGAAAGTTTTGAGGAGGAATTCATCGGAAAGATTCGTCTGCCGGGCAGAACGGAAACCGATGGCGTCAAGTCGGGAGAGGTCTTCCCGGACGGAAAGAAAAAAGCCGAGACTTATCCGTACAGCCCGATTCGCGAGGAGGCACGGAAAAGCGTAGAGAACTACGATGACTGGTGGTTTGCCGAGACGGAGGGATACGTCATGCTGTCCGACGTCTATTCGGAAATCGGCAAGTCGTTCTTGCGCGAGTTGCAGAAACAGTTGCCGCTCTTCCATCATGCCTATGCATCCCTGTTGCCACCTCTGGTTACGCAGGGGATGGATGTCGCGGTGATTCGCGTGTTTCAGACGCAGGAGGACTACAAGAGGTATGTCGGGGAAGATCGCGCATGGTCGGCCGCCGTATGGATGCCGATGCGCCGCGAGCTGGTGCTGTTCCAGAACGCGGGAATCGAAGTGATGCTCCCGACCGTCCAACACGAAGCGTTCCACCAGTACATCTCCTACGCCTACGCGATGATCCAGCCCGCCGCTTGGTTCAACGAGGGACACGCCTGCTTCTTTGAATCCGGTTCTCTAAACGGGCGGGGCAAGGTCATCTTTACCGAAGATCTCGACAAGGCGTACCTGTTGCAGGACAACCTGCGCGCGGCTGTTGCCAAGTTGCCCGAACTGCTGGCGGCTTCTTATCAGGACTTCTATTCGCAGTGGGATGGGGAACGGCGACTCAACTACGCGCTTGCGTGGGGACTCTGCTACTATCTGCAAAAAGGCGTCCCTTCCGGCGTCGCGCCGGAAGGTTACAAAGAAATCCTCCCCCGTTACGCCGAGGCGTTAGCTCGTACGCGAGACGGTACCAAAGCAACACTCGAAGCCTTCGCAGAAATCGACCTGCCGGCATTCCAGCAAAACTTCAAAGAGTTTTGGGAAGGCGAGCGTCTCCGCGCCGCCAAATACGATCCGATTGAAAAATGAGACGGCAAAGCCGCCAGTGAACAATTAAAAATTAAATCGCCGCTTTGCGGCTTGAAATTGGAGGTAGCGGCTAACGCCGCAATGAAGAATGAAGAGATAAAAATGAAGAATGAAGGCAGCAAAGCCGCCAGCGTGTTAGGCGTGTTAAGCTGGAGAAGCTGAAGTTCAAAGTCTAAAGGGCGATGTCGTTGCAGACGCGACGGAGCGCGTCCCTCCCATTCGATTGCAATCGACTGTTATCGATGACACGCGACAAACGACACGTGACACGCTGCGTTGAATTGGCAGTGCTGGCGAGACTGCTGGCTAAACACCCGTCCCCCTTGTCCCCATCGTCTCCGCTTCCCCAACTACCTAACCACCCAACTACCTAACCCCAATCATCCAGCTAGCAAAAATGCGAATTTGCTTGGAGAATTGGTTGGGGTGTGCTACCATAACTTCGTTTTCGTTACGCAAGAGGATTGTGAAATATGTCTCTTTCTGTCGGTATTGTCGGATTGCCCAATGTCGGGAAATCTACCTTTTTCAACGCTTTAACGCACGCCCAGAATGCGGCTGCCGAGAACTATCCGTTCTGCACCATCGAACCGAACAAGGCGATGGTTCCCGTGAGCGACGAGCGCCTGAACGAGTTGGCGAAAATCGCAAAGCCCAAGCAGATCGTCAAAGCGACGGTCGATTTCATTGACATTGCGGGGTTGGTGAAGGGTGCCAGTAAGGGCGAGGGGCGTGGGAACGCCTTCTTGTCCGACATCCGTGACACGAACGCGATTCTGCACGTGGTTCGTTGTTTCACGGATGACGATGTCGTGCACGTTGATGGGAGTGTCGATCCGATCCGAGATATCCAGACGATCGAGACGGAGTTGATTCTCGCTGATCTGGATACTCTGGCGAAACAGATTGACAACCTTTCACGCAAGGCTCACTCCGATCCCAAAGCACGTCCCGCACTGGAGGCGATGAAAGAACTGGAGGCTCACTTGGATGCGGGAAATCCTGCCTTGACCTTTCCGCGTAGCGAGACCTCGCCGCTTGTCGAGGACTTGAACCGGATCAAGCTGTTGACTGACAAGCCGATTATCTACGTGGCAAATGTCGGGGAGGCGGATCTTGCCGAGGAGGGCGAGAACGTGCGGCGGGTACGCGAGTTCGCGAAACAACGCGGGTGCGACGTCATCGTGATTTCCGCGAAGATGGAGGCGGAGATGGCCGGACTTTCCGATGAGGAACGGGCCGAGTTTCTCTCCTCCTATGGGTTGAAGGAAAGTGGATTGGATCAGACTGCGCGTATCGCCTATCACACGCTGGGACTAGCGAGTTACTTTACGGCCGGGCCGATGGAGGTGAAGGCGTGGACGTTCCGTCGCGGCTGGAAGGCGCCGAAGTGCGCGGGCGTAATCCATTCCGATTTCGAACGTGGGTTCATCCGTGCGGAGGTGATTTCCTATCAGGACTATGTCGATAACCACGGGGAACAAGGTGCGAAGGAAAAGGGGTTGATGCGCGTCGAGGGAAAGGAATACCTTGTTCAGGACGGCGATGTCATGCACTTCCTCTTCAATGTGTGAGTTATGAGCGCGTATTTGTTTGACATGGATGGCGTGTTGGTCGATAACGCGCGTTACCACATCCAGGCTTGGCGCGAGTGTTCGCGCAAGTGGGGAAGGGAACTTTCTCTGGAGGAGATCAAGGGACTGTTTGGTCGTAGCAACCGTGCATTTATGCGGGTTGTCTTGCAGCGCGAGCCGACGGACAAGGAGACCAAGTTTGCGGAAGTGAACAAGGAGGCTGCGTACCGCGAACTTTGCCGTCCGCATCTACGGTTGCCAGAAGGCCTGCACGAGTTGTTGGAGGCGATTCGTCGAAGCGGCGCACCATGCGCAGTGGCGACATCCGCTCCGCCGCCGAACGTGGATTTTGTTCTGGACGGACTGCAGATTCGTTCCTACTTCATGCGAATCATCGACGATTCGCAGGTCACGCGCCATAAACCCGCGCCTGATGTTTATCTGGAGGCGGCACGTCAAGTTGGTGTCAAGCCGGGCGAATGCGTCGTTTTTGAGGACTCGCTCGCCGGTGTTGATGCGGCACGTGCGGCGGGGATGTGCGTTGTCGCGATTACAACCTCCTGTACGGAGGAGGAACTGTTACCGCATCAACCAACCCACTTGATTCATTCGTTCACGGAATGCAAAACCATTTTGCCAGAGCTTTTCGTCTGATCCAGTCGGTTGTCTGCCTGCTGTTCGCGATGATCCTTCTGTTCGGTTCGGGATGTACCTCGAATCAAGCGGTGTTCAGCTACCCGCCACGTGCGGGTATGCGCGAAAGTGAAAAGATGATCGTATTCACCGATGTGCCTCCGAATCGTCCCACGCTCGGTGTGGTCAAGTTCAGCGACGAGCGAGGATTCAAGGCATCGAATTGGCTTTGGGTTTCATGGATTCCGTTTGTTCCCTTCGGGGGCTGTTATGCGGATCGCATCGAGTCGTTTTATCCGCACTACTTTCCGCTGGGCATGGAAGGGGACTTGACGCGGGCGGCAGCCATCAGTCTCTCGCACAGCCGTCTTTTCTCCAATGTCCACATCTGCGAGGAGGGGGAATCCGCCGAGGGGTTCGATTACACGCTTACGGCACGGGTCATGCGCATGGACTATGCGCGTTCCTATTGGGTTTACTGCATGATGAAGGTCTGCGTGGTGGCATGGGTACTGGGTGCACCGATCAACAGTTCGCGAACCGTACTCCAGATGCAGTTGATATTACGTGATCGAAATGGCCATGTTGTCTGGTCGTGGTTGACACCGGGAGGACGTGACACCAAACGTCTTGCCCAAGGACTGTACTACAACAACCGTGAGGTGTACCGCATGATTTCACCACTTTTCCGCAACGAGATGAACGACGCGCTGGAGGACCTGAAAGTCTTTTTGGAAACACAGTGTTACCGCTAAAATCGGTCGCGTCCCGGTTTGCGTGTAAATGTCAAAGAGGTTAGGAGAGGAACACAAATGAACAGACGTGAGTTTTTGATGGCGTCTATGGGCGCAACCATTGCTTCTACGATGAAGCTGGATGGGCAGACGAATGCGGTGAGCTCGGTTGTCACCGGTACGAGGGAAATGTTAGATCCGCAGGGACTCATTTCCGTCAAGCCGCATGCCCAGTTGATCAGCGAGACGGAGATGGGGCTGGTCTGGATGACCTCGGAAGAGGCCGAAGGTTGGGTGGAATGGAGTCAAGACGGCGGGACCTCCTGGCAACGAGCATGGAATGAACGCGACGGACTGCTCGTAGATGCCTGTGACCGGATTCACAAAATCATTGTGTCAGGGTATTCTCCAGCCAAACCGTTCCGCTACCGCATTCACAGTCGAGCCTTCAAATCCTTCGGGCCATATCGTGTTGATCGTGCGGATCAGGAATCGATCTGCGAGGGTGAGATCAACGCGGTATTGCCGGCTGACGGAACGATTTCATTCGCGATGTTCAATGATGTGCACAACAATCTGGATGTCTATCCGACACTCTGCAAGCATATTGACGGGGCTCTTTCCTTCACGGTATTTAACGGGGATATCATGAACCACATCGATGACGAGCCTGGTTTGTGCAAATGCCTACTGGCACCGCTTGCATACGTCACGAAAAAGACCCATGCTCCCATGTGGTACCTTCGCGGAAATCACGAAACGCGCGGCAAGTTCGCTCGCCATTTGCGCGATTATGTCGCTCTCCAAAACGGGCGTTACTACGGTGCGGTCACGCTGGGGAACGCGCGCTTCGTCTTCGTTGACACGGGCGAAGACAAGACGGATGACCACAAGGAATATTCGGGGCTGGTCGATTTCGAGCATTATGTCGCGTATCAAACGCAATGGCTGACAGAAGAAGTCTCTTCTCCAGCTTGGAAGGATGCGAAGTTCCGAGTCGTCTTCATGCACATCCCGCCTGACGGAGTTTGCGCATCCGGGAGAGTGTGGACACAACGGTTGTCCAGACTGCGCAAGTTACACGCCGTTTTGGAGAAGGCTGGTGTCACGCTGCTGCTGGGCGCGCATCTGCATAATCGGGCTTGTGACGAGGCGCGTCCCGAACGTCCCTATCCGATGGTTGTTGGTGGCGGACCGAAATTGAACGACAAGCACGAGTGGGCACGTCCAACCCTGACGCTCTGTACGATTCAAGGAGATCATCTGACGGTCAAGCAGCTTTCTTCTGAAGGCAAGGTGCTGGCAGAGAAGGATGTGGCGGCTGGATAAGCTACCAAAGGCGACAGTAACGAGTGACGAGATTCAGCAACGTCCCGCGTGACCTTGAAAGCAAAACAGGGATGCCTGCGCC
>JAFYDR010000085.1 GCA_017544725.1 Kiritimatiellia bacterium
ATTCAAACGGAAGGACGGGAACTCCGGCGTCACGCAGTTCTCCACTCTCGTCTATGTGTCCGACCCTGCATGAAAACAGAGAAACACCTGGATTTGATTCTGCAAGCGCAACCATCCGTTCAAGATATGCAGGCATGTAAACGTCATCGTCGGAAGCAAGAACAATATACTTCCCTTTTGCGAAACTGCAGGCGTGGCGATATGCTTCAGACAGGTTTTTGCCACCGAGATTCTGTCCGTTTCGGTGGTATGTGATTCGCGTGTCGCCGAACTTTGCAAGTATGGCGGAGAAATCGAACGGAGAGGCGTCGTCCACCACGATCAGTTCAAAGTTGCGGAACGTTTGGTCCAATACGCTGCGAACCATTTGTTCGAAAAATGCCCCCTTGAAAGCGGGAATGACAACCGAAACCAACGGTGTACGTGTGTTGTCGTTCACTAGATTTCTCCTTTGACTGGCGTTTTCGGCAAAATGTGGCGGAATTTCAAACGTTTGAACACGTTTGTCATAATCCACGCCCTTTCTTCTCTATTTAGGGCAAGTTTCCAACCGGCCGCACCTATGACTGCGGTAGTTGAAATCAGAACCGACAATAATCGTTGAGGCGATTGATCCATTTGCTTCAACACCACGAATCCGGCAACAAAACCCAGTCCTCCGACAACGGCAAGAGGTGCCGCAATGTCAAGACACCACTTGCGCGGCGACAACCCGACAAGGTTCCACCCGAAATGCAAGAGAGATAGCATTGTTCCAACCGATATGCAAACGAACGCAACGCCTACCGACGTTGGCGAGAGTCCAGCTTTGGCGAACAGCCAGACTAGTGGTACCGTACCTAGCAGAATTCCGCCTGTAACGACTTGGTACATCGCGATTTTCCCTTTCGCCATGATGGCCGGCATATAGCCAGCCGTAAGTTTTCCGATGATGAATGCGCCCAACACGCATCGGCAGATGTCCGCAGCAAATGGAGGGGTCTGCTTCAACCAGAGCAGAAGAACTTCGTCGATTTCAAGCGCAAGCGGTATTGCGAAGAACATCACGAGCAGTGTTCCGAATTTGCAGGCACGAAACGCAAGTTTTCCGACTTTGTCTTCGGAACCGCCGCCTTCGGCGGCCGTTATTGCCGGAATCAACGCCGTAACAAGCGAATTCGACAGCGCAGACGTCTGTGTCGAAAGTTGGTTTGACACGTTGAACGAGCCGTTGATCTTCGGACCGTAGAAAAGGTTGACGACGATTGCCGCGCCTTGGTTTCGCAACATTCCTCCAGCACAACCGAAAAGCTGCCATCCGGAGAATGCGAACAACTCCTGAAGTCGCGTCTTGTCGCCCCACATTTCCGGACGCACCCGGCAAGGAGCGAATTTCCGCCGTGCACGAAGCATCTGGACTATCGTGACAACGCTCATCGTGCAAGCCGAATAGACGGCATGATATACCATTCGATCGCCGTCGTAGGCAAGAAGCGTGTAGGCGAAACCGAACAAAACAACCGTTCTTGCGATTTCCCACAGGACCATTTCAGAGAATCGCTGCCATGACCAAAAAAACGACAGATACGGAATCGAGACCATGGACACGAATGTCGCGAGAAGCGAAAGCGTGAAAACGAAATAGCAGGCATTCAATCGCGTTTCGGGGACAACGAGCCAATGTCCTATGGCATAGTAGCCGACCGGCGCTCCGACTGCCATGAGAACGACCGGAACTACGGTATGGACGCAAAGCGCCGTGTTGAACCATTGAGTCAGTTCTTCGCACGAATCTTCTGGTTCAATGTGGTGTTTGCCGATGACGTACGAGTAATATCGGCCAACGCTTCCGCCCAAAACGGTGTTGAAGAAAGAAATGAACGTAAGCAACCCCCCGACCAAACCCACCAAGCCGAAATCGGAAAGACCAAGTCCGTTCACCACCCAGCGACTGCTGAACAATCCTAAAAACACGGAAAACAGCGTCCGACCGTAGGTGGCCAGCGTGTTGAAGGCTATTCTTTGGGATGGCGTCAAGCGTGTCACGGCGATTTAGTGCTGATGAAAAGGCGTTTAAGATGGGTTTTGGCGATGCGGAAGAGATTTCGGCGAACCCGTGCCGCAGCTGCTGATTTTGCATTTCGAACAGCAGAATCATACTTTCCGGCAAGCAGGCGGGATATCCAGATTTTGTCTTCTTCTGCAATGCGCAGAGCCAACTTGCCATCCAGAAGATCGTCCGCCCTGACAGCCAATTCCACAAGTTTACTTCGTTCCGCTCCGTCGCGTTTTACCATCAGCGATTTGCGCATGGCGTCAGCGAACGCTCCAGCAAGATAGTTCGACAGCGGTTCTGACAAAGCTCCAAGCGTTGGATGGTCATGGTAGTGATTTAGAACGTACTCAATCGCTTCTGCAACGCCTGTTGGAAATGCCAAAGGGACCCGTTCCGTAGTTGCCTTGGGATTGCGGCGCCAAAAATACAGCGGATGCCTGATCTTTGCCAATGACTTGACCTCACTGGCATTCACGATGTTAAATGCAAGATCGTCGCTTCCCCAGACTGATTCAGGCAATAGGCGTCGCTCGAAAATTTGGCGTCGATAGAAATGACTCCAAACCGTGATGTTCATTTTCTGCCCGAGATACCAAGAAAGGATGTCTCGACCATCCAGCAAATCCGTCGATTCAAGGATTGTGTCTGTTGCAAAATGCGGATAACTGCCATTTAGGAACGAAGCAGTGAACGGAATGCGCACGACCTTGCATTCACAAACATCGGCCGTCGTCGCCTCCATCGCCCTGAGTGCCAGTTCGATCCGCTGTGGATGCAGGATGTCGTCTTGATCGACGAATGTCACGTATTCACCACCAGAATGGAGAATCCCGAAATTCCTGGCAGAGGCGAGACCTCCGTTGCTTTTCTCCGCTAGGTGGAACCTACTGTCGCCGCGAACACTGTTTGCCGCATATTCGATACAGTCGCGGTTTGGGGATCCGTCATTGACAAACACGCACTCAAAATCAGAAAATGTCTGTGCCTTGATTGAATCAATGCAGTCGCCAAGGCAGCGCTTGTCGGCATTGTAGAGCGGCAGGATCAATGACACTTCAGACATGGTATGCGCCATTTATGATTTTTTCGATTTTGAAGGCATTCCCCCATACTCCGGGCGAATCGTAGGGCCGGTCCGGGAACGCGCCGTATTGAAGTCTTATCTTCAACCGGTTTGACTTTATGAACTCCTCCACGGCTTCAGCTAGCGAAAGTGGTTTTCCGGAGCAACAGTTCACTATGCCTGCTACTTCAGTCTGCAA
>JAFYDR010000086.1 GCA_017544725.1 Kiritimatiellia bacterium
GCCCTGAAAGGGCGACGGAATACAACGTGTCATGGTGAGTTGCGGTAGATTGTTCTGCCGCCCCTTCAGGGCTTGGCGAATGTTGGTCGTACCGCCGGGGGTTACGCTTCGCTCACCCCCGTCTGTATAGCGCTTTCCGTAACCATGCAATCGTACGCAATCGGACGCGACGGAACGCGTCCCTCCCATTCGGGCAACGAGGACGTTGCCCCTCCCGGGGCGGCAAAGCCGCCAGCTGAAAAGCTGAAAGGCTGAAAAGCTGAGAAGCAAGGTGCCGATGGCGGCAATGAGAAAAGATAAGAATGAAGAATGAAAAGAGAAAGTGCCACAGTTCTTCATTCGTCATTTTTCATTCTTCATTCCGAACGAAGTTCGGAATACTCTCCTTGAACGGGAGGAGGTGATGTGCTAGACTCAAAGTCATACGTTTGTGTATGTGGGATGAACGGAAGGGGGAGAGGTAATGAAGATTGGATGGCTACGGGGACTGTTTGTCATAACGGTGGGTTTGTTTGTGTCAGCTTTTGATCGGGCTTTCGCGGTGGAGTTGGCGGACGAGGCGCCGTCGAGTGTCGTGCAGTGGATTTGTCCGGATGAACCATTCCCGGATGGTATCAAAAAGACGCGTTATTACAGGCGCGTATTTCAGACTCGCGAGGGACTGGTCAAGGCGTTGGCGCGTTGGTGGATCGATGACGTCGGTTCGCTTTATGTAGATGGTGGAAAGGTGACTGGGGGCGCGATGTCGGTTGATCATCCCGCCGATCTGACCGCGACGCTGAAACAGCCGGGGCGTCACGTTCTGGCGGTGGAGGGGCGCAATTTGGCTGGAAGCGGTGGCGTCTGCCTCTTGCTCGATCTGGAGTATGCAGACGGACGGCACGAGAGCGTATATACCGACAAGAGTTGGTGTTATGCGCCCAGTGCGTCCGGCCTTGGCTGGACGTCCATTGATTTCGACGATTCGCAATGGCAGCATGTGCGAGCCTTCTGCAATGTGCTCTCACCCCCTTGGACTTCGCTTGCCGATATGTCGCAACTGATGTTGCCCGCAGAACGTCAGCGCAGGTCTGCCATCTTTGCCGCGCGTCAGGTTCGCGTGGAGAAGGCGATGGCGGCGATGGCGCGAGAACAAAAGCCCGTCTGCAAGATCGTGTACGAGAACGGCAAGTCCTATTTCGACATCGGCGGCAGGCGGTTCGAGACCTCGTTCTACAATGCCTCGGAGAACTGGAATTGCGACAGCCTTTCCCTGCGGCGGCAGGCTACGATGTTCCGTGATGCCGGGGTACATCTCTACGGCATCGGCGTACAGGCACCGCGCGTATGGCGTGAAGACGGCACGATCAATTTCGCGGACGTGGAGAAAAGGATGCAGGATGTTCTCTCCGTGGATCCCGAAGCGCACTTCCAGATCTGCGTCGCATGCGATCGTTCCGTGAGATGGTGGAATCGGAAGCACCCCGATGAAATGGTGGGTTACGCAACCGGTGCGCCCAACCCCTCGGAAGGCGACACGATCAAGAACTTTCTCGCTCCGTCACTCGCCTCGATCCCTTGGCGCAGGGATGTGGCAGACTTCCTCAGGCGGTTCGTCGCACACCTCGAATCATCACCGTACGCCAAGCGGATTTACGCCTACCGTCCCGACTACGGTGTCTATCATGAATGGCACTACTTCGGTATGGCGCGAGACATGCCGGACACCGGCAAGGCGATGACGGCGGCATTCCGCCGTTGCCTCGAACGCCAGTACAAGGGCGATGTCGAAGCGTTACGCCGCGCCTGGAACAAACCGGACGTCACATTCGCAACGGCGGAGATTCCCTCGAAGGAAGAGCGTTTGCGTACCTCCGCCGGGAATCTGCGCGATCCGGTGAAGGATCGACCCACGCTCGATTACCTGCGCTGCCATGCCGAACAGGTACGCGACTGTTTGCTCGATTTCAACCGCGCCATGAAGGAGGCGTGTGGAGGCAGGGCACTTCTAGGCAACTACTGCGGTTACTTCTTCGAGATGCCGTTTCCGGCGGAGGGATGGCATCTGGAGAACGAGGCGATCCTCGATTCTCCGTACGTGGATTTCCAGGTCACGCCGTTCCCCTATCAGGTCATGGCTCGTGGCGGCGGCAATGTTCAGTATTCGCGTCGGCTTCTGGAGGCGACGCGACGGCGCGGAAAGCTCGCGATCATGGAGGCGGACACCCGCACTACGCTGATTGGCGACACATGGGATCGTACACACCTTCATTCGCACACACGCGAAGAGGACATTGCGTTGATGGCGCGCGACTTCGTTTCGACGCTCTGCTGGGGGTGCGGTTTCTGGTACTATGACTTCGGTCAAGGCTGGTACGATGCGCCGGAGTTCGGCGAATTTTTCAAAAAGATTTATCCGATCCGCCGCGAGATTACGGATTGCCGTAGCGTTTCCGAGGTTCTGGTGGTGGGGGATTACGAGAGCGTGATGTTTTCGAATGCAGGGTCTTCGCGGTTCAACGACGAACGGACTTTCGGACTCGTCAATGCGCTCGGTCACACGGGCGTTCCGTTTGACTCGGCGTCTATTGTCGATCTTGCCTCCGGTAAACTGAAGGACTACCGGATGTACATCTTCTGCAATCTCCATTACAAGACGCCCGACAAGGAACGCCTTGTGGCGGGACTGCGCGAGAAGGGAAAGACAGTCATTATTCCCGAAACACCGCTCACGACGGATGACCTCCGCAAGCTCTTCGCGGAACACAACATCCATATCTGGGATGAGGATCCCCGTGATGTGATTTACGCAAGTGCGGCTTGCGTCGCGCTCCACACTGCCACGCCCGGCGAAAAGACAATTCGGTTGCCGCGTCGTGCGAAAGTGACGATGCTCTATCCCGAACGACGAGAAATCGCCGCCGACACCGACCGCATCGTCTTCACGCCGATCGGCACCACCTTCTCCACCACGCTCTTCCGTACGGAGTAACTTCGGGCGCCAGAGGCGGCAGTGACGAGTGAAGAGTGACGAGAGATGGAATTAAGTGGGCTTCGCCCTAAGTGAGCCTTTGGCTCGAAGTGGGACTTCGTCCCGAAGTCCTGTAGGGACACTTAGCCGCGTAGCGGCACTTAGCCCCGCTGGGGGCACTTACCTTCGAACGGGAGGGGTAACGTCCCCGTTGCCCGAATGGGAGGGACGCGCTCCGTCGTGTCCACCGCGTAACGACGCTTGCCCCCGTCTGTGTACCTTCGCCCCTTCGGGGCTTCAGGTGGAAAGTTTCCACAAAATTCTTTGGAGTGCCAAATTTTTTGGTGGAAATATGGGTGCAAATCGGGTATAGTGGCATCTCACTTTGTTCAAGTGCAACGAAGTGTGGTTTCAATGTTTCAAGTGGGAAAGGAAGAAAATCGAGATGAAGACAAAAATTTTGTTTTCCGTTCTGTTGGCGGGAGCGATTTCCGCACAGGCTGAGTTGAAGCACATGGCGACCGTCCGTGTCGCCAGCGTGGATAAGCTGGGAGCTGCAATCTCCAAGATCTGCACCGATTTCGGTCAGCCGATGGCGGGTGCGATGGGCATTGGATTTTTGCAGCAGGGACTGCAGCAGGCGGTCGGGACGTTCGACCAGACGAAGCCCGGCGCGATTCTGCTTTACCTCGAAGACAAGAACCTGCCGACGGAGCCGGATGAGCTGGTCAGTTCGTTGACGGAGCACGGAACGATCGCGGCCATCATCCCGTTGCTGCAGGAGGAACAGGCGTATGCCGCCGCCCGCAAGCTGGTTTCCAAAGGGAACGGCATCTTCGAGATGGCGGACGGGAATGACAAGAAGCTGGCCGCGTTTCAGGGCAAGAATCTCGTGATTGCGCCGAAGGAAGACTGCATTGTTCAAGCGAAAGCCGATTGCGCCAAGGTTTTGGGTGCGCTGCCCGGTGAGGAAGCGCTGGCGATCGAGTTGACGAGCGACGGACTCTCTGTTCTGCAGAAAATCGCTACGAACTATTCGGAAAACGAGGCGGCGAAGTCGCGCAAGGCGGCGAAAGACGGGAAGGACTCCTTCGCTTCGTTGCAGGAACTCGCTCAGGCAGAGCAGTTGAAGGACATTCAGAAGATCGGGCAGTTCTCCGCCTATCATTTGGGTATCGGCTATGAGGCGAATGGCGGACTCTTCATCGCGTGGAACGGCAAGGCGAAGCCCGGAACCGAGATGGCGCAGACGATCGCAGACACGAAGCCCTTCAACCAGTCTCTGTTGGAAAAGATCCCGGATGATTCGGTTCTGTACATGGTGACTAGCCAGACCGATGATCAGGTCAGAAAACTGAAGGTGCTGCTTCCGGAATTCATCAAGATCGTGAAGAAGGAAGCCGGTGAGGAATTCAAGGATCTCACCGATGCGTTGGAGTCCGTATTGAATGCTGCGGTGGATGGTGCCGCACTGGTTCAGGAATCCGCCGGCGCTCTCGGCTACACGGCGGATGC
Organism: Kiritimatiellia bacterium; assembly: GCA_017544725.1. Lineage (GTDB taxonomy): Bacteria > Verrucomicrobiota > Kiritimatiellia > RFP12 > UBA1067 > RGIG8368. Next base: position 4,466 of record JAFYDR010000086.1, read on the forward strand.
CAAGCTCTACGGGATCACAAAGGCGATTGCGAAGCCCGGCAAGACGGATGAGATTCTCGATGCCGTCCGTTCCATCAACCGTCAGTTGGTGCAGGCAGTGGACAAGGCGATTGCGGGACAGAAGGTACTGACCGTGAGCGAGGACGGGTTGACGACAACCTTGGATTTCTCTAAGGCTGCTCTAGCGCAGTTCATCACCGTCGTCAACGACAAGTACCTGAAGGGGGATGACAAAATTCCCGCCGAAAAGATTCAGGAAAATGCACAAGAGTTGGCTAACGTGCTGCAGACGATTTTCGGGGAGGTTTATGTCAACAAGACCGTGAAAGATGCGGATGGCAGCATCCTGCGCTTCGGCACGGCGAATCCTCCCGCACTGAAATCGATTCTCGCCGGCGGTGCACGCGCCAAGGCCGCATACCAGAAAGCTGGAAAGCCCCTGACACAGTTCTGCTGGTTCTCGTTCTGCCGGGCTATCAACAAAGTTGCGGAAATCAGCAAGAGCGCGAAAGAGCCGATCGAAGGTGCGGAGGTACTCAATGCGCTCGCCCCCATGCCCAACACCGACGGATTCCTCTTCTACGACGCGGGCGTGAACGGAAAGATGCAGCTCTCGTCCGGGGAAGCCCAGGGCATCATGAAGATCGTCGAAACCATGAAGGCGAACAATGACGACGACGATAACAAGGATAAGGAAGAGAAGAAAGACAAGTAGTCGTTGTTTCTGCGCGGTTCGCGTCGGCAGCTTCCCGGCGCGGATCGCATCCTACGCGAGAGGAAGGGACGAGCGATGCTAAAAGCGCTGTTGCGTCCGTCGTTCATTCTGATTCCATTGACCATGGGCCTGTGCATTCCACAGGCCCATGTTCTTAATGATCCGCCGTACAACGCCGTTCGCTGGGCGTTGACGGTGATGATCTTCATCTCCTGCCTCAAGGTCTCGTTCCGTGACTTGAGACCTCGCGTGGAACATCTGCGACTGCTGGTTCTCAACCTCCTGTTGGGAATCGTTCCCTATCTCCTCCTCCGCACATTCCTCCCCGAACAGAGAGATTTGGCGAAAGCCGCGTTTTTCGTCGGCATCACGCCGACCGCCACTGCCGCGCCGGTGATCCTCTCGTTCCTCAACGCACGGGTGGGTTTCGCTCTGACGGGGTTCACCGTCTCCAACATCGGCATCTGCCTTTCCTTTCTCGTCTTGTTGCCGTGGGTGACAGGAACGCTCACATTCGATTTTGTCGGACGCGTTGCCTGGACGTTGATGCAGGTAATCCTGCTGCCGTTCGGCGCCGCCGCGTTCGCGCAGAAACTCTTTCCGGCAATCCGCGAACTACCCAAGCGGCTGAAAACCTTCTCGTTTCTGCTTTGGTCATTCACGCTCTTCGTGATTGCCTCCATTGCCCGGTACGATTTCCAGACGCAGGACATTTCGGTCTGGTGTACACTCGCCATTGCGGCGGTCTCACTCGTCCTCTGCGTCTGCAATTTCTGGTTCGGACGATTGGTGGCTCCGAAACGGTTGCGTCGCGAGTGCAGTCAGTTGCTCGGACAGAAAAACACATCGCTCACCATCTACCTCGCGTTGCACTACGCCAATGCGCTCGTTGCTCTCGGCCCGATTTTCTACGTAATCTACCACAACACTTGGAACGCCTGGCAAATCTACCACTACGACCGCCGTAAGCAACGCCGACGGGCGGCAATGAAAAATGACGAAATAAGAATGAAAGAATGACGAATGAAGGCGGCAAAGCCGCCAGCTGAGAAGCGGGGAAGCTGAGAGGCTGAGAAGCAGGGCGGTATAGCCGCCAGCTGGTAAAGCGTGTTAGGCTGGGTAAGCGAGTTAAGGCAACGAGGACGTTGCCCCTCCCATAGCCGCGTAGCGGCGACACAATCCAACCACCCAACTACCCAACCACCTAACCACCCAACTACCCAACCACCAACAACCTAACCACCCAACTACCCATCACTCCTTGTTTCTTTGTGCTTTTCTTATGGCGTTTCTTGCTCTATACTTTTCGACATGGAACAGACACTTGACCACATCCGCAATTTCTGTATTATTGCCCACATCGATCATGGGAAGACTACACTTTCCGACCGCATCTTGGAATTGACCCATGCGGTCGATCCGCGCAACTTGCGCGAGCAGACGCTTGACGCGATGGATCTGGAGCGTGAACGCGGCATCACCATCAAGTCGCATCCGGTCTCTATGATGTACACGGCGAAGAATGGGAAGAACTATCTTTTCAACCTGATCGATACGCCGGGACACGTGGATTTCTCTTACGAGGTCTCGCGCAGCATGAAGGCGTGCGAAGGTGCAGTACTCGTGGTCGATGCGGCGCAGGGTGTCGAGGCGCAGACCGTTGCCAACACCTATCTCGCCGTAGATAGCAATTTGGAGATCGTCCCCGTACTCAACAAGGTCGATATGCCAGCCGCACGACCCGATGAGGTGACGGAGCAGATCGAGGAGGTGCTGGGTATTCCCGTGAAGGAGAAGTTGCGCATCAGCGCACGCACGGGTGAGAACGTGCCGGACGTGCTGGAGGCGATCGTACACGAGATCCCGCCGCCGACCACGGCGGGGTTTGACGCGCCCTTGCGTTGCCTGGTCTTCGACTCGCGGTTCGATGCGTTTCGCGGCGTAATCGTCTATGTGCGCGTTGTGGACGGCACGGTCAAGACGGGGGACGCCATCCGCTTCCTCAGTAACGACTACACGACGCAAGTCAAAGAGGTCGGCATCTTTTCGCCCGAGCAGAAACCCGTGGCGAAGCTGGAGGCTGGGCAGGTCGGTTACATTGTCGGTACCATCCGCAACCCCGAGGACATCCGCATCGGCGATACCGTGACGACTGTGAAGGACGGGGCGCAGGAAAGCTTGCCCGGATTCAAGGAGGTTCGTCCGATGGTCTTCTGCGGTATCTATCCCTCTAGCACGGACGAGTACGAGAAGGTGCACGCGGGACTGGAGAAATTGCACCTCAACGACGCGGCCTTCACCTTCAAGGCGGAAAGTTCGATCGCCCTCGGCTTCGGTTTCCGTTGCGGGTTCCTCGGTATCCTCCACATGGAAATCGTGCAGGAGCGGCTGCGGCGCGAGTTCGATCTCGACCTGATCAGTACGACGCCCGCTGTCATCTACCGTATCACGCTCAACAACGGTACGATGATGGAGGTGGATAATCCCTCGCAGATGCCTGACGTCACCAACATCGACAAAATCGAAGAACCGTTGATCACCGCGACCGTCATCACGCCCAACGAATGCATCGGCGAGATCATGCGACTGGTGATGGACAAGCGCGGTACGATGAACGGGACGGAAAGCCTCGACAAGACTCGCGTGATGCTTACCTGCCAGTTGCCGCTCAACGAGATCCTGATCGATTTCAACGACAAGCTGAAAAGCATCAGCCACGGGTACGCTTCATTCGACTATGTGCCAGCCGGATATCAGGAAAGTGACATCGTCAAGATGGATATCCTGTTGAACGGCGAGGTGGTAGATGCATTCTCCAGCATGGTGCACCGTGACAAGGCACGTGCAAGAGGTCTGGAAATCTGCAAGGCACTTGCCCGCACGATTCCGCCGCACATGTTCAAGATTCCTGTACAGGCGGCGATCGGTCGCACCATTATTGCCCGCGAGGACATCCGTCCCTTCCGCAAGGACGTGCTAGCCAAACTCTACGGCGGCGACGTGACGCGCAAGCAGAAACTGCTGAAGAAGCAGAAGGAAGGCAAGAAGCGCATGAAAGAATTCGGGCAGGTCCATGTTCCGCAAGCCGCGTTCATCGCCGTGCTGAAAGGCGCAACCGACGAAGATTGAACCTAGATTCCTCCGTCGCGTCCTCATCGCACAGGACTGGCGCGACCAGCGAAATCTCTCGTCACTCGTCATTCGTTACTGACGCGAAGCACCCGCAGCCGCTACTGCCTACTCCCTATTGCATTCTTCTCAGCCTCTCAGCTTCCCCGCTTCTCAGCTGGCGGCTTTGCCGCCTTCATTCGTCACTCTTCATTGCCGCCTCAGGCGGCAATGAAGTCTGCGTATAACTGTGGATTGACAAACGGACGGGAAAACCGCATAATGGATTCGTTACTGTTACTTAGGCAGTGAAGAAAGGACTGACGTATTATGAACAATCCGATTTGGTTGATGACTTCCGCGTTTCCGAAACTGACCTTTGACCAGGTGGTCAAGAAGGTGAAGAGCGCAGGGGCGCAGGGAATGGAACTGTGCGTGTTCCGCAAGGACGGCACGCGCGCGGACCACACGGCGACGCATTTGGACTACGATCACTTCACGCGCGATGACGCGGCCAAGTTGATCGACCGTCTGAACAAAGAGCAGATTCGTCTCTCGCTCGGTGCTTACGACAACATGATCGGCGGACCTGCTGACGTGCGTGTACAGAACCAGAATCACATTCTCAAGCTGATCCGTATCGCGGCGCTCCTCGGCGGCGATGCTAACGATGTCGTGGTCGGCACCTTCGTCGGCTACAACCAGGAACTGGGACGTGAGGATGGTGGATTCCAGAAGAACCTCGACGAGTACAAGAAGGTCTTCACTCCGATCGTGAGGTACGCCGAGAGCCTCGGTGTCACGTTGGTTTACGAGAACTGCCCGATGGAAGGGTGGCAGCCCGCCTCCGCGCCGACGACCTACAACAACCTGCCCTGCTGCCTCGCCGCGCGTAAGCTCATGTACGCGCTGATTCCCAGCAAGGCGCACGCCGAGACATACGATCCCTCGCACGACATTTGGCAGTGCATCGATCCCTGCGACGTGATTCTCAACAGCGACATGAAACGCATTCGCCGCATCCACATCAAGGGAACGCGCAATTTCACCGCGAACGCCCACGCCGTCTATTGGGGCCGCGTCTATCCGATGCAGCAGGTTAGTCAGGCGCTCGCCAAAAAGGCGAAGGTGCCGACCACGACCAACGAGTGGTGCCGCTACTCCTACGAGCCGCGTCTGCCGGGGTTCGGCGGTAGCGACAGTCTTGACTGGGCGAAGTTCCTCGAACTTCTGATGGCGAAGGGTTACCAGTATCCGTTCGTCATTGAGAATGAAGCCTGCAACTCCTCGCACACAGGCAATATGGGTGCGACGATGCAAGGTTTCCAGGCGACAGTGTTGAACACCGCGCCGGTCGTGTGGCCGCTCGTCGAAGGCAAAGGCTTCTGCTTCGATACCTCCAAGTTGCCCGCGCTCAAGGACGCCGCGAAGAAAGACCTGCCCGTCGTCACGATGGATCAGCTCTGCTAGTTCGCAATCGTCATTCAGTCAAAATGGGTGTCCGCGCAGAGATGCGCGGACACCCGCATTTTTAGAGTACTTCCAAAGAAAAATGTGGAAAGCCCTGAAGAGGGAGACACCATCCAGTCCTACTGCCATCCCAACGCTGGCACTATCGCCGAAGATACTGCCGCCCCCGTTCCGTTCCGCGCCATTGTTGGCGCGGTCCCTCCGCCTCCCGCCCATTCTTCATTCTCTCTCTCGCCCCTCCATTCGTCGTTCCTCATTCTTCATTTTCCGTTCCCCATCCGCCATTTTTCCTCCGCGGAAAAGGGCGGAAAACGCGGAAAACGGCACGAAAAGCGCGGAAAAACGCGGAAACGCAACTTTTTTGATTTTTCCCGTTGCGCGCCGGGCGGGGGTTTGGTATATTGGCAA
>JAFYDR010000005.1 GCA_017544725.1 Kiritimatiellia bacterium
CCCTCGCCCTTCGCGAAAACGGGGATCACGACGGTTTCCACCAGCTCGCCGTCGTTCATCTTCAGGAGCAGCTTCTTCGTGCCGTCGGGCGCCGTATCGCAGGCAACCTCCTCGGCGGGGCGAATCGGAAACTCACGCTTCAGCGTCTCACGGAAATCCTTCGGGAGCGTGGTGGCCTGATCCCAGTCCGTGATGTAGTCGCGGTAGAGCGCCTGCAGGATCTGATCGGCACGAAAGGCGCGCAAGCCGCGCGCCGTGAGGAGCGGCTTCCACTCCTCCGGCAGCACGGACCATGCGGGCGTGGCGCGAACCGCCGTCCCCTCACCCGCCTGCCTGCAGTCCTTCTCCTTTCGTCTCATTTCCATTGCGCGCTATTTTACCATAAAACGACGCCGCCGGCTGTACACGGTGTACACAGGATGTGCGAATCTTTATAGTGTCTTTTCTATTTGACAAACTGGACTCCATGAAATTCCGTCATAGTTGAGCCTTTACATCGTTGCGTGGAATCTACTTGAAAAAGCCATCAAGCGCGAAATAAATCGGCGAGCGTCAATTCGCTTTGGATATTTCCGCTGTAGTTGTTATGGCGAAGGCCATTGGATGTAATAAGTGTGAGATGGATGGATTTTTTGACGTTGCAGGCCCGCCGAAACGTTTCTCGACGTTTTATCATACGTTCCAGTTCCGCTTGATCCAACACATATTCACCATCCGAATACTTCATCTCGCAAAGGTTGATTATGCCATCCTTGCGGTCAAGGAGCAGATCAATCTGCACACCCGCATCTCCGTTCTCTGTTCCGCCCTGACGCCATGCGTAAACATCGACAGCAACTCCCGATATCCCGAGTTTCTCTTTGATCTGTCGCACATGCGAAAGACAAAGGCGCTCAAACGCGAACCCGCGCCAGGCATACTTCGCCCCTTCAGACACATACGCCGTCCAGTAATTGTCGACATCCATGCCACGCGATAACGAGAACTGAAGATGAAACAGACTGAAATTATCTGTCAGCTGATACAATCTACCTCGCTTCATTGCGCCTGCAACGTGATAGCTTCTGATGAATCCGCACTCCTCCAGCTCCTCAAGATACTTGGTCATGTCTCCGCCGCTCGCCTTGCCGACGTTCGCAAGAATCTCGCCCCTCGTCAAACCGTACCTTCGCTTTCCGAGTGCCTGTATGATGCGCTCGTATGGTTGAGGATTCCGAAACAGGGAAGCGTACAATTCTTCAAACTCGTCATGAAGCCCTTCGTCCTTCGAGAAGAACAACCGGTTGATGTTCTGCTCCGCGCTCATCCCCTTTTCAAGTAGACTCCAATAATAGGCCACGCCGCCGAGCGCCATGTAGCATTCTGCTATCTGACGTTCGTCAAAACTCAATCCCTCTTCTTCTGCATACTGCCGACATTCATGCAGCGTGAAAGGTTCCAATCTAATTCGAACAGAAAGACGATTGTGCAACCCTTCCCGGCTATGCACAACTTTTTTGAGAATCCACGTCGTCGCAGAACCGCATACAATCAGCAAGATGTCAGTACGAAAGACCGCCCATCCATTCCAGAATCCTTCAAATGCCGTAAGGAAGTTAGACCTGAACGTATCCATCCATGGCATCTCGTCAAGGAAAACAACTTTTCTCC
>JAFYDR010000087.1 GCA_017544725.1 Kiritimatiellia bacterium
AACCAGAGGTTGCAGTGACGGATGGGAGGGACGCGCTCCGTCGCGTCCGGTTGTGTAACGACAACGCCCGCGAAATCGACAAGTTATTCCCCATGAACGTTCCCGCGCGCGGCGTGGGCGGGGAGCTTGCCTATAACTTCGCGCAGCGAAGTTGTTGTTTTCATTTTCAAAAGGCGGTTGTAAAATACACAGAGGCACCCGAGTGAGCCTCGGGCACCTCTACCCTATTTTTTACGCTTGCGGTTGCGTCTTGTTGTTTGGTATGATTTTCCTTTATCTTTAACCAAGGAGATGCCTTATGACCACTTGTCGTTCAGTTGTTCAGAAGTTCTGTTTCGGTTTTGCTGTGGCGGGAATGGCCGCCTCGCTTACCTGTTCTGTCGTTGCGCAATCTGCGGATCGCCCGTATGGCAATCCTGCGGATACCTTCCAGCCGGGAATCGCCGGGTTCACCTTCCATAAGAAGACGCTGGACGAGACGTTGGAAGTGATGAAGAAGGTGGATGTGCATTATCTGTGCATCAAGGATTTCCACCTCTCGCTCAACAGCACGGATGAGCAGATTCAGGCCTTCCATGAGAAGTGCGCCAAGTATGACGTGAAGGGATATGGTTGCGGCCCGATCTACATGGGTAGCGAGGATGCAGCTCGCAAGGCTTTCGAGTATGCGAAGCGTTGCGGTGTCAAGATCTTGGTCGGCGTTCCCTATGAAGATCAGATCGTGGACGGGAAGAAGCAGCGTGTCGGTTCCCGCAAGTTGCTGGAATACATCGACAAGCTGGTGAAAGAATTCGATATCAAGTACGCGATCCATAACCACGGGCCGGATATGCCTCTCCTTTTCCCGACAGCCGACAACGCCTACGAGATGATCAAGGATCTCGATCCGCGCGTCGGGCTTTGCATGGACATCGGCCATCAGCTCCGCTTCAATTACGATCCTGTCGAGTCTTTCCGCAAGTATCATGACCGCGTGTTCGACCTGCATCTGAAAAACGTGACCGACAACAGCAAGAAGGGTGGGGCGATCCAGTTGCCGCGTGGCAAGATCAATCTGGTCGAGATGGTTAAGGTCTTGCGCGAGTTCAAGTATTCCGGAATCTGCTCGCTGGAGTACGAGCGCGATTTCAATGACAATCTGGAAGGTGTTGCCGAGTGCATCGGTTACTTCCGCGGATTGATGGACGCGACGCGCTAACAGTTTGACGCGTCTGTTTCAACGAGGTTCCCCTTTATGTTAGCTGGTATTTTGGAAGTTGCGTTTTACGTGTTGATTGTCGTCCTGTTGTTCAGTTTGGCGATCTTTATCCACGAGTTCGGTCACTTCTTGGCTGCTCGCTGGTTGGGGTTGACTGTCGATGCGTTCTCCATCGGTTTCGGTCCCGCCATCTGGAAAAAGACGATCAACGGAACGGAATATAAGATCTGCTGGATTCTCTTTGGAGGTTTTGTTGCGTTACCGCAACTGGATCCCTCCGGAATGAACCAGATTCAGGGCGACTATTCTGACAAGCGCGAGAAGACGGAGAATCCGGAAAAACCAGCTGACGGGGAAGGGGAATCCTCAGAGGAAGCTCCTCCGGAACGGATGTTGCCGGAAATCGCCGCGTGGAAGCGAATCATTGTCGCTTTCGCCGGTCCGTTCGGCAACGTCGTTCTGGCGGTCGTCTTGGCGTTTGTTCTCTATGCGGTTCCATCTGCGAGGATCGCGTTGGTTGACACGCGCGTCGGAATGGTGGAGACCAACTCTGTCGCCTACGCAGAGGGACTTCGTTCGGGCGACAGGATTGACAAGGTCAATGGTACTCCCGTCCATACTTGGTCGGATCTTTTCACGCGAACCATTCAGGCCGGTGATAACGAGACTGCGACTTTTTCCGTAACGAAGATGGACGGAAGCCAGGTGACATACGAGATTGCTCTGGACACGAACAACGTGGTCGGCGCAAAACTTCTCGCTGGTGTCTCCGCAATGCAGCCTTGCCGGGTCGCAGAGGTAGAGGCGGGATCGCCAGCTGCCGCCGCCGGATTCCGAAAAGGCGATACCGTCTTGTCCATTGACGGCGAACCAGTTTGTGAGCCTTACCACTTTATCACGCTGGTCGTCAAGAATGGTGAGAAACCCGTTACAATTGTCGTTAAGCGTGATGGGAAGGAACTTGCGCTGGACGTGACACCTGCGATGAAGCAGATTGAAGGCGAGGAAAAGCCTCGCGCAATGATTGGCGTTCATTTGGCGGACGCAACGCCGCGAATGTGGATGATGTACCGCGATCCGTGGCAGCAATTGTCGTGGGATGCGCAGTCGGTATTCAATGTGCTTCGTTCTTTCGTCGCACCGAAACGGAAGGGTGAGCGCAAGGCGGTCGCGAAACAAATTGGCGGTCCCGTCACGATTGTCGTAAGCCTGTACAAATCCGTGAAGGGAAGTTTTTGGGATGCCTGGGGATTTCTGCGCATGATCTGCATCAATCTGGCGATTCTGAATCTGCTTCCGTTGCCCGTGTTGGACGGCGGTCATATCTGTTTCGCCTTGTTTGAAATCATCACGCGGAGAAAGCCGCATCCGAAGTTCGTTGCGGTGGTTACGAACGTTTTCGCGATTCTGCTGATTGGACTCATGCTCTTCTTGATTTTCCGCGATGTTGTGTTGCAGACGAAACTCTCTCGGCATGAGTCTCAGCAGATGCAACAGTTGGAAGAAGAAAAACCGGCTGGTTCGGAGACCAATGCGGCGGCTCTTCCCGCAACGGATAAGTAGGGATGTGCGCGTCTGTGAAATTCACGCACACATGCACACGAGTGTGATTTGAAAACAACATAAACAACGAGCTGGTTGGAAGGTTCTGAAATCGGTTCCGATTTTTGAGAGTCGTTGATCCATTGTTCAAGTTGTCTCATTCCAAGCAAGGAGAAACGGTGAAAAACGCAGATGCTTCTGGTGGGAATCACATGATGTCTCGTTTGGAAACTCGTCCCGTTCAAGTCGGGAACGTCATGATCGGCGGCGGTGCGCCCGTCAGTGTTCAGACCATGCTCAACGTGGATCCGCATGACGCTTCTGCACTCCTAACACAGATTCACGAATCGGCGGATGCAGGTGCCGACTTGATTCGCTTGACCGTGCCGGATCAAGAGGCTGCTCGCGTTTTCGGTGAGGTTCGCAAACTCTCTCCCGTTCCGTTGATTGCGGATATCCATTTCGACTATCGGCTGGCGCTGGCCGCCATCGAGGCGGGGGCAGACGCACTTCGGATCAATCCGGGCAATATCGGTGGCGCGGATCGGGTTCGCCAAGTCGTTGCGGCCGCCCAAAAGAAACGTGTCCCGATTCGGATCGGTGTCAACGGCGGTTCCCTTGAGAAAGACCTTTTCGCACGGTACGGTTCCGCTACTCCTGAGGCATTGGTGGAGAGTGTTGCCCGTCATGTCGCTCTGCTGGAGGCGGAGAACTTCCGTGACATCGTGATTTCCGCAAAGGCGTCGGACGTGCCGCGTACGATCGCAGTCTATCGATTGTTGGCGGAACGGTTCCCGTATCCGCTCCATTTAGGGGTTACCGAGGCCGGGACGTTTCTTCCGGGAACAATCCGTTCTTGCGTTGCGCTGGGTGTCTTGTTGTCGGAAGGAATCGGTGATACAATCCGCGTATCACTGACGGATCGCCCCGTGCAGGAGGTGCGCGTGGGGATTGAACTGTTACGTGCGGCTGGATTGCGCACCCCCGGCGCTTCCGTCACTTCCTGTCCCACGTGCGGACGCACGCAAGTGGATGTGGCCGGTGTAGCGGAAGGAATCCAAACTCGACTGGAGAAGTTCTATCGGGAACACCCCGACGCCTCTCGTCCGCATATCGCAGTCATGGGGTGCGTGGTAAACGGACCGGGCGAGGCGAAGAATGCCGATCTCGCCGTGGCTGGCGGGAAAGACTGCTGGGCTCTCTATGTTCGTGGGAATTGGGTTCGTAACATTCCCGCCGATGCGGCAGTCGAGACGATTTGTAAGATGGTGGAGGACGGAAATGGATTTTGACGGGAATCCCGTTTCCGCGAATCTAGCATCCATCGATAACGGTCAAGGCAAAACGAAAGGAATGTTATGAAAAAGAAGCTGTGGATGATCGCATCGGGGTGTGTACCCCTTGTCTCGCTGGCGGATGCCGCTCCGCCACCTTCGTGCCTTGGGCAAATCAGTGAAGAGGCGGTGTTCTGGGCTTGCCTGATTGCCGTTGCCTCTCTTTGCGTTGTCTTCCTAGCCTTGCGTTTCCTCAAGCGGCGCAGTTCTAAGTGAGTGACGGGAGAGGAAGGATGTTGGGGCTGTTCACCTTGATCCATCCTTTAGTCGATGCCTGTTCGATCGGTGTCTTGGCGATCGGCGGTATGACGTTGGAGCGTGTCATCGTGTACAACGCGCTTGCGTTTGCCCTGCAACTCCCGCTGGGAGTCTTGTTCGATTTTTACCCGCGTTGTTTGTTCCCATCGTTTCTCTGCGGAACGGGACTGGCGGCGGCAGCCGTTGTTTGTACATTATTTGGCATGGAGGGATGGTCGGTCCTCTCCGTTGCTTGCTTAGGCAACGCCCTTTTCCACCTTTCGGCGGGAAAGCAAGTGCTGGAATCGCATGGCGGCAGAAGTGGACCAATCGGACTGTTCATTTCCACGGGGGCGTTAGGTTTAATGGCGGGACAAGTGGTAGTGGAGAAATGTGCCGTGTCTCGCTTGTCGATCTTTGCCGTTGCGCTTGCCGCTTGTACGGGTGTCGCGGTCTGGAAATGGTATCGGACGAACGGGAATAGGGAAGGCTTGCAGATGGCGACAAGGCGTGTTGACGGGGAAAGTTCTCGTACGCTTATTCCCATGCTGATTCTGTTTGGCTTGTTCGTATTGATTGCTTGGCGTAGTTGGGCGGGATTGTTGGCAGGACGCTTGACCGCAACGGGAGGCGTAGTGCTGGTGTGTACTGGTGCGTTGGTTACCTGGAGTGGAAAAGTCGTTGGCGGATATCTTGCCGAGCGAATGGGACGATGGTTGGTAACAGGCGTAAGCGTTTGCGGAAGTTTGGCGTTGGCATTTCTCTGCTCGCCTGAAAATCCGATTGCTTGGTTGGTTCTGCTTTTTGTTGCGCAGTTGGCGACCGGGCCGGTTCTCTCGCTTGCCTTTGACCGAACGAACGGGAACGGCGGAACCGCGTTTGGCCTGAACTGCCTCGCGTTGTTTACCGGAAGTCTCTGGTAACGGGAAGGGGACACGTATGCTGACAGAGATCGTGCAAGCCTTGGTGTGGGAATGGGTCAATATCGCGTTAGAATACACCTCTGTCGCTTGGGTGCGGCTTCCGCGTTTTTGGCTGGCGGTTGTCTGCGTGAATCTTCTAACACATCCCGTACTGATGTGTCTGCTCACTCACTTCGGTCACGAGACGGGATTTATCCTTGCTTGCGAAGGTGGTGTTGTGTTGGTGGAGTGGATGGTGCTGGTTATTGTTTATGGACGCCAGAAACTCTGGTTTCTTGGAGGCTTGGCGTTGCTGATGAATACCGTGAGTTACGGAACGGGAGTCTTGCTTGGATTGTGAGGAGGAAACATGAATATGCGAACCAATTTGAAAACTTTTCAGCCGTCTAATTTTTCAACTGCGGAATGTACTGAAAAATCATTCCGTGAGATTCGTGCACTCCGTGGTTTTAAGATTACCTACATGCGAATGGCAGAATGGTTTTTCTGTGTCCTTTGCTTCTTGCCGATGGCGGCACGTGCGGATATGGCGTATCCGAAAGATGGCAAGATTGTCACGATGTTAGGTCTGATGTTCCTTTGGGCCATTGTGATGCCATGGATATTTTTTACGGTTCTTTTTAAACGACGCAGGGTAGGGGGGATACTCGCGTGTCTTTTCGGTCTTATGACAGTGATTGGTCTCTACGCCCTTTACAGTTGCATTTTCTATTTTACGTCGAATTATATGGAGAGCGTGGGAAAGACAGTTCCGTTTTGGGTGAACTCTTTGATAGGATTTGTAATTCTTTGGGCAGTCTTGTATCCATTCTTTCGGAAAAAGGCGGGGATCTTCCGTACGTTGGTCACCTCGTTTCTGGTTGCCATTCTTTTTGATGTCCTTTTCGTCGTGGGCACAGCCCTGCTTCTCACGCTCACATGGCGTTAGACCACAGGCCGCCAAAGGCGGCAGCTGAGAAGCTGAAAAGCTGAGAGGCTGAAAAGAAGGCAGTAGGCAGTAGCGGTGGCTGGCGGCGGATCCGCCAGCTGAGAAGCGGGGACAATGGAGACGGTGGGACAATGGGGACGGCGGTTTAGCCTCCAATCTCGCCAGTCCATTCCGTCAAGCAGTCGATAGAACGAACGACGACTCAGGGCATCGTTACTACTGCCTACTCCCTACTGCCTACTCTCCTTACTGCCTTCCTTCATCATTCTGCGCGGATGCGGAAGAAGGCGTTGGTGGAGTTGGAGGGTAGGAGATAGATGGTACTGGAGGAGCGTCCGGAACCGGATGGGACGGAGAGGACGTTTATGGGTGCATCGGATCCGGGGAGGAAGAATTCGCGCGGTTTCCAGTTTTTGGCTTTAAGGTCGGTCGCTTCCTCTACCGTGTAGGCATGTCCACCGATGGCATCGAAGGAGAGGGCAAATGCTGTAGATTCGGTTGTGCGGGTGCGCGTTCCACCCGAATGCGCGAATGCGGTGATCTTGAGTACGTCATTCGGATTGAACGGATCCGTCCCCATCAGTGTCTCGGTGAGGGTGTCGATGCCGTCACCATCGTAATCTTTCGTGGGATCGAATTCTTCATCCATGCTCCAGTAGTCGCTCGCTTCCCATAACCAGCTGAGTCGCTGATAGAGGGTGTCATCGATACCGTCTCCATTCGTATCTTCGCCTAGAATGATATCGACTTCACGGACACCACCGGAAGCCCCCGCTGCGGCATCAACCACTACGCCTCGCCAGACCTTACCGAGATCGTCTGTTACGGCGATGTCTAAGATAGCGTTCTGGATGGCATATCCGTCCACCTCGCTCGTCGCCATCGGGA
>JAFYDR010000088.1 GCA_017544725.1 Kiritimatiellia bacterium
CAGTGACGAGTGAAGAGTGAATTATAGTGGGCTTCGCCCTAAGTGAGCCTTCGGCTTCAAGTGGGGCGTAGCCCCTTAGTCCCGCAGGGACACTTAGCCGCGTAGCGGCATTTAGCCCCATAGGGGGCACTTACACACGAATGGGGAGGGGCAACGTCCTCGTTGCCCAGCTGAATCTGCTTATCTAGCTTAACACGCTTAACCAGCTTACCCGGCTGGCGGCATCAGCCGCCAGAGGCGACTAGTCCATGATATTCACGCGGGCGCCCATTGGCAGCAACAGCGCCAACTGCTCGATATCCTTGTTGTTGAACCGGATGCGTCCGTCGGTACAGGCTCGTCCCAGGGAAGCGTTCACCCACGTGCCGTGCAGCGACAATCCCTGCACAACCGGCGTGTCCCGCGTCGGGGAAAGCATCAGACAGACCGTTCCGAGAATGTTACCCGGCGTCCCGTATGGGATCGTCTTTTTCCCGGGAAACCGATAGGGCGGCTTCTTGATGCGGGTGGAAACCGCGTAGGTCCCGATCGGCACATCTTGCAACGGACCAATCCCCACTGTGTAACGGCGGAAGAATTCGCCGTTCAGAGTCAGCACCGCACTGTAGCTCTTGCGGAAGACGGTCAGACAGAAGTTCGGCTTGTTCAGCACCCACAGTTCCTTGCCGATCCGCAACCCGCTCGCGTTCTCGATGGAGTTCACCTTCATCAGGAATTCTTCCGTCACATTGTACGATCTTGCGAGCTTCCCGACCAAATCGCCCGCCATAACTTTGTGGACGGTCTTGCCGGGCATGGGACGGTCTGAGAACAGCAGAGTCTGGTTGATCTTTTCCAGTTTCCGCTCGATGAACTCGCGGATATTCGCCGCCTCCGAATCTTTCCGCATCGCCAGCAGAATGGCGCGCGCCCCCAACAGATCGTCTTTCGTCACGTTCTGTTCGGCTAGCTTCAGTTGCTTCTGCAACGCGGCTGGGATCGAGTCCGTCTGCGGATCCGTCGTCGCCGACGGTTCGACCGGCACGGGTTCCGTACGAGGCGGCGGATTCAAAGCGATTTCGCGCGGTTGCGGTGCCTTGCGCGTCGCCGTGGCGGCATCTGCCAAGTCCTTGCTGATCCCTTTCAGGAAAGGCGTCCGATCCTTCCCGCCCGTTTCACCGGAAGTCCCGTAGGCGGATTCCAGATTGTCCGTTCCCGCGATTTCGGCAGGTGACGGCTCTTCCGTCCCGCACCCGCGGTAGATCAGCACGACAACCAACGCGAGCGGGATGAGCAACAACAGCAAAGCGATTTTCCGAAACGAGAAAACGCCTTGTTCCGGATCATACTCAATGCCATAGTTTCCGCGCAGCATCGCTTATTCCCTCCCGATCAGACGCAGCATCTCGCGCACCGCGTTTTCCAGTCCGACGAAGACGGAACGGCAGACGATGCTGTGACCGATGTTCAATGTGTCCAGTTCGGGAATCGCCAAGATGTCGGCGAGATTCCCGTAGTCCAATCCATGACCGGCGTTGACTTTCAGCCCCAGTTTCGCGGCTTCACGCGCCGCCGTCCGGATGCGTTCCAGCTCTTCGGCACGTGCCGTGCCGACCGCGTTGGCATACGCCCCCGTGTGCAGCTCGATGTACGGCGCACCGATTCGCGCGGAGGCCTCCACCTGCCGCATGTCCGGATCGATGAACATGCTGACCTCGACGCCTTTGTCGCGCAGGGCGCACACCGTCGGTTCCAGTTCCGCGAACTTTCCGGCAACGTCCAAACCGCCCTCCGTGGTCAACTCCAAACGGCGTTCCGGCACCATGCACACTTCATCCGGAACGACCTCCAGCGCAACCGCCACGACATCCGGTGAATTCGCCATCTCCAGATTCATCCGCGTACGCAGAGTTTTCCGAAGCGACCGAACATCCGACTCCTGGATATGCCGCCGGTCCTCGCGCAGATGGATCGTAATCCCGTCCGCCCCCGCACGCTCCGCGATGGCGGCAGCTTCCACGAGGTCGGGATACGGGGTTCCGCGCGCTTGACGCAGCGACGCGATGTGATCGATATTGACTCCTAGTCTCATTCTTCCGTCTTTGCCTTTCTCACTTGCTTGACCAATCCCTCGTACCCCTTCTTGCAAGGCCGCATCGTATATGAGAACGAGACAGCTCCCGTCTGGAGCGTGTATTTTTCCATCGGGCGCGGACCGCAGCTGGCGCCGCCCAACCCCATCTGCGCGGCATCGAGGCACAGACAGACCTCCGGACGCGGCGGCCGCGGCGCATAGATGCGCTGCTGTCCGTTGCGATGACGCTGGAATTCCAGATCCTCGCTGGTGAAGTGCGTCGCCGTCACGAAGAGCGGCTTGTCGAACGTGAAGAGTACGCCGTCGCCGCTCTCGTCATTGAGGGCGAGCCAGCGCACGTCGCACTTGCCGCCGTTCTCCTGCGGACGCACGTACGCAACGTACTGATCCGTCACCGTGCTCTCGTAGTACCCGATTTCGCTCGCGGTCTTGCGATCGATATAGTTCTCCCACGGGCCACGACCGAAGTACGCCAGGTGCTCCAAGCGGGAATCCAGCATCATGCGGACACCGATGCGCGGTAGCGTCGGCAACTTGCCCTCCGGCGTGATCTGATTGTTCACGCGGATTTCACCGTCCGCATTCACCACGTACTCGACCGCGTGGACGAACCGTCCACTCTTCGCGCCATCGGCGTTGACGGTGACGGTAACACGCGCCTTCGCACCGTCCTGCAACAGTTCGGCGCGAATCGGATACGGATGGTAACGCATCTGGGTCAGACCGCTGTCGTAAAAGCCCTTGCGCATCCAGATGTCGTTGTCAGTAAACGCGCGGAAGACATTCACCTGAGGTCCGCGACTAATCCCCTGCTCGTCGGCAATCACGGCTTTCGCACCGTAGATCAACGAGCTGATCGTACCAGTCTTGCGGCTGATCTTGAGGGAGAAACGCTTGCCCGAAACGGTAACGAATTCGGATGCGGGATCGTTCTCCAGCGTGACCTTGCGCGTGAACCAACCGTCCGATTCGGGCGCGGGTTTCGCGGCGGCAGTCTTCGGGATGAACGGCAACTGATCGTACGCCACCTCGTACCCCTTCTTCTCCCATTCCGTGTCCGCCTTCAGGTGGAAGCTGACACGATAGAAGTATTCCGCACCAAAAACCGGTTCCACCTTCTTCGGGAGCGGCAGGTCGATTTCCTTGCGCGAAAGCGGCGCACACGACAGCGAACCGATCACACCATCCGCGATGACCTTGCCGTCGCGGGAGAGCGACCACCTTGCCTCGAAGTCAGAGGCATCGACAAACCCGTTCCGGTTCCACAACTCCGCCTTACCATCCGCCGCGTTCGCGCAGCTGACGATCAGGTTTTGATAGACATGGCGAACCTCGCGCAGTTTCGGGGTTATCTCGCGCGTCGGACCGATCACGCCGTTGCAAACAAACGGGCCGTCGTTCGGTTCCTCGTCGTTGTCGCCGCCGTAGATCAAGTACCGCTCGCGTTTGCCATCCGGCCCGATGCGATCGGTCTCGCGCCACAACGCCTGATCGATCCAGTCCCAGATGCAACCGCCCATCAGCGAGTCGCTGGCGTAGATGGCATCCCAGTATTCACGGAAGTTGCCCAGCGCGTTGCCCATCGCGTGCGCATACTCGCACATGATGTACGGCTTCGCGCGATTCTCGCCGCGCTTTTGGACGAACTCGACCGTCGGGTACATGCTGCTGTCCATGTCCATATCGCCGCTCTGGCGCTCGTAGTGAATCGGGCGCGTCGGGTCAACCGCACGCACGCCGTCGCGAGCCGCGATGAAGTTCGGTCCCGGTCCTGCCTCGTTTCCGAGCGACCAGATGAGAATCGCGGGATGGTTGCGGTAGTTCAGCGCCTGATTCACGTTCCGCTCGACGTGCGACTTCTCCCAGAGCGGCACTTGCGCCAACGTTTCTTTCCCGTATCCCATGCCGTGGCTTTCCACGTTCGCCTCGGCAATCACGTAGATGCCGTAACGATCGCACAGCTCGTACCAGTAGTAGTGATCCGGATAGTGGCAGGTACGGACGGTGTTGATGTTGTTCTGCTTGAAGAGGAGGATGTCGTGCAACATCTCGTCGCGGCTGACCGTACGTCCGTTTTCGGGTGTTGTCTCATGACGGTTCACGCCCTTGATCTTGATGTTCTTGCCGTTCACGAAGAAGGTGCCGTTCTTGATCTCGACCTTGCGGAATCCGACCTTGCAGGAACGGATGTCGGCATCCCCTGCGGCGGGCTGAAGACGCAGCACGAGGGTGTAGAGCGCGGGCGACTCCGCAGACCACAGCGCGGGAGCGGTGACGGCAACCGAAGTGTCGCCCGTCGCATCCTTCCCATCCGCAGTCAGCGCCAACTCGAACGCGGGGAGTTCGGCAACACGCTTGCGATCCGCGTTGAACAACTCTCCTGCGACCTTAACCTTCTCGTCCTTACCACGCAGCGAACGCGCCGACGCACGGACACGCACACGCCATGCACCCGTCTGCAACTGGTCGTCCGCCGGGGCTTCGGTCGTCACGTAGAAATCGCGTAATTCCACAGCAGGCGGCGAGAAGAGTTCCACGTCGCGGTAGATGCCACTGAACCGGAACATGTCCTGGTCTTCCAGATAAGAGCCGTCGCTCCAGCGATAGACCTCCACCGCCATCAGGTTCTCGCCCTTCTGGAGATATTTCGACAGGTTGAACTCGGCGGGAAGTTTGCTGTCCTCGCTGTACCCCACGAACTTTCCGTTCACCCACAGGTAAAAGGCGGAATACACGCCATTGAAACGGACAAAGACCGGGCGGTCGCCCCACGACTCCGGCACTTTGAAGGTGCGGCGGTAGGAGCTGACCGGGTTGTACTCCGTTCCAATGTAGGGCGGCTTGCGCTGGTGCGGGTAACGGATATTCGTGTAAATGGGAATCCCGTATCCTCGCGTCTCCACACAGGACGGCACGTCAATCGTGTACCAGTCAGCATCGTTGAACGCAGGCTGGAAAAAATCCTTCGGACGGTCAACGGGACTGCCGGTCCAGTAGTACCGCCACATTCCGTTCAAGCTCATGCGGTACGGGGCCTTCGGCTCCTCACGCCCCAGCGCGGCCTGTACGTCCTGTTCCGAAAGCGGGAAACTCACCGCGCGGGCGGCCTCGCGGTGAATCGCATTCACCAGCGGATCTTCCCACTCGTTGCCCTTGAAATCCTGTGCCACGGCGGCAACCGCCACCAGACTGATTGTCATCAACCTGTAAAACATAATTCATCCCTCCAAAAAAAACACCGACATTATACGGAATTCTCAACGGATTTTCAAGGCGGTTTTGAAAAAGGCGTAGATGCATAGCTTTTAGCTTTTAGCTATTAGCTTTCAGTAAGCTCCCCGCCCGCGCCGTGCGTGGGAATGTTCATGGGGATAACTTGGAAAAG
>JAFYDR010000089.1 GCA_017544725.1 Kiritimatiellia bacterium
ACGCGCTCCGTCGCGTCCGATTGCGTAACGACGATGCCCGCGTCGTCGAAACCGGCAAGTTATCCCCATGAACGTTCCCGCGCGCGGCGTGGGCGGGGAGCTTGCCTATAACTTCGAGCCGCTTGGGACGACAATGAAGAATGACGAAAGAAAAATGAAGGGCGGAAAAGCCGCCAGTCCTGCCAGTCCAATGCGGCGTGGCGCGTGTCATCGGTAGCTATCGATTGTAGTCGAATACAATCGAACGGGAGGACGCGCTCCAACGCGTCCACATCACCATGTAGCCAGGCTTCTGCTTAACACGCTTAACTAGCCTACCCAGCTTAACCAGCTGGCGGCAACGTCCACCTTGGGAGGAAGCACTTGTCACGACCGCTTGGGGTTGTTCCTGTTGTTTCCAAGATCCCCTCGTGCGCATGGCTCCGTCATTGTACACGAATGCGGAAAGCGATAGACGTTTAGCGAGTACGAAGATAGGAGGTGAAGAAGAGTGTGTAATCGTCCAAGCTCTTCAGCGAACCCCATTCGCGATCGCAGTGCGGTTCTCCGCCGTCTGCCGCAAAGATCACGATGGGAAATTCCAAAGCGGCGTAGTAGGACGCATCGGTCGCCGCACTCATCTTGCCCTCTCGAATCCCGCCGGGAAGGTCACGCTTCATTGCCGCCAGCAACGCGGCGATCTCCGGGTCTCCGGGCTTGTTTACAACGGGCAAGCGTCCAGGCGTTGCCCGCACCTCTAATCCGGTTGTTTCCGTCAGCGTTTTGACCGCACGATGGTATTCGTCCATCGATGTATAGCGGCAGGAGAGGTGCAGGGAAACCTCGTCGGCGACAACGTTCGGGGCAACGCTCCCGTTCAACATGGTGGGCGAAAGAACGGTACGCCATTTCTCCTTCGGGTCGGCATCAGGATCCCATGCCTCAACGAACTTGAGGTAACCGGCGAACAGTTTCGGCACCGGATTGTCGAGCGCCCATGGACGGGATGAATGACCGCCCTTCCCATGCGCGACGAGATCGATGTGGGCGTGACCTTTTTCAGCTGTGAAAAGTTGCCCCGGTTCCTCGCCAGCCGAATCACCGATGATGATCATCCGTTTCGGCAGATACCCGCGTTCAATCATCATGGGCGGCGTGTGTTGTCCCCGTGCGCCACCGTCCTCGTCCGTCGCGAGAAACATCCCGACGGTTGCCTTGCAGCCGCTTGCAACAAGGTTCGCCAGAACCTGACAGATAGCGACCGCGTTCCCCTTGGTATCGCAAGAGCCACGGGCAAAGACCTTATCCCCTTCATAGCGGGGCTGGAAAAGGGAGTCGGGGCCGTTCACCACATCGAGATGGGAAACGAAGAGATAGTCATGCCGCTTTCCGGGTGTAGTCGATGCGTAGAGCGCGACACGCCCTACATCATTCGTCTCCACTACACAGAAGACACCGCGAGCGGTCAACCACTCCTTCGCCGCATCCACCACCCGCAACAGTTGCGGTTCATCCCCGCAACGACTGGGTATGCGCAACAGCCGATCAAAAAACGCACGGTCAATCCCCGCATCAGCGGCAAACGA
Organism: Kiritimatiellia bacterium; assembly: GCA_017544725.1. GTDB lineage: Bacteria > Verrucomicrobiota > Kiritimatiellia > RFP12 > UBA1067 > RGIG8368. The sequence goes on from JAFYDR010000089.1 coordinate 1,566, forward strand.
AACCGAGGCAAAAACCATCACACTCAACGACAACAAAACTCTTCTCATGATCCATTCCTTTTCTGTTTCACGCCACCAAGATTCGACACATTACGAAACCGCATCCTTAAGTTTTTGGATGGATTCCTCGTATGTGGGTTTCTCCGTCAACCCCTGTTTGAGGAAGGCGTTGACCGCACCATTCTTCGCGATTGCCTCGTCCGTTTCGGGATCCGCGCCCTTCTTGTACTCGCCGATCTTCAAGAGCAGTTCGACCTCGGCGTATTTGGCGAGCAGGCTACGGAGCTTGGCTGCCGCCACTTTGTGATCCTTCGGAATAATCGCGTTCTGGCACCGGGAGACAGATGCGAGAATATCAATCGCGGGATAATGATTCATCTGCGCCAACTTGCGGGAAAGAATGATATGTCCGTCGAGAATGGAACGTGTTTCGTCGGCAATCGGCTCGGTCATGTCGTCGCCTTCCACCAGCACCGTGTAAAGTGCGGTGATTGACCCCTTTGAGGAGTTGCCAGCCCGTTCCATCAACTTGGGCAACTCCGAAAAGACGCTCGGCGGAAAACCGCGTCGTGTGGGGGGTTCACCGGCAGCCAAGCCGATCTCACGCTGGGCACGACCGAAGCGCGTCACACTGTCCATCAACAACAGCACCTTCATGCCCCTGTCGCGGAAAGACTCGGCAATCGAAGTTGCCACATACGCTGCCTTGAGACGTTCCATCGCGCTACGGTCGGAAGTGGAAATAACGAGAACCGACTTGGCGAGTCCTTCCGGTCCCAAGTCCTTCTCAATGAACTCGCGCACTTCGCGACCGCGTTCCCCGATGAGAGCCAACACGGTGACTTCCGCCTCCGTGTTCCGGATGATTTGTGCAAGCAAGGTCGATTTACCACCACCTGCCGCCGCGAAGATGCCCATACGCTGTCCCTCGCCACAGGTCAGCAATCCGTCCACCGCACGGACACCAAGAGAGATGGGCTTCGAAATAATACGGCGATCCAACGGAGAGGGAGGATCTGCATAGACGGGATAATAACCATCTGGGCGAAGCGGCCCCTTCGTGTCGGCATCCATCGGACGCCCCAGACCATCCAGTACACGCCCCAGCAGATTCTTTCCGACTGGCACCATTTGAACCCGGCGCGTCGGAATCACCTCGGTCTCCGCCGAAATACCGATCATCTGACCAAGTGCCGTCAACAGGACAGCCTCACGAGTGAACCCGACAACCTCGGCCTGCACTTCGAAGTTCTCCCACGGGTTACGCAGGATACAGACCTCGCCAATCTTGACGCCCGGAACGGACGCCTTGATGATCGTGCCGACCACCTGGATGACCTTCCCCTTCACATCGATTGAAGGCGCGTCTTCCACGGCGCGGTTCAAAACCTCAGGAATGTAGTCAAATGCTGTTGCCGTTTGCATATCATTCACTCCGCCAATTCCTGTTGCTCCAGATCAAGCCGTATGCGCTTCCATGACCGACCACCACGAGATCGCCCTTTCCGATGCTTCCGTCCGCGACACGCAACCGCAACAGAAAAGTAGATTTTACCATCCCACTCCCCTGCCCGCAACGGAAAAATCAAAGAAGGAAAGGCTCGAAGCGGCGACGATGGGGACAATGGGGACGATGGAGACAATGGGGATGGGTGGTTAGCCGCCAGTCTCGCCAATCTCGGATATCGCATTGCGCGAGCCGTTGCGGAGAGCCGCCGTCTCGGCGGCTGTATCGTTCACATCATAGCCGCCGGGACGGCGGCTCTCCATATTACCACCGTGTGCTACGCGGGCGAGTTAGCCCGCGCTCTAAAGACAAGTTGTTTTTTAAGTTGTTTCTGTTGTTTTCATTTTCAAAAGACGACGGTGAAATACGCAGATGCGCCCAAGAATACGGGGCGACTTGCCGATTGCAGGCGGCGAAGCGCCGACCTAGCCCTTCGATATGTGGCGTTTGATTGACTTCTCGATGGCGGCGAGTTGTCCGTCCACGGAGGCGTCGGCAACGCCTGCCTCGGTTTCGAGGATGGCGGCTGTGCCTTTGAGGCGAGGATCTTCCACTACATCTGCCGTCTCCAGCGTAGGGTACGAAGAACGGATTTCTTCCAACCTGGCCTTGACCGCCTGCACCATTTCGGGTGCCACTTTCAACGTCAGATGTTTCTGTGTACGGATTACGGCGTGCATCATCTTCTTGACGATCTGCACCACCATTTCACGGTCACCGATCTCTTCCACGCATTTCCGCAAGGCGGACATCACCACGTCCGCCATCTTCGTCTCGACGCTTTCCATGAACGTGACGGAGGAATCGACCAGTTCCAGCTTCTGCATGGCGATCTCCATCTTGCCGTCAGCAAGTCCCTTCTCATACCCGCGCTGACGTTCCTCCTCAAAAGCTTTCTTGGCTTCCTCACGTATGCGGGCGGCTTCCGCCTCCGCAGCCGCGACAATCTCTTCGGACTTGCGAACGACTGCAACATCCGTCACTTTGACCAACCGGCGGTCCGTCTGAATCTGGAAATTGGGTTTTGTTACGAGAAGCATAACTGATGCGCCTCCGGGAATTTGAATTTGAAAAGCTTTTTAATCACAGCTCGCAAGGTGGTTGCGTCCACCCCATCCACTTGCGCAAACTCGGACGGAAATGGCGTTTGAACCGGCAGCTTCAACCGCAACCGATGGAGGAGAGGATCCGGGAACTTGGAAACATAACTGGCCATCAGCGCATATCCGCGAGAGAGCACACGCTCAACCAACCGTTCCGCCCGTTGCGCCCGATCCTCCGTTTCTTCAAGCCCAGAACGCAAGGAGGACAACTTCCACTCCTTCATCTCCTTTTGGAAATAGACCAGAAAGGAAAAGGCGTCGGGATACGTACCAGGAAATGCCGCTTTGAGGGCGCGAACAGCCGTACCGTCCGTCACCGTACGCAACTCCGCAGCGGAAGAAAGGACGCCCAACCAACGGGCGACACGATCCAACGTTGCCGCATCCAAGAGAACGAGTCGGCTTCCATCCTCCGCTGGAAACGAATGGAAGCAGGGTTCGACATGAAGCTGTTCGAGCAAATAGTGTTTGATACGGATGGATGATATCAGGCGAGAGACAAGAGACAAACGGGACTCGCCCACGCCTCCCGCATCTGCAGTCTCGAATCCTTCCAACTTTTTCAGCCAGCTAGGATGCACGGACAGCGCAAAATCCCACAGAAAGGTACGAACATGTGGCCAAAGCCGCCCGTTCGAGATCAGCGATCTCGCCTCCGCCAAATCCAATTCGCTCTCTTCCAGTTTACCCATCGTCACCCTTGTCTATAACTTCGTGTATTTGCTCTCGCTTCTGGGAGTTTTGGAGGCAGGGAGAATAGGAAAGCTGTTTGAACCTTCTCCAAAACTCCGAGACCCCTAGTCTCCCCGTAGCGAAAGCAATCATACCAGTTATTCCCCATGAATACTCCCGCGCACGGCGGGTCCATGCTTCCCTATTCAGTTTCCGAAACCCACGTTCGCGACGCCCCTTTCTTCGACTCCAGAAAACGATGCCACCGAGCCATGCTTTCCTCTTCCTTCCCCAACATCCGCAAGGCACGCGACTCCAGTACCGCCTCGGCATGGGCAAGCGCGGGCGGGAAGTCAGCCATACGCAAGACATCCAGGGCGCGCGAGGCATCGCCATCATCCAGCAACAACTCGGCAAGAGCGGCTGCGGAAACACCATCTTGTGAGTTCTCCTCTACAAGCGCCTCCAAGATCGTACGGGCACGGGTGCGTTGGCCATGCCGCGTGAACAGCCAAGCCGTCGTCAACAGAAACTGTCTTTCGTCTGCGTCCATGATCTAGGTGTTCCGCATCCGGTTGACATACGCAACCGAAACACGACAAAACTACTTTTTCTTGGGTGGCGAGTCGCGGAAGACGGTCACCATGATCTTTTCGTAGGAGAGCCCTTCAATCGCATTCTGCACCAATCCCTTGATAGAAGGGACCAGATCGCTGATATCGCTGTCCCACCGCGCGCGAATCGCGACAGCCGCGGAACTCGGAAGCGTGTTCCGCGCAAAGGGGTCGTTCTCGGGAAGCACGACATGGACACGTGCATCGACAACGCCCTCGATCTGCGAGATGGTACGCGACAAATCCTGCGCGAGCGCATCCATGAACCGGATCCGTTCCTCGCTCGGGGAGGAAATCATCCCGGTCTTCTTGAAGACCTCGGCGATTCCCTGAAAGGCGCGACGGGGAAGTCCCTGCTGCTCCAAGAGATTCACCGCCTGAGCGAAATTCGACTCGTCCACGAGAACGGTCCATGTGCCTTCTTCGCCAGGAGCCTTGTGGCAGGAAATCCCGTTGTCCAGCAACGTCGCCATAATCAGGTTCGCCTGCCGCTCTTCCAGCCCCGTTTGCAACGTCGTTTCCTTGTCGCACCCAACCAGAAACAGGGCGACGGCCAGCACAGCGAAACCATGCAACACTTTGCTATTTTTCATCGTTGATCCTTTCTAGACTGGGCCAGAATTTCTAGAAACACCAGAAAGTCTAGTTGATCTAGATTGTCTAGATCCTCTCGCGAACTTTGCCGTTTGACACTACTGGTTCTTCACGAGTGTCTGGATCGCTGAAGAGGACTTATCCGCGACTTTCGTCACAATCTCCTGCTGGAAGGAGAGGTTCATCACCTCGTACTGCAGTTCGATTAAGTCCGGTGCCGTCGGCATGTGCTGCGCGTTCAGTTGCGAAAGCGTGCGTATCCGATGAATCAACCCCTGGTTATTCACCTGCGCGCTCTGCCACGAAGCGGCGAGCTCGGAGGCGAACGGGATCGGATCGACATCCGAAACATCGGTCGGTCCCATCGCTGCCTGGAAACGCGCCACAGAAGCGGGATCGACACCCGCCACGCCTGTCGTGGCCGATGTGGCGGCCGCCGCGTTCGTCTGCGCCGAAACCGATCGAACGGCTTCTACGATCATGGATTCTGTCATGTGAGCAAGTCCTTTGCCAATTGTGCCGCCGCCGGGTCGGCGGTCTGACCCGCCGCCCGTTCAAGCGGTTCGCGGGCTTCCGAAGCCCGATTCATCCTGAGCAACGCCATTCCCTTGAAAGCAAGCAACATCGCCGCCTCTGGGAAACGCGGCAATGCGATTCGGTCGATGTAGTCCACCGCGCCCTGAAAATCCAACATACTAATGAAGAGAATCGCATTCGCGGATGCGATGGATGCCTCTTCAGGGCGAAACCGCTCCAGCGCCGTGAGGATTTTCGCGGCGGATCGGAAACGGTTCTGCCCAGTTGCCATCAGAGCGATGTTCAGTAACAACCGCGCTTCTTCCGTCTTCAGGTCAAACATTACCGGAAGTTGGAGGCGATCGAACTGAGCGCGTCACCCATGTTCTTGTTGATGTTGGTCATCGTCGTCAGGGCGAGGTTCCACTGCTGCAGATCGTACTGGAGTTGCTGCAGGTTCGCCTGAACATCCGGGTGCTCCTGATAGTTCGTGAGGGACGTGTTGAGACGATCCTCCATGATGAGCACGGCGTTCATCAACGCATTGTAAACCGCATCGGTATGGACGTAATCGTTCGACGTAACATCGACCTCATGCCGCTGCAGTTCTGCGCTTGTAACCTGCGCAATACCCGTTGCACTTGATACTGTAACTGCCATTTCTGAGTTCCTTTCGTAACCTACTGAAACGTTCTTGATTGCTTCATTATACCCTATCGTCCACCCGGACGGCAAGGCGTAAAATTTTCCTCGCGATCGTATTCGCGTCGCGGAGAAGTTCGACCTTCTGAAACTCGTCAGGAGGCACACCTTCCTTCAACGCGGATTCAATCCGATTCGACAAATCGAGAAGCGTCCTGTCGTACCGCGCAAGCGCTTCTTGACGGTTCGGACCGGACAACTCTCTCTCGATCTCCAACAAACGGATGGGGGCGTTTACGGTTTCCATACGATGACCCCCATCGAGTTAGTGAGCGTGATCTGATCAGACTCAATCTTCAAAATCGTGCTCTCGCCAATCTGCCCGCCTTCCAGCAGACGGGTCCCGTTCCGCATCACGAGACAGGGGTATGGATCGATGAGAACCCCGCAGACAGGCAATTCGGGCTTGCTCGGTTTTTCAACCGAATCTTTCTTCTCCCTCGCTTTGACACTCCGACGCGAAGTGGTAGTGGTTGATGCAACCGTTCCCTGCGAAGGCGCAGGCGTCGTCGGCGCATCCACGGAGACAAGTGCCATATCCACATTTTCGAGGCGAGGAACTTCTGATGACAGCGTCTCCAGCACGCGGCGGAGGGTTTCCGGCGACGAAACTTTTCCGGACAACACGATCACGCGGTTGGTGACGTTCGCCACACGAAGCGATCCGGAACCGATCATCGTCAAGGTGTCTTCCGCCGCAGTCCGCAAAGATTCGTCGTCCGAGAAATCCAGCTCCACGCCCGGTTCGGTAGCATAACTTTCCGCCGTCGCCGCCAACCGTTCCGCCCGCGTACGGAAGTTACCAGAGAGAACCTGACGGTTATTTCGATTGGTGACACTCAACGCATACCGCTCGACAAGCCGATCGATCGGTTTGACTTCCGCCTGTGTCTGTACCACCTCTCCCGTGACATTCGTTCCCTGCGCGGTCTGCTGTTCACCACTCGTCCCCTGCAAACGCGTCCGATTCTCCCAGTACTCGACGATCTTGGGACGGAACACCAGGAAGAGTGCCGCCAGAATCAACGCAAGAACGAGAAGGATCAACAGGCAACCGGGAATACGTGAACGGCGTTTCCCTTCCTCGTCCCTCGCAGGTGGCGGCTCGACCGGAGCCGTGGCTTCCGGCATCTCACCTTCCTCGGGAGTTGCCGCCGCCGGTGTTTCGCCCGCCTCGGGAACAGGCGTTTCCGGCTTCGGCCATACAAGCGACCCCCACACACCATCGGATGGACCGACCGCAAAGGCCGTCGTCCCGACGTTCGTGACATGGAACGGCTCCAGTCGCACCGAGCCACCGCCGTCAGGAAGATGGACCGTCACGCGATCCTCTCCCGTTTCGATCTGGATCGGTTCATCGGGCAACGTGGGATCGGCCAGTATGATGTCGCACGAATCGGACTTGCCGAGTGAAACAGTCAGTCCTGACACCAGCGCGATCTCCGCACCCGTGTTCGGTCCCTGTACAATCTTTAAGAGGAAATTCACAGCTTAAGCCTCCCCAACGGCTGGATGTTGATCTCGGCGCTCAATTCCTGGAACGAGAGTACCGGCAACTCGTAGTAATCCTTTTCGATCATCTTGCGGAAGTAGCGACGGATATCGACGGAAACGATCACGACCGGCTTCTGCGGCACCTTGGCCAAGTCGCCGACATTCCGATGGACGACCGCGATGATGGAACGGACGGTCGCAGGATCCATCGCGAGGTAACTTCCTCCGGAGGTCTGACGGACGGACTTGCGAATCTTTTCTTCGAGCGACGGATCGAGCAGATACGCGGCCATGATATTCTGTCCGCCGGAGAACTTGTACGAGATGTAACGGCTCATCGCGGAACGCACGTATTCGACGAGCAACACCGTATCCTTCTCCTTCTGTCCCCATTCGATCAACGTCTGCGTGATGCGTTTCAGGTCGCGGATGCAAATGCCCTCTTGCACGAGACGCTGCAACACGTCGGTGATCTTCTGGAGCGGGAGTACACGCTGAACTTCGCGTACCAGTTCCGGTGAATCCTTCTCCATGTGATCGAAGAGTAGCCGAGTCTCCTGCAGGGAGAGGAACTCGTGCGCGTACCGACGCAGGACTTCGGAGAGGTGGTACGAAAGAACACCGCCCAAATCGAGACTGCGGATTCCGTTTTCGTCCAACTTTTGTTTCTCCTCTTCCTTGACCCAACAGGTTTCGTACCCTGCAAGGAAGGGCTTCCCAGTCTCGAACTGGATTCCCGTCGCGGAGAGGTTTTCGGGAGTCTCCAGCGCGAAAATGTATCCCTTCCGCAACGAGCCTTCGGAGACAGGAACCTCGTTGACCAACAGCCGATAGCGCCCGTCTTTCATCGCGGGATTCAGCGAGAGGTTGATGCCGGGGAACGGAACGCCCAAATCGTGGTAGAGTGCACGGCGGATCGACATGATCTGCTCGTTCAACGCCTCGTAGGTCAACGCGCCGCGAATGTCCGCGTCGATATCGACTGTGAGCGGCGTGACCATCGAGAAATCGTCCCCGTCTTTCTTCTTGGGTTTTGGTCGCGCGCCTTCCGACGGCGCGGCGGCAGCCAATGGGTCTTCGCTCTTCGCCGCACGAGCGGCGGCAATCTTCGACTTCAGCATGAGGCTGTAACCGACGGCGGCGACAAAGGCGGCCAAACCGAAAATCTGGATTTTCGGGAATCCGGGAATCAGACCGATCGCCAAAAGCATGACGGCAGCAAGGAAAATCGCCTTCGGTTGCGCGAAGAACTGGTCGATGATATCCTGTCCCAACGGCTTGTTGTCAACATCGCCGACACGCGTAACGATGACACCGGAGGTGATCGAAACGAGCAGTGCGGGAATCTGCGAGACGAGACCGTCACCGATTGTCAGGATGCCGTACTTGCTGACTGCCCAGCCGACCTCTTTTCCGTTCATGAAGACGCCCACGCAGATTCCGCCGACGATGTTGATCGCCGTCATGATGAGACCTGCAATGGCATCGCCTTTGACGAACTTCATCGCACCGTCCATCGCGCCGTAGAGCTGGGATTCCTTCGCCAATTCGTTCCGGCGCTCGCGCGCCGTCTCCTGGTCGATCGCGCCTGCGCGCATATCGGCATCGATGGAGGTCTGTTTACCGGGCATCGCGTCGAGTGTGAAACGT
>JAFYDR010000090.1 GCA_017544725.1 Kiritimatiellia bacterium
GCCGTATCGGTTATCCGGAGGTGGAGAAGACCATCGGCGAGATCGAGGAATCCCTTGCGGAGATTGCGCGTGGGGTGAAGGTCGCCCTCTTCCAGCGCAAGTACCTCAAGCCTATCCTTCTCGCGTTCTTCATCGCCTTCTTCAATCAGGTGAGCGGTATCAACGCCATCAACTACTATGCGCCGCGCATTTTCAAGATGATCTTCGGCGAAGGCTCTGAACTGGCATCGCTTGCCGGTACGATGGGCGTGGGCACGGTGAACCTGATCTTCACGATTCTGGCGTTCTTCATCATCGACAAGTTCGGACGGCGCGCGATGATTATCGGCGGTGCCTCGCTGATGATTCTGATGCACTCGCTCGTTGCGTGGCAGCTCTCGCTGGGAGACAACTGTAATGCCACGCTTGCGGTGATTGGTATCCTCGGTTTCATCGCGTTCTTTGCTTGTTCGTCGGGCGCGGTCATCTGGGTCTATATCAGCGAGGTCTTCCCGAACGCCGTTCGTGCGAAGGGTCAGGCTCTGGGCTGCTTCACGCATTGGTTCATGTGCACGATCATCTCTTGGGCCTTCCCGGTGGTTGCCGAAAAGGCAGGCATGTACGCCTTCGCCTTCTTCGCCTTCATGATGTTGGTGCAGGTAGTCTGGGCTGTGAAATGGATGCCTGAGACAAAGGGCGGCACGATCGAGGACATCGAGGATCGCCTCGGTATCCGGTAGTCTTTTGGGATTATTTCAAAACCACGGAATACACGGAACTCACGGAATGAAAAATTCAGAAATGCTCGATTTTTCAGGTTTTTCCGCACCTTCCGTGGTTGAAGTCATACGAGTAGAGGCAGAGAGTTTTTGTGCTTGGCTTTCGTGAGAAGAGAAAGGGATAGTCATGATTTTGGAGAGTTTTTCTTTGGCAGGTAAGGTTGCGCTGGTGACGGGTGCAAAGCGTGGAATCGGCGCGGGTATTGCGGTGGCTTTAGCGGAAGCAGGTGCCGACATCATCGGCGTGAGCGCGACTTTGGAGGAGAGTGGCAGCGAGTTGGAAAAAAAGGTCTTGGCGACAGGGCGGAAATTCCGCGCGTATGCCTGTGACTTTTCCGATCGCGACGCCGTGTATGCGTTCCTGAAGCGCGTTCAGTCAGACTTCCCGCAGATCGACATCCTCTTCAACAACGCGGGTACGATTCTGCGCAAGCCGGCAGCCGAACACCCTGACGAGTACTGGGACAAGGTGATCAATGTCAACCTCAACGCCCAGTTCATCATCAGCCGCGAGCTGGGGCGTCCCATGCTGGAACGCGGTTGGGGCAAGATCGTTTTCACCGCCTCGCTTCTGACATTCCAGGGTGGAATCACCGTGCCCGGTTATGCCGCGAGCAAGGGTGGTGTCGCGCAGCTGGCGAAGGCGTTGGCGAACGAGTGGGCTGGCAAAGGCGTCAACGTGAACGCGATCGCCCCCGGTTACATAGCCACCGACAATACCCAGGCGTTGCGCGACAACGAGGTGCGGAGCCGCCAGATTCTGGAGCGTATTCCCGCCGGAAGATGGGGAACGCCCGCCGATCTGCAAGGTGCCGCCGTCTTTCTCGCCTCCCATGCCTCGGACTATGTGAACGGAATCGTTCTGCCGGTCGATGGCGGATGGCTCGCCCGATAGGAGACGTTATGTCGGTCTTTCAGGGAAAAACCTTCGGACAGCGGTTGGCGCTTTTGGTGACGACGGGATTCGGAATCAGTCTGGTTTCTCCGTTCGCTCCCGGCACCTTCGGTTCCTTCCCCGGTGTTCTCCTCGCGATGTGGTGCGTTACGTGGGATGTGTGGCTGCAAGCGGTTTTCGGCATCGGTATGGCGTTTCTCGCTGTGCCGTTCTGCACGCTGGGTGAAATCGCTTTTCAGAAGAAGGATGACGGGCGGATCGTTGCCGATGAGTGGATGCTCTTCCCCATCGCCGTGATCGGTCTTCCGCTCTGGGAGCATCTCTGGCTCGTTCCCGTCTGCTTTGTCGTCACGCGCTTGATCGACATCATCAAGCCATGGCCCGCACGCGGCTTGCAGAGACTGGACGGCGGTTTCGGCGTGATGATCGACGACTTCGCGGCCAACCTCTATTCGTTGGGCATCAACTGGTGCATCTGGCTGGGCTATCTCCATTTCATGGCGAGGTAAATCATGCGGTCTTCCCTTCTTGTCGGTTCCCTGTTGCTAGCGACGGCGCAGCTCTTCGCCGCTCCACCTCCTTCACCGCGCATCTCGATTGTACATCCGCCGGCGGGCAGTACGGTATCGCTGACAAAGGAGTGTTACGTGACCGGTTCGATTACGCCGGCGAACGCTCCGCTCACCTGCAACGGGAAGCCCGTGAAACCCTACCACACAGGCGGTTTTCTCTTCATGTTTCCGCTTCAGAATGGGCGTAACACAATGGTGTTCCAGTCGGGGAAGACGAAGGTCACGCATTCGTTCTTCGCCAAACCGGAGACACCAGCCGTTCGCCCTGACGGAATTACATTGCTTACTCCGAAGCATCCAGTCGGCGCTAACGTGAACGAATCAGTCGCGCTCTCCTGCATCGCCCCCGCTGGACGCAAGGTCTTTGCGATGGTCGGCGAGCGGACGATTACCCTTCGCCCAAACGCGACGAATCCGTCGCGCTACGACGCATCCGTTTTCTTCTCGTTCCCGGTTGAGAACGTTCCTGTCCTCTTCTGGTCGGATGGCCTCGAAGACCAGCCCGCCGGATCGATCACTGTGCGCAAGGAATGGCCTTGCTACCGCGTGACCGGACCGCTCTTCGAAGTTCGCCTCCGTTCGTTGCCCGGCGATGGCGACACCTGCGGTTTCCTGCCACCCGGCTATGAGTTCCGTTCCGCCGGATTCTACGGACCGCATGTGCGCATCATTTTTGCAGACAGAACTGGTTATCTCTCCCGTTCCGATTTGCGCGAACTTCCCGGTGCGAAACTCCCCGCCGTTCCCGCGTTTCCGGACATCTCGCGCGGCTACCCCGCCCGTCCGCAGAAGGGGAAACGTCCGCAGGATATGCTCATCGTGGTCGATGCCGGACATGGCGGGAATGATTCAGGTGCAGTCGGTCCCTGCAGTAAAATGGAGAAGACCGCGAACCTTGCCCAAGCGAAACGAATCGAGCAGGCGTTGCGCAAGGCGGGGTTCCGCGTGTTGATGACGCGCACAGACGACCGCTTTATCGGACTTTATGATCGTGTCCGTCAAGGTTATTCCAAGCACGCCGACGCCTTCATCTCGGTTCATCACAACGCCACTGGATCTGGTGGCAACCCTGCTACCGCACGAAGCATCGGAAGCTTCGTGTGGAACGAACGTGGAAAGGCGTTGGCGGAATGTATCGAGCCGCACATTGCGGCAGTGTCGGGAATCCGAGACAACGGCGTAAGCATGAAAAGCCTGGCGGTCTGCCGCAACCCCGCAGTCCCGTCTTGTCTGCTAGAATTCGACTTCATCAACTGCCCCGAAGGCGAAGAGGCAATCTTCGATGCCGCCCGCCAAGAAAAATTCGCTACCGCCGTCGTCCAAGGCATCCTCGACTGGATTGCGGGAAAAAAGCAATAGGGATGGGGAAGCGTCACTTCTGCCGCTTTAGGTGGTTAGGTAGTTGGGTGGTTGGGTAGTTAGGTGGTTAGATTGTGTAGCCCTTTCTATGGGCCAAGTGGACGCGACGGAGCGCGTCCCGCCCGTTCGATAGCATTCGATAGCAATCGACAGCTATCGATGACATGCGACAAACGACACGCGACATCCTTCTTTCCTTCATTCTTCTTTTTTCTCTTTTCATTGCTTCTCAGCCTCTCAGCTTCCCCGCTTCTCAGTTGGCGGCTTTGCCGCCTGTCATTCGTCACTCGTCATTCGTCACTGCCGCCTCCGGCGGTCCGCTTCTCAGCTTAACCAGCTTAACACGCTTCTCAGCTGTCTAGTTTGCCCACCATGCGGGAGGGACTTGATGGTTGAGGTGTCCCGTGTCGAGGTAGTCCGTTAGTTTCATGTCGTTCCCGACAAGGCGTAGTGAACGTTGGAACGAGACATCGTGCGAAACGGGGGAACCCCATGCGGCGTATGCGGAACCCCTGTAAATCTTCTGCCAGTCGCTTCCGCGCAGATGGTGCCAGGTGGTCTCGATGAATCCGAATCCGCCGATGCGAACGATGTGGTCTGCAATCGGCTTCATCGAATAGTCGTTCAGCCACGGACACCCTGCTACCGAAAAACCCTTTTCGGCGAAATAGGTCATCGTAGGCCATTTGTCGAGTGCGTCTTTCTTATGTTGCGGAGTGTCTTGATACTGCCAGTCGCAGATGATGATGTCCTTGGGAAGCTTGTCGATGATCTTCCCTGTTTCTGCGTTGCCGCACACAGTGAATCCTGCCCAGCGGGGATCTTTCCGGTCAAGCAACATGTCGTGCCAGATCATGGCACGCGCGCCGCGTGACTTCACGAACTCCGCCAGTCCTGTGATATGTTTGCAGACAAGTTCCGCATTCGGCGTCTTCACGCATTCGGGACAGGTCTGTGGCTCCGCTTCATCGCATCCGAGGTGGAAGAACGGCGGGTTACCGAAATTCTCATGCATCTCGGCGATGAGTTCGCGAAGTACCCGTTGCGTCTCGGGATTCGAGAGACACCAGTTCCATCCACCCGGCTCGAAAAGCGGTTCATACTCCGGGTTGAGATCAAGCGCGCTGTGCTTGAGTGTGCAGCCACGTGCGGAGGTTGCATGACCGTAGGTGTTGATTTGCGGGATGAGCGTGATACCGATGTCCTTACCGATGGCGACGAGGCGGTTCACTTCCGCTTTTGTCATGTTCGCCTGCGGCCACGGCCACCACGGGTGTTTCTCGCTCTTGTACATGCCCCACGGTTCGATAATCGCATAGTTGAATTTCATCAGTGCCGCGAGACGGATCGCGCGCTCGATCTGTTGCGGGCGCACCTCCGGGAACCAGCAGAAGTGCATACACCGGAAGGGGAGATGGGGCGCATCCGAAATCTTTAATGTCGGCAACAGCATTCCTTCTGTTGTGAAGGTGCCTCTCTTCGCAATGGCAATCTGGCGTAACGTGTAGCAAGCCCACCGCGCACCAGCGATCATGCGCGACGCGATCTTCACGCCTGTTGCATCGACTTCCGCCGCATACGCTTCGTCATCTTTCTGTACCTCAAGGGAGGTCTTGCCTGATGTCACCTTCGGCGAGTGTGCGCCATACCATTCGGCGAAGTGGGCCTTCACCCATTCCGTCGCAGCGGGATCGGGACATTCCACAGTTGCCGTCACACTTTCGTCGAACGCCACCCAAGCATTCTTGTTCCATGTGAACGTCTGGCGCGACTTCGCTTGCGCTGCCGCGATACACACCATCACGAGAGTTGCCGCCACGCCAATCCTGATCATGTCAGTTGCCTTGCACATACGGCGAAATCCCCCACACAGTTTCTCGTTGAAAACCGTCCCCATCCTTTTCTTGATCATCGTGTCTTGTCCTTCCTTGCTTGTAGCCAAATGCCCCTTGCCAATTCCAAAGGGCATTCCCCGGTCATCCAACCGAAAGTTATCCTACCCCGAACGCTTGGGGCAATTGTATCATGTCTCCCCACTCGCGAATCAAGCGTCAAATTCAGAACGGGCTAGCGCTAAACACCCGTCCCGATTGTCCTCGTTGTCCCCATTGTCTCCACTTCTCAGCTTGCCCAGCTTAACACGCTTAACCGGCTGGCGGCTTTGCCGCCCGCTTACCAGCCGTGGGCGGCGGCGAAGTCGAGGTAGTTTTTCCAGTCGTAGGCGTTGAGCTGGTGCGGCCCTTTGTTCAGGTGGTAGCCGACATCACCGTCGAGGTAGGCGGTGAAAGGCGCCGAGGGGAACTCCTTTCCTTCCAGACCTTTCTTCCCGTAGAGATTCCAGACGGGGGAGGCAAGTTTGGCGGAGGCGAACTCGGCGGGCGGGCCTGCCCAGGCATCCTTGTCGGAGGAGCCGACGTACACGAGGCGCGGGGCAATGAGGGCGACCAGCTGATGCTGATCGAATGGCAGTTCTGCCTCGCGATCGACGAAGTCGTGGTAGTTGCCGCAGAACCAGTAGCCGATGTTTTTCACGATTTGCGAGATGTGTTCCGACTTGGCGAGCTTCATGCGGTTGAGCTTGGCGCCGCCGCATCCGGAGTCGTTGGAGATGGCGTAGGCGAAACGCGTGTCGTTGGCACCCGCCCAAAGGGCGGTCTTGCCGCCACGCGACCAACCGATGACCGCGACCTTCGCCCGGTCGAGATCCGGCTGTGTTTCAATCCAGTCCATGATGCGGCTTGCGCCCCACGCCCAGGCGGCAAGTCCAGCCCAGTCCGTTTTCGTCCGCTTCTTGACATCCGGTTGGAAGACACCGTGGACGCCGTTGGTGAAACCGTCGCCGAAATCGGGATCGAAATCCTGCACGAAGTAGCAGACCGTGGCGTATCCGCGCTCGATAATCTGCTCGACCGGCCAGGCAGTGTGCTTGACCGCACGGGTCTCGTCCGCCCAGTGCTTCCGTTCGCCGGATCGGTTGATCAGCATCACAAAGGTTGGCAGGGGACGCTTCGCGTTCTGCGGCAGGAAGGCCAGCACGCGCGCGGAGGCTTCGCCGCCCGGGCCGGAGAACCGGATACGAGCCTTGCGACGCAGCATCTTGCCGTCAGGCATCGGGGTGTCCGTTCCGTCGCGTTCGAAACGAAGGTCGGCAGGGCGTCCAACGGGATTGTACCCGAAACAATACTTGCGGAAGAGGTCTAGAATTTCGGGACGCCTCACCTTTTCCCAGATTTCGGTACTCTCCACTTTCCGCCCGTCTGCGCAGACAAGTAGTTCGGGTATTGTCCCATGAATTTGACCTTCCATTTCTTTCCAGTCAGAAGTCCGAATACTCTCGGCGTGGAGAGCCGACACTGCGAGAAGAAGAACCGTCAACATCCAGTTTCGCAACAACATCATAAACCTCCGATCATTCCCATCCCATTCAACAGCTGAATGAGACGAATCGTGTTGGGATTGAGAACAGCTTGGAGGAATCACTTCCCGCATGATGACAACACCGCTCTCAAAAACAACGAAACCAGTATATACCATCCGCCGACAAATCTCAACGCCGATTCTGCGTTGATCTAGTAGCTTAGTAGCTTTCAGCTGTTAGCTGTTAGCTTTCAGGAACGCCGCCTGCGTAACGACAACACCCAGAATGACTAGATGCCACATAGGACTGGCGAGACCGGCGGCTAAACACCCAATCCAATTGTCCTCATTGTCCCCATCGTCTCCGCTTCTCAGCCTCTCAGCTTCCCCGCTTTTCAGCTGGCGGCTATGCCGCCGTTCATTCGTCACTCGTCATTCGTCACTGCCGCCTTCGGCGGCTACGCCGCCCGGCTCACTTCGCGAAGAAGAGGGA
>JAFYDR010000091.1 GCA_017544725.1 Kiritimatiellia bacterium
ACTGACCGGGGCGAAAGCTACACGGACACGGAGCGTGCAACATGAATGAGAACAAATACTACTTGACCATAGGCAGAAGCCGGAAGGAGACTGTCTGGAAACTGGCCGCTATGACCATTCCAGAGTTCTTCAACAGGCTGAGCAGCCCCACACGTGGAACCGAGACCCTTGCCGAATACATGAAGATGAGCAAGGCCAAGCAGGACGACCTCAAAGACGTGGGCGGCTTCGTTGCTGGAACTCTGCGCGGCAAACGGCGCAAAGCAGATGCTGTGACTGGGCGCTGCATGGTGACGCTGGACTTTGACAGCATTCCAGCGAATATGACTGATGAAGTGATCCGGCGCGTTGAGGCGCTGGGGTGGTGCTACTGCGTGTACAGCACGCGCAAGCATCGCCCAGAAGCCCCAAGATTGCGCATCGTGTTCCCTGCCGACAGGATCATGTCCCCTGATGAACACGAACCCGTAGCACGGAAATTGGCTGAGAAGATCGGTATCGAGATGGCCGACCCCACGACCTTTGAGGCGAACCGTCTGTTCTTCTGGCCGTCCGTCTGTTCCGACGGTGAATTCGTGTGCCGGGACAATAGGACTGCTCCATGCTTCAGCGTGGATGGCGTGCTATCCGAATACGCAGACTGGCACGACATAACACAGTGGCCGCAGGTTCCCGGCTCTTTCAGTTATGCCAAGCTGGCAGAGAAGCAGGGCGATCCCCTGACCAAATCGGGCATCGTCGGCGAGTTTTGCCGCGCATATGATGTGTTCCGGGCGATAGATGAACTGCTCCCCGGTGTTTACCTCCCCTGCGATAACGATCCAAACCGTTTCTCCTATGCAAAGGGAAGCACTTCGGGAGGGGCTGTGGTTTACGATGATGGAAAGTTCCTCTACTCATTCCATTCAACCGACCCCTGCTCCAACAAGCTGGTGAACGCCTTCGACCTCGTGCGTCTTCACAAGTATGGGGAATTGGATGACAATGCGGCTGATGGTACCACAAATGACCAACTTCCATCATACAAGGCTATGCGTGAATACGCGAACAGCCTTGATGAGGTGGTGCTGGAAAAGCTGGCAGGCCGTCAGGCAGAGTTGGAAGAAGAGTTCGGGGAATTGGTATCGGGCGGTGGTGCCAGCGAAACCACGGCTACACCTCAAAGCGGAGACGCGGCCAATGGAAACTGGCTGCTGCGCCTCAAACGGAACCAACAGACCGGCGAAGTCAAGAACACGATTGATAATTTCTCTATCGCCCTAGAATATGACCCTCGCCTGAAAGACCGCCTGTGGAAGGATGCATTCGCTGATCGGATATATGGCATGGCGCCGCTTCCGTGGGGAGGGCGAACGGCAGAAATCAGCGGTGATCGTGATAAGCCGTTCATTTGGACAGATGCGGATGACGCGGGCTTGCGGGCATATTTTGAGAGGCTGCTGAATCTGGACAGTAAGAACAAGCTGAGCGATGCTTTGATGAATCATTTCGAGCGTCACAGCAGAAACCCCGTTCAAGACTACTTGAAAGGCCTCGTGTGGGACAGTAGGCCCCGGCTCGATACCCTGTTTATCGACTACCTCGGCGCAGAGGATAACGAATACACGCGGGCTGTGACGCGCAAGGCTTTTACAGCAGCGGTGGCGCGAGCGATGCGGCCGGGTGTGAAATTCGACAATATGCTGATTTTGTGCGGGCCGCAGGGTATCGGCAAGAGCACAATCCTGTCTCTTATGGCAAAAGCCGCAGGTGAAGAACTATTCAACGACTCAATCCGCACGTTCGAAGGCAAAGAATCGTCTGAACTGCTCCAAGGCATCTGGATCGTCGAGATTGCGGAACTAAGTGCCTTCAACCGCTCCGAGGTTGGCAGTATCAAGCAGTTTCTGTCGCTGAGTGAAGACAAGTACCGAGCACCGTATGAACGCAGGATGGCTCAACGGCCCCGCAGGTGCGTTTTCTTTGGGACGTGCAATGATTCTGATTTTCTGCGCGATCCCACAGGGAATCGGCGCTTCTGGCCCGTGGACGTGAACGCTGGCATATGGTCAGAGGAGAAGCAGCAGCGGCTTCTGTCGGAACGAGATCAGATTTGGGCCGAGGCACGAATGCGGTTTGTCACCGGTGAAACCCTCTATCTGACCGGTGAAGTAGAAGAAATGGCGAGGCAGCATCAGGAGGCACACATGGAGACTGATCCACTGGAGGGCCGGATTGCTGAATTTCTGGAACGTCCCATCCCGGCTGACTGGCAGCGATATGATTTGGACATGCGGCAAACCTTCTGGGGCGGAGGCCTCAAAAACGGCGGTTCAGTCCAGCTCGTGCAGCGAAAAAAGGTCTGCGCAGCCGAGATCATGAAGGAATTGTTCAACTATTCCGATGTGGTAACAGACAGGCGGCACGCAAGGGAGATCAATGCAACGCTTCAAAAGCTGGGGTGGAAACCGCTCGGCTACCCTGATAATTACGGCCCGCACGGCCGCCAAAGAGGATATGCTCGGCCCTAATTTTCGACCCGCAAGCCTAATGTAGGTAATGTAGGTGTAAAGTAGGTAATGTAGGTGACGCCCCACCTACATTGCCTACAATTTGTCAGCCCAATGTAGGTAACAACAAAATCTGAAATCCTTTGATTTATATGGAGAAATCTTGCCCGTACCAACAATACCTACAAAACCTACAATTATTAAAGAAATATATAAATAATCGAATTATATGGGCATATATACGTATTACGCCCCAGAATACGCCTATTCGCGTAATATATATACGCGCGGTAATGTATGTAGGTATTGTTGGTCGGGCTTTGACTGGCGGCTCAGACAGACGGGATGAAAGGCGGTGTGCTTCAATGCAGGACAACATGATCACGCCGGGCCGGTTGAAGGCTTTGCAGCACCTTGATCAGAGTATCGCATGGTGCGAGGCCGAACTGGATCACGGCTATTTGGTCGGTGAGGCCAGCGTCGAGGAGTGGGCTACACGGGCGAGGGCGCAGCTCCCTTCGGCAGAATATGAACGAGCCATGCAGGCCATCGAAAGGACACGGAACCGGATCAGAATGACCTTGGCACGCGACACCCGAGAACGCGATGCCCTGCTGGCGTGGATTGCAGCGATCCCGAAAGAAGACGTTCGGGTGAGCATGTATCTCCACTACGCCAAGGGGTATTCGTATGAGGTGATAGCTGATCAGTATTTCGGTAAGACGATTGGGGCGGAGGCTGTGCGTAAGATGTGCCATCGGTGCATTCATGGCGAGCACCTAGGCAAACAGGGAAGGCCGCAGAAGGGCAGCGACGATGACCAACCATGAGCCATGGGGCAAAGACCGGGCAAAGTGAACCGTGGTGCAAAGACAGTGCAAAGTGAACATGTGTTCTTATTGTGAGCGGACTTGACGCCAATTATCCTTTGTGGTGTAATGAGAATGTACAGAGAACACGTGTTCTTGTTTGGAGGCGGAGCATGACGAACGAAGAACTTGTAGTGGCGATCCAGAACGGCCAAACCGAGCTGATACAGACCCTTTGGAAGCAGAACCTCCGCTTCGTGCAGGCCCGGGCTCGCGCATGGGTGCGCGCCTTCGAGAATAAGGCCTTCTTCGATGCTGATGATTTGGTACAGCAGGGATGGTTCGCCATGCTGACGGCTGTCAAGTATTTCGATCCAAACCGGGAGGTCAAGTATATGACACTGTTCAGCCTGTGCCTCAAAGGGGAGTTTCAGAGGGTGATAGGCCTGCATTCATCAAAGAGAGACGCGCTCTTATTCGCTTCGCTCAGTCTTGATTCCCCGGCCTTCCCCGGAGATGCGGACAGCGTGACCGTAGCCGATATGCTTCCCGATCCTGACGCGGAGCGCGCCTTCACCGATGCTGAGGACAGGATGACGAACGAACATCTGCGAGAAACGCTTGACGATGTGGCGTCTGACGTGTTGGACGAAAAGCACCGGGCGGTCTATGAGGGCTTACTCATGGAACTGCGCTGTTCTGATATGGCCCGCGATGACGACGTAACGCGGGCTCGAATGCAGCAGAGGAAGGAAAGCGTGTTTGAAGCCCTTCGTAGCGATCCGAGGATCCTCCAGCTGTGGCTCGATGTGACAGGCAGCGGGGAAACCGTGGAGGAAATAGCAACCAGATATGCAGCCACATCCGGTGTCAATTCATTCAATCACAGCGGCGCTTCCGTCGTAGAGCACGCAGTGGAACGGATTCTCCGAAATGAACGACAGAAGCCGCAGAAGCTGGCCGTGCTGAAAACCGAGCTGGCGGAAAAGCTACACGAGGCACGGGAGGCAGATCACAAGCGGCGGCAGCACATCCAGCGGCAGCAGATGATGAGTGATCTGGCGGCCCTCGATCAGATGAGGATGGAAGCCGGTATGCAATGACCGGTTTGTCGGGCGGAGGCTTATGCAGGAACCAAGAAAAACATCAATGGCCGGGCTGCTTGCCCGGTCACGTTCAGTATTTGTCATTCGGTTTCCTCCTTCCCCGTGAGCTGCGCTTCTATTTCATCGATGGCGGGTGAAAGCAGGTCAACCAGTATATCGTCGATCATGTATCCCATTTCCGGTAAGTCAGCACTATCAATCAGATCGTTTCCGCTATGTTCAAAGGTAATGGCTAGAATGTGGAGACGATCCCAAACGCGCCGAAGCTGTTTAATGCTCTGGTTCATCACTTCAGACCTCCACTTCTGATCGACGTGCTGGCCATGTCCAGCCAACCGGCAATGGCCTTGAGAGCATCGTCTGTCGGATCGGCCTTGTCAATGTACGTATCGAAAGCATCCCTGACTTCATCCAGCTTGTCATACACGGCGTTCACGAGTTCCTGTTTCATGGTAATCCTCCTTCATTCGGTCTCAATGAATTGTTCCGGCGTGAGCTCCAGTACTCCGCACAGGCTGATAAACGCGGTGGCGCTTATCTTTTGTCTACTGCTCAACATCGCGGAAAGAGCCTGCGGACTCAGACCGGCCTTTGCAGCGGTGGCTTTCACTGTCATACCCTTTTCTTCGATGCGATCACGGATAAGGGCGGGGATGTTCTTTATGACCATTGACGGTTCACCTTCCCTTCATCAGCACGGGGGCCTTACGGCCCCCCCTGTCTGCAACGATTATACTTCTGCATCGGCAGCCCGCGCAATGCTTGCAACACTGTTCAGGGCGGAGGCGACACCCTGCAAGGCGTCGATGGTGATTCCGATGCTGTTAGCGATGGCCTGCGGCGCGACGTTGCCATTCTGGACACTGGCCTGAATGACGATCAGCAGGTCGGCGATCTCGTTGACGCGGGACTTCTGTTCTTCGACGAAAGCGACGTTTGCATTCATGGTGTGCTCCTCCTCAATCTGTATACGTGTTTTTCGGGCTGTTTTCGCGTTCTGCGGGCTGGCGCGACAGTTTGCCTATCCGGGCGTTAGGACGCTTAGAAAGGCACTGTAGGCCGTCTGTGAAGGGAGGGGCTTTCGCCCCGTCCCTCAGTCGTCGTCTTCCTCCGCCTCGGCTTCGATGTCATCGGCCCACAACGCGTGGGACTCGTCGAAGACGCTCGTGACCTTCAGGAAGTCCCCATTCAGGATGCCGAACGCGGCGTACAGCATGCGCACAGTGTCATCATCGACAAGGGCGGAATGGCTTTCGGTGACGCCCAGCGTCAAGCGATCCTGACGGTTTTCGAGTTCAACGACGATTCCGGGCTGGAGCTTGACGGATTCGGGAAGCTCGTAGATGCGGTGGGCGTGGTCGTCGATGCGTCTGACAGTGATGAGATTCTTCATGATGAATACCCCTTTCTTTCTACGCCTTGATTCGGCGTTTTTCTTGACGGTAGGGGCGGTGCAGTGCTATAATACACATGCACCGCGCTCCGGTGTCTCGGGGAACCGCTTCCGTCTATGCTTTGGTCGGCGCTGACGTAAGGGTTCCCTTTTTCATTCCTCCACCGCGACGGCTGCAACCTGCGAACGACCGAAGAAGCTGCCGATGTACGTCGCGCCGTCGCCCTTGCTGCCGTAGATCAGAACGGTTTGGAACAGTGCCTTGCTGCCGTGGATCACTTCATAGCCGATGGCCTTCCAGCCCGCCCACGTGTTGACCTCCTCGGTGACGCCCGCCTCCGCCTTCGCGGCCTCGATGCGCGCAGCGTTGATAGGCTCCGCTTTGGCACTCAGCCATGCCCGGTGAAGGGCTTCGGCGAACGTGACAGCCGCCTTGCGGAAGATGCGCCACGCGCGGGTCATGATGGCCCTCAGATCGTACTTCATGGTTCCTACCTCCTTCTTTCTTCGTCGTGCCCCGGAACCGGCGACGGTGGGCGTTGCTGCTTTCACAGTCTGTCGCTACTCGCATCATCCCGACCCGTTCTTACCTTGCCTTCTTTGCCTTGCGGGTGACTGCCTTGGCCGGTTCCTGTTTCGCTTGGGGACGGCGGCGGAGGGCTTTGCAACCGAACGGGGTGACTACCGTTTACACGTCGTATCCGTTTCCGCTCTTGTCTGGGATTCTTGCCAGGGCTTTCGCCTTTACCGTCTACCTTGGCCGTCCCCCTTGGAACGATTATAGTATAGCATACTCATATGAGTATGTCAATTAAGAAAGCGTTAAATCATACTCATATGAGTAGATTTCTGCGGCGTTTCATGTTATAGTAAGCGTGGAGGTGTTTTACATGGGAAAGACTTCAAGTGAGGTCAAATACAGATGGAACAAGAAAGCATACGATGCAATCCCGCTTACAGTTCCCAAAGGCCGAAAACAAGACATTGCTTCCTTCGCGTCTGATCATGGAGAAAGTGTCAACGGCCTGATCAACAGGCTCATTCAAACCGAACTTGGCCTTACAGATGAACAGTGGAAGCATGTTCCGAACGAAGTGACTGCCGCGGCCATGGAAGAAGCCGACCGCATTACCACCGATCCGAATGTGCAGGGCTTCAATTCCTCGGATGAACTGTCTGCGGAGCTGAAATCATGACGCAGTGTGAGGTCAAGCCGACCGCATAAGCTCAATGAGTGACGAACGCTTGTAATTGCCGGGTTTTAGCGGGCAATATCGCGTTTTGTGGCGTTGGTAGGGTAAATTCCCTTACCCCGACACCGGAGCCCGAATTTGGCCGGAAAACACTTACTGAATATGGAGTAGCGCACCATACCCGGAATTGCAGTATAGGCGGAGGCAGGGCGGAGGCGAAATCCTACACATACGGAGGCGGTTTATATCGCGCATGATTACGGAAAAAAAGGTCGGGTTTGATTCGGCAAAGGAGGATTCCTTATGAAAGAGAATAGACCTAAGCATTCTGGATTTGAGGCTCCGACGTATGGGGTGATTGTTCCTGAAGGTACGAAATGGATAAAGAACCCCGATGGGACGCTAACTCCCATCTACCCGAAGGAGCAGGATGGAGACAAGGATAAGCCGGAAGACGGCGAAAAGAAATAATCGGCGCATAATACACGAAGGCTGTGTAACAGCGGCCTTTTCTTTCATGCGCGGAAGGTATATAGATGGGCGGAGGAGCACAATGCACCCCCGCCCTTGTCTGTTTATATAGGTCAGATACCAAGCAGTTACCGGCTTCTGTGCCACTGATAACCGCAGTTCTGACAGGTGTAAATCGTGCGGTATCCGATGTCGTTCCGCGTCTTGCTGACGGTCTTTGACTTACCCTTTGTCTTTTTCTTCTTGTACGGTGAAGCAAATATCCGCATGATAAGCCGCGGTATGAACATGAAGAACCATGTAAACGCATCAATCAGCGCCCACAGCCAGCCACCACACAGCCACCACAGGCAACCATGCCCGCCCTCTTTGGTCTTAGAGCACGTCTTAGACCGCGTGACGGATCCTCTATCCTCCTGAAGGTCTGTACGGTAACATCTGTCGCACCGCATTTCGGGCATGTCATAA
>JAFYDR010000092.1 GCA_017544725.1 Kiritimatiellia bacterium
CGCCGAACAGCTGAATTATACGAGGCTCCGCCTTAAGCGTTCCCGCTGCGACTTCGTTACCGCCCGAATACGGCTGGTTAGCCTTTGTGACAACGAATTCGCCCGCCCCCTCCTTCACGAGGCGGACATCACCGCAGATCGTGACGGTGGAGTTTGTCTCGAATGTATTGGCAGGAACATTGACGTGCAGTTCAGACGGAACAGATAGACAGTCAGCCGAGTTGAGGTACTCTAGCTGTACCAGTTCCATGTAGTCATTATTAGTTGAGTTCGCCGCTGTAAATGTAATGCGGTAGTAGCGGTACGCCGTCGTGTTGGTAAATGTGTAGGTGCGCGTCTCCTGCTCCTTCGACCAGTTTGTCTCAGAATTGCGCGAATCGAGCGTCGCCCAGTTCTCGTTGTCGTTCGATCCTTCGAACGTCCATGACTTGGGGCTGCGCCGATTCACGGTGTTGTTTCCGTAGAAACCGCAGAAAACCCTGTACATGTCAATCGTTCTCGGTGAACCCGAACCAAAGTCGTAGGTGACAATGAGCGGTAGATTTTTCGTTTCTATGATCACGCGGTGCGAATCATCCGCCTGGCGTTCGTAGTTGTCGTTGAAGAGGTTGATTGCCTTCGTTCCCCCGTAGAAGTCTCCACTTCCGGTCGTGTACGACACGCGTTCCTCGTTCGGGTCGGGTGAGGTGAAGTCGATAGCGCCGGCACCGATTGTCCCTCCACCGGCAAGACCCTTCACGGTAAGGTTGTAACCGTTGAGATCAACCGTTACGCCGTCGGCGATGGTGAGGATACCATCGACCGTTTCATCGGCGTTGAGCGTGTAGTTAGCACTGATTGTACGGTCAGCGGCATACGACATCGCAAGCGACGCCACACAGAACGCCACTGTCAGGACAACACTCCGAATGAATGCAGAAAATGTCTTCATAGTCACAGTTCCTTTTCTCAAAAAGATGTTCTTATTCTACCCAATTACTACCCGTTTGCCAAGTCACTCTTCTAGCTAGATTGGAGATAAGCATGATGCAGCAGCTGGAGGCATATCACATCTGATAGCATAGGATAAATCCACCGATTTTGAATACTCTGTTCACTTTTTCGGCTGTTAGCCTGCGACTACTAGCTTCTAACCATCTAGATTTCTAGGTGTCTAGGTTCAGGGGCACTGCGTGGCTACGTGTTCCTAACTTTTCCGTGAGTTACGTGTATTCCGTGGTTTTTGAAATCTCCCAATAGAGGAATCTTGGATCACTTGATTAGGATTGATATGCCGGGGTCGAGCCGTGTATCAGAAAAGTAGGCGTAATCCGTTTCGACGGTACGCGAGTCGGCATCGCGTCCTGTTTTTGTCTCGGAGGATGCGGCATGGTCGTGGACGGAAATTGCGGCAGAGGTTTTCTCGCTGGCGCCTTGCGGGGGATTTTCGCCTTTCGTCCCCGGTGAGTCGATGACGGCGCTGTAAATCGGCGCCCCCGTCTTGCCGAAGCAGTTCTGCGGGCGAACCGCGAAACGGATTTTCTCGTTTGCAGGTAGCTCGTTTACGCCGAAGACCAGCGTTCCGCTTGCGGCGATCCGGTCATCTGATAGGAAGTACTTTTCCGCATACACGGTTTTCGTGCGGTAGGGGATCACAGTCTGGTAACGAAGGATTTCCACCGTTACCTCGTAAGTGTAGATGCGATCGCGGTAATCGTGGAAAAGCGCGCGGGGAAAGCCAACCACGACCTGTTGCTCACTCCTGCCTTTACGCGTCGTGCCGGTTCGTTGAGTCAACGTGACTATTGCGTTTGCTGCGAATTGCGGTGCATAGCTCACGGCCGCACGTGGCACGAAGGAGAACGGACGGTCAGGTTGATCGAGCGTCGGTAGTGGTACCACCCAATCGGGGCCGACACTTTCCCCGTAGGCGAACTCGCGGCGTGCGATGACCATCACATCGTGATAGACGCTGACCAGCATTCCCTGCGGATAACTGTCGTTCATGCGCGGCATATGCAGATCGAGCGCAGAATTATCAGTACCTGCATTTTCCGGCCCGTAAGGATGCCCGATGTAACGTGTGGAAGCCGTGCCGAGCGAGGTGAAGGCTCCCTGCCAGATTCCGCGTTCGTCGGTCAGCGAGTAGTGAGAGTGGCCGGAGAAGGCGACCGCTTGCGGGTAGGGTGTCAACGATTCTGTTGCCGCTTTCTTGTCATCCCACGCACCCCATGCCCATTCTCCGTAGATTGTGTTCCACGGATGCGCGTGCTGGAAGAAGAAGAAGGGACGATCGGTTGGCAACGTCGGTGCCAACTGCGCTACGAATTCCCTCATTTCCGTTTGCTTTCCCCAGTGCATCCCGATAAAGGTGTAGCCCTTGATAGTCTTGCTGTACACGGGTTGGAAGGGTTCATGGAAATAGGTTTCCCAATATCCCGGCCAGTCGTTGATGAGCGCATACGGACGCCGTTGCTCTGTCAGGGATGCATTGTATGTCCATCCTTCGTAGTCGTGGTTTCCGTAAATGAAGAGTTTTTCGACGTGTCGCCCGTTCAAGCCGGTGTCATTGGGGAAGACCTGATACCAACAGGCAGCCACGCGCTCTAGTTCCGTGTATTGCCCCGTGTCGGCGAGGTCGCCCGTGATCATCACAGCATCGACATTCTGCGACCGGAACCAGGTTATGGCGTTCAGAAAGTACTGATCTGTATTACTCGTAGTGAAATGGATGTCGCTTACCACGCCGAAGCGTAGCCTGGGCGTCCCGCGCACGGTTACGCCGAGCGAGTTCAGCCCGGCTGACGCGATCAGTCTTTCCAGAAAAAAACGTCTCGTAGTTTTCGGGAATGCGATCATGCTTATTTCGTCTCCTTTCCGCACGGGGTAGAGCGGCAACGCCGCCAGTTCAAAGTTCTGCGTGAAAGCAATTGCATGGCGGATACCAGCCACCAAGAACAAGATCAGTATAGCAAAGCCAACTGCCATCCGCAAGCAGTGTTTGGGGCTTCGCACATCCCAAGTGGTTCAGTTGCGAAATGTTGCCGAACAGATATGATCGATGGACATGGAACATGCCATTGGTCATTTGAGACCCTTTTCCATGAAGTCGATGATGAGCTGTCGATAGCGGGGCTTGCCGAGGTGGATAGGCAGTTGGTTGTGGTCTGCGCCCTTGACCGACACAAACCGCTTGGGTTCGTTGGCGAGCTTGAAAAGCTTCTTTCCTTGGGCGTAGGGTACGATGTTGTCGGCAGTACCGTGGATAATCAGAACAGGACACTTCACGTCAGCGATCCGCTTGAGGTTCGGGAACGGATCGATCGGCAGGATTCTTACTCGCGTCACGACACGTGGCGCGGAAAGGAACGGAGCCTCCAAGATGAGTCCTCCGACTGGTCTCGTCGCGGCGAGTTCCGTCGCCGGGCCCGTGCCTATCGAAAAGCCGTCCACGAAGATGTTCGTGGGGCTGAAGCCATGTGTCTCGACAAGCCAGTCGTAGAGGCGATGGACATTCCGGTAACACCCTTCCTCATCGGGGCTGCCGTCCGAGAGACCGTATCCGGGATAATCGACCGACGCGACCGTGTAGCCGACATCCGCAAGTTCACCCAGCACCCAAAGCGATCCTATCATGTCCTCGGCATTACCGTGGCAACGGATAATCGCCTTCTTGCCGCGCTTGGGACCGCGAACGACCGCCGCGATCCGAATGCCGTTCGTGCCGATATCGATATAGCCAGGTGTGGACACATCGTAGTTGCCCTTACAGAACTCGGGATGGAACATCATCGAATTGATGCACCCCATGCCGACTAGCAACCCCAGCACCATCGCGAGGATTCCAATGCGCACCAACGATTTGAAAAGTTTCTTCATCATTCCCATCTCCTTTTAATCGACATACCGTCATCGCTCTACGCTTGAAATACCCCCGCCATGCAGGGATTGCCCTCGTTTACGGTTCCTTGTTTGCAGAACATCGGTCGGGGTGGCGTAGGAGGTGTGAGAGCAGTTCTGCAAGTGATTTGCCTATTGAATTCATGATTTGAGTGCCGAAATTGGACATACGATTATCCCATCCTCCTTTCGCACATACGCATATTCTCCGACAGCGGTGATCACCATCTTGAATTCTGGTTCGCGAAGTTTCTTGACCGAGATCAGTCTAGCAAGGTTATTCAAGGTCCGAGTGCCTTCCTCGATCAGGTGCTTACCGCCGATCTTCACTTCGAGCAATGCGTAGGTGCCATTCGGTAAATGGATTACGGCATCGCATTCAAGCCCAGTCTTGTCGTGGTAGTGTCTAACTTCTCCGCCCAATGCCTCCGCATACACCCTGAGGTCGCGAATTACCATCGTCTCAAACAGGAACCCGAAAGTCTTCAGGTCGTTCAGTAGTTCTCCAGGGCCGAAACCAAGTGCCGCAGTCGCGATCGACGGATCGACGAAATATCTAGTGTCGGACGTGCGGATCGAGTCCTTTGTGCGCAGATTAGGACACCATGCGGATGAATCTTCGATCACAAATAGCTTTCGTAGAGCGTTCAAGTATGAATACACGGTATCGTCGATCATGTCTGACATCTCATTTGTAGAAAGGTCTGCCATTATCACTTTTGCCGTCGCCTGTGTACCTTGGATCCGTGCGTAGGATCGCATGAGTTTCAGAGCCCTGTCGGGATTTCGCTCAGTCCCATCTACCCTGGAGATGTCCCTCTGGACTATCGCCTGAAGGACGTTCTTCGATGTCTCGAACTTCGCCCGTCCATTCATCAACAGGGACTGCGGCCATCCTCCGCGGCAGACTATCTCTGCCATCTGCTCTAACTCGAACGGGTGCGCCTCTTCCGCGTCAATCCGTCGTCCACGGAACAGTTCCGCAAGGCTTACGGAACCGGATGACTCGCCCGACTCCCACAGTGACATCGGTCTCATCTTCAACCATGAAAACCTACCCGTGCCGGAATGCTTCAACTCGTTAATGTCAACGGGTACCGCGCTTCCCGTAATCATGTATCCACCAATAATCGATTCCCTATCCGCCTTGTAACGTATCGCATCCCACAGTTGCGGAGCGATCTGCCATTCGTCTATGAGCCTCGGATATTCGCCAGACAATAATTTTGCTGGAGAAATCGACGCAAGCTCGATGTTCTGCTCACGCTTAGTAGGTTCGTCCATGAAGATACTGCTCTTCGCGACCTGTAGGCAGGTAGTGGTCTTTCCGCACCATTTTGTACCCTCGACTAGAACTGCAGCCGAGGACGACAACTTCAGGTCAAGTAGTTCATCCACGATTCTTTTTCTATAATTGTCCATAGCGCGGGTATTATATCAAATTTCGTAGTCTTTTTGCAAGCGTTCGGGTAGTTGGCTCGTTTTCGTTCGGGTAGTTGGCTTGTTTTCGTTCGGGTAGTTGGTCCATTTTCATTCGGGTAGTTGGACTGGTTGAACAGAGGTAGTAGGGAAGGTGTGAACCTAAATTCCTCTGTTGGAGAATCTCAAAGCTACGGAACACGCGGAATGGCTTTTTCTGGAAACTCGTGATTATTTCGAGACACGCTTGCCTATAACTGGGCGGCGAAGCCGCCCAGCGGGATAAGCGTGTTAAGCTGGTTAAGCGTGTTAAGCTGAGGCACTTCGTGCTGTGACGGAAAGCCCTAAAAGGGCGTCACCTATACAGACGGGGGTGAGCAAAGCGTGACCCCCGGCGGTACGACCGGTATCTGTCAAGCCCTGAAGGGGCGGCAGAACAATCTACCTCTACTCGCCATGCCGCGTCGCTTTCCGTCGCCCTTTCAGGGC
>JAFYDR010000093.1 GCA_017544725.1 Kiritimatiellia bacterium
GTTGTTGTATTCAGGTTGTTCTAGTTGTTTCCAAAATCCTCTCGTGCGCATGAGATGGGTGTAGATTCAATCGGAAAAATGTCTCGCAGAATTTACGCTTTTCGAAAGAGAAAAAATTCGGTATGATATAGTTCTTCTTTGCCAGAGTGGCGTAATGGCAGCCGCAGCGGACTTAAAATCCGCTTTGGGGTAACTCAAGTGCGGGTTCGAGTCCCGCCTCTGGCACTTTTCTTTTTTCTGCGGAGGGAGTCCTATGTCTGATGTATTGGCTTTTGGCGAATTGCTGTGGGATGTGATTGACGGTGTTCCCTACATCGGCGGTGCGGCGTTCAATTTCGCAGCGCATCTTCGTCTGTGTGGAGTCTCTTCCTCCCTTGTGTCACGTGTCGGAACCGATGAACTTGGCATACGAGCGCGTCGGGAAGTCAAGTCACTTCACGTGGACGCTTCGTTCATCACGGACGATCCCGTACATCCAACCGGGACCGTCGTGGCAACTCTCCAGAACGGAATTCCGTCCTATGATATCAAGACGGATGTGGCATGGGATTTTATCCAGATCCCGAACGGAATTCCCTTGCCGGATCCTCCTCGCGCCTTTTATTTCGGTACGCTCGCTCAACGTGGCGAGGTTTCTCACGATACGCTCTTTCGTCTGTTGCGTGCATATCCGGGCATCGAGGTGTTTTTCGACGTGAATCTGCGCCAGTCGTTTTGGAACGAGGCTGTGATTCGGGAAAGTCTGCCATTTGCCACATTCGTGAAACTGAACGATGAGGAATCGGACAAACTCTCCACCATTCTGAGTGGACGGCATCTGGGTGTCTGCGAGTTTGCAGCCTTTCTGTTGCGTGAGTACCCGCAATTAAAAGCCGTGATCACCACGCTCGGAGCGGATGGATGCCTCGTCAGTGAGGCGAATGGACGACAGTTCCAAAGTCCAGCAACCCCCGACAAGCCTGTTGACACTGTAGGTGCTGGCGATGCCTTTTCCGCAGCCTTCATCGCTGCTTGGCTGAATGGTGCCTCCGCCGAAGAGGCAGCGCGCGCCGGAAACATCCACGGAGGATTAGTCGCCTCCCTGCCCGGCGCAATTCCCGAGCAATTAACCCATGAAGAATGAATTTTTCATTGCCGCACCCGGCACCCCCATTCGATAACGAGCGACGCAAATGTCTTCGTGCTAAGCAATGGTACGCGAGACGCCTAAATACGGCGAGGGGCGTGGATACCGAGGAGGCGCAGCCCGGAGGAGAGAACCTCCGCAACCAGCGAGCAGAGCCGCAGACGGCTGGCACGCGTTTCCGCTTCCGCCTTTAGCACTGGCGAACGCTGGTAGAAGCTGCTGTATGTCTGCGAAAGCCCGAAGAGATAATCCGCCAGAATGCTGGGCTTGAAGTTGTCTGCCGCCTTCTGTACGACGCCAGGGAACTGCATGAGCGCCAGCGCGAGCGATTTCTCGATGGCTGTGTCAAGTTTCAGCGATCCCGCCTCTGGAGATTCACCCGATTTGTCAAGCAGGGAACAGATTCGCGCGTGGGCGTACTGTAGATAAGGTCCTGAGTTGCCGTCCAACGCCAGTGCCTTGTCCCAGCTGAAATCAATCGCCGTGGTGGGATCGTGGCTGAGGTCGGTGTATTTGATTGCGCCGATTCCAATGTCTTCTGCCAACGCCAACTGCTCCTCTTCCGTCATCCCCTCTGGCGTCTGTGCGCGGATGATTTCCAGCGAACGCTTCACGGCCTCCGCGAGCAGGTCATCGAGCTTGATGAGGTTGCCTTCGCGCGTGGAGATCGCTTTGCCCTGATAACTCATCAGCCCAAACCAAACATGTACGAGTTTGGTCGTGTAGCCGAGTTTGCGGCAGATGGTGAAGAACTGCTTGAAGTGCAACTGCTGACGTTCATCGGTTACATAGATGATGCGGTCCGGATTGAACTCCTCGACACGGCTTTCCACGGTGGCGATATCGGAAGTCGCATAGTTGAAACCGCCGTCGCTTTTTCGCACAATCGCTACTGGAAGTCCCTCTTCTTCGAAGCGAACAATCTGCGCCCCCTCGCTCTCCTCCGCGAGTCCCTTGTCCTGCAACTCCTTCACCACGCCCGCAAGCCGATCGTTGTAAAAGCTCTCGCCGCGCCAGAGGTCGAACTGGACATCCAGACGCTTGTACATGCGCGTGAACTCCTCGATGCTAATCTCGATGAAACGCTGCCAAAGTGCACGGTCTTCCGGATCGCCCTGCTGAAGTTTGACCAGTTCCTGACGACACGAATCCTTCCAAGCTTCGTCGGTCTTGCCGCGTGTGGAACTGGCGACGTACGCTGTCTCCAGATCAGCGACGGTCAGATTCTGGCGTTGCTCTTCCGTCAAGCATTCCCGATATCCCTTGATCAAGATGCCGAATTGCGTTCCCCAGTCGCCGAGATGGTTGTCCGCAATGACCCGATAACCGAGCGCACGGTGAAGACGATCGATTGCGTTTCCGATCACGATAGAACGGATGTGACCTATGTGCATCTGTTTAGCTGCGTTGGGGCTGGAGTAATCGATTACGACGGATTTGCCCGCACCGCACTGCGGGATGCCGAATGCGGATGCGGCGGCAAGTTTCTCCAGTTGCTCGGCGAGCCACAACGGATTGACCGTAAGGTTGATGAAACCTGGTCCGGCGATCTCGACCTTCGCCAACATCGGCGGAAGCGAAACGCCATCCAGTACACGTTGCGCGATCTGGCGTGGCGGCAGGTGCAACGTTTTCGCCAACGGCATCGCGTCATTACACTGGAAGTCCCCGAACTTCGCGTCCTGCGTCGGCTGAACACGCGGCGAGAAACCTGCAAGTGCCTCGCCGAAAGCCTGCTGAAACAAAACCTGCAACCACGCGCTCAACTGCGCCTCGCAAAGATTGACATTCTCTTCCATACCGAAATCCTTTTCTGCGTTTCGTGTTCCTTCAGCATACCAAAAAGAAACACAGAGTGGGAGAAGAAAATGGGAGGAGGCGGGAGTGAAAAATGACGAATGAAGAGTGACGAATGACGAATAAGAATGAAGAATGACAAGTGGCGAATGACCGAAAGCGGAACGGACGCATGGAAGTGCGACTATTTCGGGTAACGAGGACGTTGTCCGTTGCGGGAAAATGCGACGGCGTGGGCGCTGTTGGTGCGCAAGTCTATTGCGAGGTGTTTCACATTGACCACGAGATTGAGGTTTGGTATGATGTCCTTCAGTTGTAGGTTTGCTCTATTTGAAAGGGGTGTTTTCTATGCGTGGTTTCTTCCAATGCCTTGTTTTTTCTAGTTTCGTTGCTTGTCTTGGCAGTGTGCATGCCGCAACCGTGACGCTTGATTTGCGAACGGGCGGTCGGCAGGGAGCGCAGCTCCTCGCCATTCCCGCCGCGAAAAGTTGTTTGCAAATGAATACACTTGCCGCCAGTGCCACCATCACCACACCGCTTTCGGTGGGCGACACGTTGGACTTCCTGTTGTTTGAGAACACTGCCATCTCGGTAACACTCATCGACCGGATGGAGTCGCCCCTCGGTGGTAATGTATTCTTAGGAACGGTTGCCGGTTATGAGGGTATCCGCAATGCCGTTGTACTCCAAACAGAGAATGGCTTGACAGTCGATGTTCAGGACTTTGAGAAGAGCCGTGTCTATACCATTGTTTCGGACGCAAACGGTGTCACCGTAAAAGAAGTTGATCCGTCGCTCGATCCTGTCACGCCCACGACACCAGTCAATCCAAATCTGCCCGAAATGCCAAGAAACGCGAATCCATCTCCCTCCCTTTTGACCGCATCGGAACAGTCCTCGACCATAATCGACGTGCTGGTGGCTTACGATAGTGCGGCTTCGGCATGGGCAGCAATCAACGGAGGCGGCATCACGAACTTTGCGACGATGGCCGTGCAGAAGATGAATGCGGCGCTCGGCAATACGGATCTGGACACCTTGTTCCGCTTCCGCCTCGTTGGCGTGATGACGGTCAATGCGACGGGCGGTACGGATTTCAACGGTGTGCTAGATGCTACGAAGAGCGGTACGGGAGACTGGGCACCGATCAAGGCAATGCGTGACACAGTCGGTGCCGACATAGTGACGACGCTGATTGACACTGGAACCGCGAGCGGTACAACAGGCTTGGGTTACTCCCTCAGAAATACATCGATTGCGACATTCTCCGAATGGCCCTACAACGTCTGTGCGATCCGCGCCGTCGCGCAGGGTCACACGATGACACACGAGGTGGGACACAACATTGGCGCAGGCCATGCAACGGCAGTCAATCCCGACGCGATTTCTCCCGGACCGCAACTCTACAACTACTCTGCAGGTCATTATTTCACTGGCACGAACGGTGTTGCCTATCACACGATCAT
This sequence comes from Kiritimatiellia bacterium, assembly GCA_017544725.1. GTDB lineage: Bacteria > Verrucomicrobiota > Kiritimatiellia > RFP12 > UBA1067 > RGIG8368. Next base: position 4,390 of record JAFYDR010000093.1, read on the forward strand.
GGCCTATAACTACGATGGATACGGAAACCACTACGAATCTGCTCCGTTCTTCTCCTCGCCCAACTACAGCTACATGGGGACACCTACGGGAGATGCCACTCACGACAACACTCTGACGATCAGCCAAACTTACGCAGCCGTCTCGCAATGGCGTGCACAAGTCGTTCCAATGTCCTACGATGTCTATTTCTCGCCAGAGCCAGACTCGACCTTCTCTGACTCCATCACCATCACGATGACCCCTGGCAAGAGCGGGTTACCCATTTACTACACACTGGATGGTTCTACGCCAACCGTCTCCTCGACGCTCTACACGGCACCCATCACGCTCACCCAGACCACGACCATTCGCGCCATTACCGTCACCGATGGCATCGCGGGACCCGTTTTCGAGGCGACATACTCGCTCAGCGACCTTGGCAACGGACTTGATGCGCCCCAGCTTACGTGGCGCACATCGGAATCCCAGCCGTGGACATTCCAGACCACGAACACCTATGACGGTGTAGATGCCGTGCAATCTACAGATAGGGGGTTGGGAGCCAATAACAACGATGATCTGTATTGGAAGAACGAGTCATGGCTGGAGACAACCGTGACAGGGCCGACAGACATGAGCTTCCGTTACAAGACGCGCAAATACAAAGCGACATTCTCCTTACTGGTTGACGGTACCGCCGTGCTGACGGATACGGAGGATTCGCCAGCCGGTAACTGGACTTTTGTGAGAATCGCCATTCCGCAAGGTCAGCACACCGTCCGATTCCTGTTCCAGTGCTGGATTGTGGAAAATCCAAGCACCGGACGCATGACCGGAGGCCGCTACAACGGTTTCAACGGCGCATGGCTCGACACGGTTCGGTTCGACGTGATCTCCCGTTTGCCCACAATCTCTCCAGAGACGACGGCATCCGAATCGACAGCAACCACCTTCCAGGGTAGTCTCGACGTCACGCTTACGCCCCCTGCTGGCGCAACTGGCGTACTATACTACACCCTAGACGGATCCGATCCCGCAACCGGGACTGCGCAGGTGTACGATGGACCCATCACCTTGACGAAATCAACGCGCGTCAGGGCGGTGTTCATCGAGGGCGGCAAAGAACCAAGTATCGAGGTCGGTGGACTCTACCTCGAACGCCATCCTGTTACACCAGGCGAATGGACAACCGATGTGGCGGGGGCGCAAGCTGCCGCCGCACAGAACGGCCGTCTCATCGCGGTGTTACTCGCGAGTCGGGAGAGTGACGAGTGGTCTCGAAAGTTCTACTCTATTGCGGAAAGCGAGGAGTTCCTCGCTTGGGCGAAAGCGAACAACATCTACTTGGTCACAGGTGACACCTCCTGCAATGTCGATGCGGCCACTGCGAACTCGTGGTTCTGGGACTTATACGCCAACTACGACAACGGACAAGGACAGGTTGCCTATCCGACCATCTACTTCGCTGCTCCAGACAGTCCCGACGTAGCCATTGGAAAGGGGGTTGCCCTTGATGACGACGAGTCTTGGGTCGGCACCATACGCTACAGAGGAACGCTCGAATCTCTTATCTCCGGATTCGCGTCCATTATAAGCGACTACTACGCCGTACCGTCGACACCGACCTGCTCGCAGACGGAATCGCTCCTCGACGCCTTCCCGATCTCCGTAACCTTGTCGCGCCAGAATGGCAGTGGCACGCTCTACTACACGCTCGACGGTTCCGTACCCACGTTGTCGAACGGAACGGTTTACTCTGGAGCAATCACCATTTCCAACAGCACCAGCATCCTTCAGGCGGCGGTGTGGCCGACATCCGGGGTTTCGAGCCCCGTCTATATTGGCAAGTTCAAGGCAATCGCCGATGTCTTCGGCACGAGTGGAATCGCGTGGTCGCGTTCCGGCACGAAATCCTGGTACGAGGATACAGCCTCGCCACAAACGCTTCGCACGGGTGGATACCAAACCACTTACACGTCAACGCTCCAAGCCATCACCACAGGCAAAGGCAAACTCGTGTTCCGGTATGCATTCAACACTTGGACATCGCAAAACACCTTCACTTTCAATGTAAA
>JAFYDR010000094.1 GCA_017544725.1 Kiritimatiellia bacterium
GCGGGACGGCAAAAAGATCGAGTTGCAGCCGCGCGAATTCAAGTTGCTGGAATTGTTGATGCGGAATGCGGGGTATCCGCAGACGAAGACACTGATTTTGGAGACGATTTGGGGGTGCGGCGTGGATCCGCAGACGAATATCGTCGATGTCCTTGTTTGTAAGTTGCGGGCAAAGATTGACACCGGATTTTCCGACAAACTGATTCAGACCATGCGGGGGGTGGGCTATGTCTTCCGTTCGGAAAACTAAATTTATCCGTTCCTTCGTCTTTTACCTGACATTGGGTTATCTGCTGGTTTACGCGCTTTGCTCGATTACCATCTATCTGATTTCTGCGCACGGTATTTCCAAATCCGTTCGCGGGTTGGATCGGCAGGACGTGTTGGCGGAAAGTAAGGATCTGGTTCGGATGATGGAGGAGAACCAGAGCGGTGCATTGCTTGCCGAGGCGGTGACGCTCAAGCACTATCCACCCTCCACGATTTTCATCGTGCGCGTGATCAACGCGAAAGGCGAGGTGGAGTACACGGCGAGTTGGCCCAAACCGATCCAGCTTCCTCGTTGGTCCGGAAAGCCAGGCTCTCTGCCCGAGGAAGGGTTCAGCGAGTTTTATATTGAACAGTACGAACGGTATATCCAGATTCAAACGTCGCGTTTGAAAGACGGTCGTTCGTTGCAGGTTGGAAAAGGGTCGTTCCTTGAGGTTGACCAGCGGACGATGTTGCGCAAACTGTTACTGATTTTCGCGATACTCTCCACGTTGTTCTCCGTACTTGCCGCCATTGTTCTGCTAGTGATTACCGTGCGTCCGATCCGTAAGATGACGGACGAGATGTCGCGGATCATCGACACGGGTGCGTTCGAAACGGGGGCACCGCCCGTGAACAGCATGATCAACGAGTTGGACACGCTGGGGCATTTGTTCAATGTGATGACGGAGAAGTATGCCAATCTGATTCGTGCCATGCGGCTGACGATGGATAACGTGGCGCACGATTTCCGTACGCCGCTGACGCGAATCCGAGGTGGATGCGAGTTGGCGATTACGCGCGGGGATTTGCCGAAAGGCTTGGCGGATACGCTTGCGGATGTTATCGAGGACTGTGACCGTGCCAAGATGCAGTTGCAGAACTTGATGGACACGCGCGCAATGGAGATCGGGTTCTCCAAGCTGAACCTGGAATCACTCGACTACTGTGAATTGCTCTCTGGCTTAGCGGATATGTATTCCTTGATTGCCGAAGAGAAGGGGATTCGCTTGCAGACGGACTTCCCGGAAGTACCTGTGACGGGAACGGGAGATCGACAACGGTTGACCCGCGTCTTTGCAAACCTACTCGACAATGCTGTCAAGTACACGCCGAGAGGAGGCGAGGTGTCGCTCTCGCTCCGCCAGGAAAACGACAATGTAATCGTGCGTGTGGCAGACACGGGAATCGGTATTCCCGAGGAAGAGCGCGGTCTGATTTGGCAGCGGCTTTTCCGCGGTAAGAAAGCGTCCGAGTCGGAGAAGGGGCTGGGATTGGGACTGAACATCGTGCAAGTAACCGTCACCGCACACCACGGAACCATCCAGCTGGAAAGCAAGGAAGGAAAGGGAACAACATTTACAGTTACGCTTCCGCTTACGTGTCACGGCTAGATGAAGATGAGCTATAAGCTTCTAGCTGTCAGCTATTAGTCCGATCCTTGCACTTCGTACGAGAGCGTTCATGGTGGTAACTTTTGACAGGCCACGAAGGGTGAAGGTACACAGACGGGGACAAGCGTAGCGTAGCCCCCGGAATCAAGCAAGGACATGTTATCCCTGAGAGGCCGACAGAAGGAGGCATGACAAGCTGCGGTAGATTGTTCTGTTGTCCCTTCTGGGCTTGGCGGATACTGGTCGTCCCGCCGGGGGTCACGCTTCGCTCTCCCCCGTCTGTATAGTCGATGCCCTTTTCCATAACCATACAATCGCAAATCCTGTCGGTTTCGACGACGAGCGTGTGTCATCGTTACGCACGGCGGCTACGCCGCCAGCCAAATACTACGCGCCAGCCGGGTAAGCTGGTTAAGTGTGTTAAAAGCTAGGCAACGAGGACGTTGCCCCTCCCGTTTCCATTCGTCATTCATCATTGCCGCCGCAAGGTGGTACTTCATTCTTCATTCTGAACGAAGTGAGGCAACGGGGACGTTGCCCCTCCCCATTCTCTGCGGTCTCACGCGAACCTCTGCGCCTCCGCGTGAAATTTCTCTTGTCACTCGTCACTCTTCACTCGTCACTCGTCACTGCCGCGTCTAGAGGCTTCACGAAGCGAAGTTAGGCAGAGCGCCCGCCCCGTTTGGACTCCATGCTTGTCTGGCTGGGGGAAATCTGTTAGCATGGTCACGTTTTGAAGAAATGGGAAAGGGACAGACTATGAACCTATTCAATCGGAAATCAAACGGAAAGTTTTACGGACGCTTTTGGGCGGCATTCGTCGTCTTTGCGTGCGGTGTGTGTGTCGCGTATGCGGGAAAACCGATTGCGCTGATGGGCTTTGGGACAGATGTGAATGCCATCAAGGGTGAAGTGACGGATCAATGCCGCTATGTTTCCGAAAAGTTCACTGATCGTTGGCTTGCGCCATCGGAGTACGGCAAGTACGCGGTACTTTACTTCGGCGAGAAGTTGCGGGGCGAGGCGCAAGGTAAAAACTGGCGCGAGGGCGAGGCGCGCGCGGCGGCGGAGAAGTTTGTGGCGGAGGGTGGCACGGTCATCGTGGCGACGACTGGAGCATTGAACGAACTTTTCGGGAAGCCGAATGCCAAGCAGCCCGATCCGCTTCGCGAAAAGGTTATTTTGATCCCACGTTCCCTCGGACGGACTTGGGCGAATTTCGAGAAAGCTGGCAAGCCGCTTTCGTTCGCGGATGATGAAGGCAACGACATTCTCACCGATGCGGGGCGAGAAGTAAAGGCGTTGCGGGAGGAGTTTATAGCCGCGTTCGCGAAAGCCAAGGACATCGAAATGCGTCCAGAGGGGGAGAAGTGGGCGAGCGTTCCTCTCGGTGCGCCCGGTGAACTGAAGCTGCCCGATCGTTTCCCGAATCGCCCGAAACTCGGAAAGGCACCGTCGCGGAAGGATGGTCTGGTATTGCTCGATGGTTCGGTGAAGGCCGTGGTCGCGCTCGGTGATTGTGGGAAAGAGGCGCGTAAGCTCGCCGAAGAATTGGTGTGGCATTTGGAACGGATGTCAGGCGTCCGCTTCGATGTGGTGGACGGAGAACCTGCCGCCGGTCCCGCGCTCGTCTATCGTACCGTTCGCTGTCCTAAAGGATTTTCGCGTGGTTCTGCCGCGTACTTCAAAATCTGGAGGGAAGGGGACAAGGTGTATCTTGGCGGTGAGGACACGGGCAAGAGCCGTGCCACCACGTATGTGCTTGAGGCGTTGGGATGCCGCTACATTTGGCCGGGTGAGACGGGTAAGATCGTGCCGAAACGGGGGAAGATCGTGTTGCCTGAAATCGCCGTGGAGGATGCGACGCCGTTCGTGATTCGCAAGATGCGACTCTATGGTTGGCCGGAACACGTGGATCATCCGGGTAACCGCGACTTCTGGAGTTGGCATGGTATCAACGACATGAAGTTCATGACCACCGATCGCCCCGGAGAGTCGGACGGATACGAATGGGGACACTACTACGGGGACTACTATCCGAAATACAAGGAACAAAAACCGCACCTCTTCGCCTTGCAGCCTGATGGTACGCGAACGCTTCACATCGGGTCGAGTACGGAACGTCCGACCTTCTGCCTCTCCAATCCGGAGTTGGCTGAAATCACGGTACGCCGCAAGATCGAGGAGAAGAACGCGAATCCCTCCAAGAAGGCTCTTTCCCTTTGCCTTCCCGATGGCGGCACCTCTTCGCCATGCATGTGTGAAAACTGTCGCAGACTGGATCCTGTCAACGCGCCGAAAGGGCGGTTCACGGTTTTCTTCCCGATGCGCAAGTCCGTTTCCTACGTGTCGCTCACGGATCGCGTATTCGACTACATGAACCGTGTCGCGGCGGGTGTCGCGGCGGTTAAGCCTGATCTGCTCCTTTCTACGTATGCCTATTCGAGCTACACGACACCGCCCGTGAAAACGATACCGCATCCGAACCTGCTCATTCTCTCCGTGATCGGGAACTACTCCAATGCGCGCGATTTTGGTATGGTGGAGAAGAATCTCGCCGCGTGGTCGAGTTTCGGGAACAAGACGTTGTGGCGTCCGAATGCGCATCGTGGATTCGGGGTGAGTGCGCCGGACAACTTCGCGCGACGGATGTTTGCGGACATTTCCCTGCTCGCGGAGAACGGCATTTTCGGATTCGATTACGACACGATGTCCAGCGAATGGGCTACCAAACCGTTCGTGTACTATCTGACAACCAAGGCGCATTTCAATCCGGATCGGCTGGACTTCGACACGATTGCGGACGATTACTGCCGGATGGGATTCGGTGCGGCGGCAGCTGAGGTGCGTGCGTACTTCGAAACGGTGGAACGAGCCTCCGAAGCTGGCGCCGCAGCGAATGCGGCAGACCGCGAACCGACCCTTGGTTGGACGCAACGGGTGCGGCGGCAGAATCGTCTGCTCGAACAACTCGATTTTTCTGTACTGGATGCCCATCTAGAGAAAGCGCGCGCGGCGGCAGGCGATGCGGCAGTGTTGAAACGCATCGCGCGACTCCAGTTCGGAACCGATATCGGCAAGTTCACCACGCGTCTGCGGATTGGACGTCCCGACAAGCCCAGCGATGCGGAAAAGGAAGCGTTCCGTAAGATGGCGGAGGCGTACTTGGCAGAAGATCCCGCCGCTTTCAACGCTTCGCGCCTTGAATACAAGTAACGGAAGCGACAGGAGTGTCGCTTCCACGACAATCTTTGTCATCGTTACACATGGTCGCAACAAGTGCGCGCCTCCCATTCGATTGCATTCGATCGCAATCGACGGCTACCGATTACACGCGACACGCGACAACCGACACGCCGACTGGACTGACGGGATGGACGGAATAAGCAGGATGGGCAGACTTTCCTTCATTCGTCATTTTTCATTCTTCATTGCCGCCTTCGGCGGCTCACTCGTCACTGGCGGCTTCGCCGCCTTCTTCGTGTTCGAGAAGGGAGGCTGTACGCGGTAGAAGGCGTCGGATGTTCTTGAAGACTGCCTCGCCGAATCGTTCGCGCGTGAATGGTACGGGAATCGTGGTGACGGTATCCGTCCCCGTAGAACGTCCGTACTTGAACTTGCGCGTGAGCTGTCCGTCGGGTGTGAGGCACTCTTGAGGAAGTTTCGGATTCGCGACCGACAGGAACGCCATTGCCGATGTCTGTTTCTTCGCTGTCGAAAGCCGACCTGAATCCCGCAGCAAACGGTGACATTCAGCCGCCGTGTAGAACGCCGGATCCACAAAGCGGAAATCGTTGGCAAGCGGAGCACCTTTGACGCGAAGTTCCGCAAGAGTCCGGTTCAACGCACCCAATACGAAGGGATAATGCGTGCAGCCGAGGATAACGGCTTTGATCGGCACGGTACTGCCAGAGGCACGATGCTGCTCGACGAGCTCGACAAAGTTGGAGCTGGCGATTGCATCTGCGGATGGCAATCCTGCCTCCACCGCGTCGGCAAGTCCTGCGCACCCTTGGTTGAGAATCGGGATGTTACCCGTTACGCCACGCGCTCTCAATTCGGTGCGGATCGTACGAGCGTATGCGCCAGAGGCAATCGTACCGGGCGTTGCCATCACGCCGATGGCGAATGGCGGAGAATCGGGTGTCGCGGAGATTTGATCCAGCGTGGCTCGGACCCCAGCCTCGATAACGCCCACGACCTTGATGTCACTGTCGGTTGACGCGAGATACTTACGTACATCCTCAAGTCCCCACGCCGTCGCCGTATTACAGGCGATGACGATGATTTTTACGCGTTGTTTGATACCGCTGGGTTCCCGCTCTTCCGTACATGTGTAGTAGTTGGTGGAGAGGAGGAACTTGGCGTCTTTGAGGATTAGCTCACGCAAATAGTCACTCTTGCCTTCCGCCGCATAGTCGCCGTATGGCATATTGGCCTGGTCACCGAGATAGACGAAACTCTCCCGCGCGAGATCAGGCACACCGTCCGGACCGTACAGTCCCGAGTCGTTATTGACCTGATCCACATCCAAGAGCCGTTCGAGAACGGTTAGTCCACCCAGTCCTGAGTCAAACACACCGATCGGTGCCTCGTTGGCACTTACGGCGGCACCGTATGTTGCTGCGGCAGCTAACAGCGGTAAAGACATGCGTAATCGTTTCATCTGTACTTCTCCTGGTTCCTCAATCGAAAGGGGCACAATTGTTGGAACGAACCAACTGCGGGAATCTGCTTATCGGAACTCGATTTCGAGCCCGGGCGTTTCATCAATCGCGTCGTGACAGACGAGCCGGAACGTCTTGAACGTGGAGGCGGTGTGCAGGAAGGTGATTTTCCAGTTCGCGCCGTATTCCGTCAACACGTCGTGCAATGCGTCCAGGTTGCGCCCGTATCCGCCTGGGAAGGGTAGGGCAGACGCGAGTGCCTCGTGCAACGCAGCATAGCTCTTGACGCCATGCAAATCGACCGTGAATACCTTTTTCTTCATTGCTGGACTCATTTGACCTCCTCGAACGAACGGTAGTGGTTTTCCGTGTAATAGACCTTTCTTGTAGAAGAAAAGACGATGCGCTTCGTCCCGCGAGGCTTGCCACGGGTGTCGATATCGCACTCCCGGTACTGACCGGGCGGCAACTTCCGCTCATAGTTGCCGTAACGGTCACCTCCGATCGACTTGCCTGGAGCATACGGTTCCAGAGGACCTCCCTGCCAGCCTAGGTTACGGGCCTGTGACTTGGTGATATAGTTCTTGGGGAGGCAACCGAACTGCTTGATAAACTGTGCGACCTCCTGCTTACTGGTATATTCGCCATCACGGACCACGTTCACCGTTACGGCAGGGCGAACCTGGGTGCGCTGTTGCTGGCGGTCTGGAAGCGCACCCGGTGCGGCAACGGCTGTCCACGCCGCGCAGGCGGCGAGCAGGAACGGCAAAATCAGGTTTTTCAGTTTCTTCATGTCTTCTCTCCTCGTTTTCGAGACTTAGCGGAATTCACGTCATACGAACGACAGCATTATGCGAGAATTCCCTTCAAAAGGCAAGCCGAAAGGACGAGCTGCGCGATGCACGGACGCATCTGCGCAATTCCCCCATCTCATGCGCACGAGAGAGATTTAGGAAACAACAGGAACAACTTGAAGACAACAAATGGGGTGCTCCCGTGCATCCGTTATGTCAAACGGACGCGACGGAGCGCGTCCCTCCCATTCGATTGCAGTCGATCGCAATCGACAGCTACCGATGACACGCGACAAACGACACGCGATACGCTGGGTTGGATTGGCGAAACTGGCAGGACTGGCGAAACTGGCGGCTAAACCCCCGATCTAACTGTCCCCAGTGTCTCCATTGTCCCCTTCGTCCCCGCCTCTCAGCTGGCGAGGAACATCTGCCGCCGCTACTGCCTACTCCCTACTGCCTATTGCCTACTGCCTTTCTTATGACTCGTACAACCAAGTTGAAAGATAACGTTCTCCAGTATCGGGAAGGAGCGCGACAATCGTCTTGCCCGCAAACTCGGGACGCTTGGAGAGTTCAAGTGCCGCCCAGAGCGCGGCTCCTGACGAGATGCCGACAAGCAGACCTTCATTTGCGGCGACTGCGCGTGCCGTTGCACCTGCGTTTTCCGCACTTACTGTGACCACTTCGTCATACACATCCGTGTCAAGCGTTTTAGGAACGAATCTCGCCCCGATTCCCTGAATCTTGTGCGGTCCCGCTTTGCCTTCGGAGAGGACTGGCGACGTGTCCGGTTCAACCGCGAAGACCTTGACGGCGGGATTCTTTGACTTCAGGAAATGTCCCACGCCTGAAAGCGTTCCACCCGTACCGACACCTGCGACGAAAGCTGCCACCTCACCGTCCGTGTCGTCCCATATTTCCGGACCGGTTGTCTCTTGGTGCTTGGCGGGATTTGCCGGATTCTCAAACTGCTGGAGAATTACCGCATCCGGTGTCGTGTCGCGCAGTTCATTCGCTTTGTTGATCGCACCTTTCATTCCTGCGGAACCGGGCGTGAGAACGATTTCCGCACCGTATGCGGCGGCGAGTTTGCGGCGTTCAATGCTCATCGTCTCGGGCATGGTGAGGATGAGGTGGTAACCCTTCACCGCACTCACCAGTGCGAGTCCCACGCCCGTGTTGCCGCTTGTCGGTTCGATGATCGTCGCGCCGGGCTTGAGGGTGCCGTTCCTCTCCGCGGCCTCGACCATCGCGAGGGCGATACGGTCTTTCACGCTGCCGCCGGGATTGAAGAACTCGACCTTTGCGAGTACCTTCGCGTTCCCCTTGTTCAGCTTACTGGAGATTTCCACAAGTGGCGTTCCGCCAACTCTTTCCAGAATGTTCTTCGCAATCTTGCTCATCGCTTTTTCCTTTCCCGACTTTTGTGAACCGCTTTGCGGCAACATCTGTTGCGCCCGATACCATTTAACGGAGTTGAAGACCGAGGCATTCGGCGAAGATGCGCGGGATGTCCGTATTGTCGATTCGTCCCTCGAACCTCTCCGCGCCACGACCGAACGCATGCGTCGCAACTGGTGCCGAAGTGTGGCTGGTCGCTTCGAAGAACGGCGTGACCTTACCCGTAGCAGGACTGCGGATTGCGCGGACGCCGCCAGTCTCGTGATCGGCAGTGACCAGCACCAGCGTGTCGCCGTCGTGCGCCAACGAGTAGCTGATTGCAGCCCATGCTGCCCAGTCTGCTTTGACGGTTCCGTAAATGCTCTTTTCGGGGCTGTTGGCGTGGTTTCCGTGGTCCGGGTCGCAACTTTCGAACATCAGGAAGAAACCCTTCTGATTTTGCGAGAGACGCTCGATTGCCGCCTTCGCCAGAGGTCCGAAGCAACCTTCCTCAGCCATCGACTGATCTTTCATCAGGCCGATCACGCGTTTATCCTTCGGCGCGTTCACGAAGGCATCGACATCCTCGACCAACGTGAAACCACGTGCCAGCATACCGGAGAGAAGTTCCTTCCCGTCCTTTCGCCAGCCGCCCTGTTCCTTCGGCAAGAGCCAGTTCTTATTCGCGTATCCCAACAGGATTTCAAAGTCGCTCTGTGAGGCATCCAGCATAATCTTCGCCGTGTCACCACGTGTCTCGGCATGGGCGTAGAAGACCGCAGGCGTCGCGCCGTAAAGCGGGTCATCGGTCATGATTCCGACAGACATTCCCGCCTCATGCGCGATCGTGGCGATCGAGTCCAGAGGCTTCTTCTCCATGTCAAGCGCAACTGCCGTATTGTAAGTCTTGTGACCGGTGGCGTATGCCGTGCCGGACGCAGCGGAGTCAGTTACGTCCGCTGTCGCAGAGAAGGTCGTGCAGTATCCGGCGAAGGGCATCTGTTTGATGACAAGTCCATCCGACTTAGTATCCTTCTTGAGATACAAGTCAGCGAGGTCGAGCGCACCATGTCCCATTCCATCACCCAAAACGAGGATTATGTTTTTGGGACGCGAACCAGCCGGATAAACCGGGAGCGGCTTGTCGAACTTCGGGGGGACATCATACTTGCGTTCGAGCTTCAGGTCCGGCAGGATCGGGCGCAAGATTCGTCTGTCGCCGATCGTCATGCCGGCGACGATCCATGTGCCAGCACCCTGTTCCAGCGAGACGGCGACGACCTCCTGCCCCTGCTCGAGAGGAATCCCGGAAAGGAAAAGCGAGACCTGAGACACCTTGTTGTAGATTGTCCAAGAACGCACGGCGTTGCGGTAACTTCTCGGCGAAGACCAGTCCCCGATATCGCGTCCCAATCGAACGTGTTTCTCCATCGTCTTTCCGCTCTTGTATGTCACGCGTACCGTGCCGATGATTGGATTTTTGTCCTTCTCCGAAGTAGATACCATCGTCGCTCCGTGAAACAGGTAGAGGAACTCTCCACGTGCGGGCTTCGCTAGAGAGACCGATGACTTTTTGCCCAAGTACGGACGCTTGGGGCCTCCGAGCACGATGCACGCCTTCTCATCGGTTGATTTCGAGCTGCCCAGTTTCAAAGGAATTCCATTGATCGTTTGCAAGCCGGATGGCAACAGGTGCAAATCGTTTGGTCCTTGGTCGATAAAGCCGCCCTTCTGGTCATCCGCCACCTCATCCATTAAAGAGGCATTCGCCCCGTCTCCCAGCGGAACCGTCACGAATGCGGCTTCCGAAACAACTGCGGTGAACAAACCCGCGACCATCCATCCCAAGAGTCTTCTCATTCCTCAATACCTCGTATTGCGATTTCTAATGTAAACGACGGAGCCATTATTTCACTTTTTCCACGAGAACTCAAGACGGACTTCATTCGAACTTTCGAACTTTCGATTTGGGCGCATCTGCGAATTTCACCGTCGTCTTTTGAAAATGAAAACAACAGAAACAACAACTTCGCTATGCGAAGTAATGACGAGTGACGAGTAATGGAATTAAGTGGGCTTCGCCCTAAATGAGCCTTCGGCTCTAAGTGGGGTGTCGCCCCGAAGTGACTTAGACCGAAGGGCACTTAGCCCCACAGGGGCACTTAACCACTTAACTAGCTGGCGGCTTCGCCGCCTTGCCCCAATAGTCGATCCCATCTAGGCAACGAGGACGTTGCCCCTCCCCAATGCCATGCGTGAACGGCTCAATCCAA
>JAFYDR010000095.1 GCA_017544725.1 Kiritimatiellia bacterium
ATCGAGCTTGCGACGCGCATCAAGGAGGGGATCGACTCCACCCCGAAGGGACTCACCGAGGACGAGGCGGCGTTCTACGACGCGCTCTCGAAGCCCGAGGCGGTGAAGAAGTTCTACACCGATGACACGCTCATCCAGCTCACGAAGGAGCTGACCGACCAGTTGCGCCGCAACCGCACGGTCGACTGGGACCGGCGCGACAGTGCGCGTGCGCACATGCGCATGCTCGTGAAGCGTCTCCTGAAGAAGTACAAGTACCCGCCCGACGAGGCCAAAGGCGCGCTCGAAACCGTCATGCGCCAGTGCGAGCTCTGGGTTGACGAAACAGCGGCAACGGAAGACATCCCATACGAACAAGACTATCTGCTGGAAGCGGCCGAACATCCAGCCCGCTTCGGGCGTTGATAGTCGGAGAGGCGGGCAAGAATGCCCGCCTCTCCGACTACCAAACCATCGCATCACCTAACTACTAAACCATCAAAGCGGCATTCCGTAGTTGAAAAATAGGAGCAGTGAAGTTTGGTAATTACTGCACTTGAATTTCAGCACTTGAATTTCAGCTTGAACGAAGAGGATTTTTTGGTAGAATTTTGAACTTATTCAACGGACAAAAAAGGGAGAAAAAATGAACGACGCTGAAAAGGAAGTTCAGAAACAAACGATTGGGCACCGGATTGCCGCATTTTTCGGATGGCTGGTGACGGCTGCCTGTTTTCTGTTGATCGGCTGGTTTGTGGGGCAGTGGTGGGCGAGTCGCCCGAAGGCTGGCGCCGAGCAACGCACGTTGCCCACGCAGACGGTTGCGGTGATGACGGTCACGAACGCGCCGTTCAACCCACCCGAAGAGTTCATCGGGCATGTCGAGCCTGTTCAAGAGGTCGATATCCTCCCACAGATCGAGGGGTACATCACGGATGTGAAGTTCTCCGAAGGTGCGGACGTGAAGAAGGGTGACCTTCTCTTTGAGATCGATTCCGAGCAGTACTCCGCAACCGAGATGCTGCGCGAGGCGGAGATCAAGAAGTCGGAAAGCCAAGTCTCTGTGGCGGAGGCGGAGGTCGATCGCACCAAGCGTTATCTGGAACGTCTCAAGAGCGCCGACGCGCGTGGTATCACCAAAACCGATATGGATACGGCGGAGACCTCCTACGCCTCCGCTCAGGCGAATTTGGCATCCATGAAAGCGGGCGTTTCGCAAGCGAAGGCGAATTTGGCGTTGGCGAAGTTCAACATGAAGCATACCAAGATCTACGCGCCGATTTCGGGGCAGATCGGGAAGTCGCTGGTTCACGCGGGCGATTTCGTTTCTCCGTCCAAGGGAGCGATGGCGAGGATCGTGCAGACCGACCCGATTCGCGTCACTTTCCCGATGACCGACCGTGCCTACATCGACTGGCGCGAACAGGCTGCGCGGCAAGGTATCAACCTGCAGGACAATCGCAACCTGCACTTGATCCTTTCCAACAACGTGAAGTACGGGAAGCCGGGCAAGTGGGAGTTTGATGACAACGAGATGTCTGCCGAGACGGCTACGTTGCTGATGCGTATTTCCTTCCCGAATCCGGACAAGGTGCTGATTCCGAACGCATTTGTCACGGTGTTGACCGATGCGAAGAAGCCGGACAGTTATCTGCTCGTTCCGCAGGCGTCGCTCGTCAAGTCCCCGAAGGGATATGCGGTTTGGGTGATGAAGGAGGACAAGACGGCTGAGCTGCGCCCGATCGAACATGCGGGAATGCATGCGGGACTGGTCGCGGTTACCAAAGGTCTGAAGGAAGGGGACCGGGTCGTGTTCCAAGGAATCCAGAAGGTGATCCCCGGTCAGGTTCTGAATATTGAAGAACCGACCACGATCCAGTAGGGGAGGAGTTGTCATGAAGGTTTCAATCCGACCCGCGATTGATAAGCTGCGGCCCTTCTCTCGCTTCTTTATCGAACGTCCGCGATTCGCGATCGTGATTTCCATCGTGCTGACGATGGCGGGCGCGTTGAGTATCTCGCGTTTGCCGATCACGCAGTATCCTGAGATCACACCGCCCGCAATCCGTGTGTCCTGCCAGTACCCCGGTGCGAACTCGCGTGAAGTGATGAACACGGTCGCGACGCCGCTAGAAGACGAGGTGAACGGCGTCGATGACATGATCTACATGATCTCCACCTGTACGGATGACGGCTCCTACACGCTGACGATCCGTTTCGAGGTTGGAACGGATCGCGACCTCGCGATGATGAAGGTGCAGAATCGTGTTCAGCAGGCGTTGACGAAGTTGCCCGCCGAGGTGAAATCGACCGGTATGCGTATTCGCTGTGCCTCGGAAGACCAGCTCGGCTTTATCTGTATGCGTTCGACGGGCGGTCAGATGTCGCGTCTGGAGATCAGCGACTACATCTACGGGAACATCCAGCCCGCGTTGTTGCGTGTCGCGGGTGTCGGTGATGCCACCGTGTACGGACCGAAGGTCGCGATGCGTGTTTGGCTTGATCCCAAGCGCATGGCTGCTCAAGGGATCAACTCCGAAGAGGTGGTCACGGCGATCCAGAAGCAGAATATTCAGGCATCGCTCGGTGCGGTCGGCGCTTCCCCGACGAAAGAGAACGGGACGCTCAGCTTCACGTTGATTGCGAAAGGACGTCTCTACACGCCGCAGGAATTCGCGGAGATCGTCATCCGTACGGATGCGAAAGGCGGTATCGTGCGTCTGAAGGATTTGGCGTGGATTGAATACGGTGAACAGAACTACGCCTTTGACGGATCGTTCAATAACGGTCCCGCCGTCTCCATCGCGCTCAACCAGATGCCCGGATCGAACGCGATCCGTACGGTGGATGAAATCCGGAAGGTGATGACGGAATTGGAAAAGAAGTTCCCGAAGGATTTGGTCTGGAGTATTCCGTATGACGCCACCGCGTATGTCCGTTCGTGTATGCACGAGATCTTTCTCACGCTGTTGTTGACCATCGTGCTTGTGGCGTTGGTCTGCTACATCTTCCTGCAGGATTGGCGTGCCACGCTTGTGCCGACGTTGACGATTCCCGTCTCTCTGTGTTCCACATTCATCATCATGGCGATCATGGGGTATTCGATCAACATCCTGACGTTGTTCGGACTCGTGTTGGCGATCGGAACGGTGGTCGATGACGCAATTGTCGTTGTGGAACGTGTGCAGGTGTTGATGGAAACGCAACACCTCAACTCGAAAGAGGCTGCGATTCAGGCGATGTCTGATGTGAGTAGCGCGGTTATTGCGACGACGCTGGTGCTGCTCGGTATCTTCGTTCCCGTCGGTTTCCTCGGCGGCATTACGGGCAAAATCTACCAGCAGTTCTCGGTGACACTCTCTGCTGCCGTCTGCTTCTCGACCGTCAACGCACTGACGCTTTCGCCTGCAATCTGCGGCGTGTTGATGCGACCGCCCAAACTTGCGAAGCATGGACCGTTCGCTTGGTTTAACAGTGCGCTGGGTAAGTTGCGCGGTGGGTATGTCTTCATCTCGCGCGGTCTCGCCCGACGTGTCGTCCTCGCTGGACTCCTCCTCATCTGTACGGCGTTATTGACTGTCTTCTTCTTCCAAAACACGCCGACCTCATTCATTCCGGAAGAGGACCAGAGCGTGGTGTTTACCGACTCCAATACGCCGGAAGGTTCCACCCTGCGCGTGACGAAGACCGCTGCGCGGGATGCGACCGAACGTATCCTCAAGATCCCCGGTGTCCACTCTGTACTGACCGTCTGCGGCAACAGTTTCATCGGTGGCCGTGGCGAGAACCAGGCTCTGTACATTGTCGATCTAGATAGTTGGGATAAGCGGAAAACACCGGAATTGTCCCACTCCTCTATTCAGGAGCAGATCAACAAGGTGACCTCAACCATGCCGCTCGCCTCATCTAAGGCGTTCGTGCCGAGCGCGATTCCCGGCATGAGCGCGACCGGCGGCATCAACGTGAAGATCGAATCACGCGGCGACACGGATCCAGAACGTCTCGATGTTGTCGCGACCGATATCGTTAACCGGATGATGCAGTCGCCGCTGATCGCGCAGGCGATCTGCGGGTACAACGCCAAGACGCCGCATCTGCGCTTGAGCGTGGATCGTTCCAAGTGCGAGTACTACCATGTGCCGCTGGCGACGCTCTACGCGACGCTGCAAAACTATTTGGGTTCTCTCTACGTCAATGACGTAAACCTCGGAACACAGGTTAACCGCGTGACCGTACAGGCCGACTGGTCTGGTCGTTCTACGCCTGATGCTGTGCTTCGTCTCTACGTGCGTTCGACCACGGGGGCGATGGTTCCTGTCGGCAGCATGGCGACAATCGAGGAAGAACTGGCACCGCGTGCGATCTACCGCCAGAACCTCTATATCTGCGCGGGTGTCACCGTGATTCCGACACCGGGTGTTACCAGCGGACAGTGTATCCAAGAGATCATCCGCATCTTGGAGGAGAATCTTCCGGACGACTACGGATACGAGTGGGCTGGTATCACCTTCCAGGAAATGCGCAGTTCTGGACAGGCGGGACCGCTGATTTTCCTTGCGATTCTCTTCTGTTATCTCTTCCTCGTCGCGCAGTACGAAAGCTGGACGATTCCGCTACCTGTGATGCTCTCGATCTTTGCGGCGACACTCGGCGCGTTGGTCGGTCTTCAGGCTACGGGACTTTCCTTGAGCGTCTATGCGCAGTTGGGCATCATTCTGTTGGTCGGGCTTGCCAGCAAGAACGCGATCCTTATCGTTGAGTTCGCGAAAGACAAACGCGAGACGGACAAGTATTCGATTGTGGATGCCGCAGCCGCTGGTGCGGGCGAACGTCTCCGCGCCGTGTTGATGACGGCGCTGACATTCGTGCTGGGCGTTCTTCCGATGGTCTATGCGACGGGCGCGGGCGCCGCTTCACGCCGTGCGATTGGCGTGACGACGTGTTCGGGCATGATTGCAGCCACTTGCCTGGGAATCATTCTTGTGCCGGGATTGTATGCCCTCTTCCAGACCATGCGCGAAACAGTTTACGGGTGGAAGGATAAGCTGACGAGTCACCACGGAGAGCATTCGTCCTCCCCTGAGATCATGTAGTAGAAAGGAGCTGCCGTCATGAAGTTGGATCCGTTGAAGATGAAAGATTGGGAAATCGCCCTTGCGGCCGAGGAGACGCTTCTGCCGATCGGAGAGATCGCGCAAAAAATTGGACTTTTGCAGAACGAATGGTTGCCGTATGGCCACTATCTTGCAAAAGTCGATGCGAAGGCCGTCGAGAAGCGGGTAGGGGACAAGGGAAAACAGGCTCGCTACATCGATGTGACCGCGATCACGCCAACGGCTCTCGGCGAAGGAAAGACCACGACGTTGGTCGGTCTGGTAGATGGACTTGCCGCCATTGGAAAGCGTGTGATCGGTACGGTTCGTCAGCCGAGCGGCGGTCCGACCTTTAACATCAAGGGATCCGCAACAGGTGGCGGTTTGGCGCAGGTCGTGCCATCGACGGAACTCTCCCTCGGATTGACTGGCGACATCGACGCGGTGACGAATGCGAACAATCTTGCGATGGTCGCTCTGAGTTCTCGGATGCAGCATGAGCGCAACTACGATGACGAGCGGCTTGCCAAGAGCCATTTGACCCGCTTGGATATCGATCCGCAGCGCGTGCAGATGCGCTGGGCGATGGATTTCTGTGCGCAGGCGCTCCGTAACATTGAGATCGGGCGTGGCGGCAAGATGGACGGCTTCCAAATGGACTCTGGTTTTTATATCTCCGTTGCGTCGGAGGTCATGGCGATTCTGGCGATGAGCCGTGATTTGGCCGATCTTCGTCGCCGTATCGGCAAGGTGGTCGTCGCCTTCTCGAAGAGCGGCAAGCCCGTCACCACGGCAGACTTGGAGGTCGATGGTGCGATGGCGGCGTGGCTTGTGCGCGCGATCAATCCGACGCTGATGCAGACATTGGAAGGAAATCCGATGCTTGTTCATGCGGGACCATTCGCGAACATCGCAATTGGGCAAAGCTCGGTAATCGCCGACATTCTCGCCTCCCGTCTTACGGATTACGTTGTGACGGAGAGCGGATTCGCGTCCGACATCGGTTTCGAAAAGTTCTGGAACATCAAGTGCCGTTGCACCGGCCTGAAGCCGGATGCCGTGGTGCTGGTCGCCACGATTCGTGCGTTGAAGGCGCATGGCGGAGCTCCTGCCGTCAAGGCAGGACAACCGCTCGATCCGGTCTATACGCACGAGGCACTAGAGCCGCTGACCAAAGGATGCGAAAACCTGTTGGCGCACATCAGCATCATCAAACGTGCTGGAGTCACGCCTGTTGTCTGCCTGAATCATTTCTACACCGACACGCCCGCGGAAGAAGAGATTGTTCGTCGTGTTGCGGAAGAGGCAGGCGCGCGGTTCGCTGTTTCGAACCACTGGCAGTACGGTGGCGAGGGCGCGAAAGAACTGGCGCAATGCGTTGCGGAAACATGTGAGACGCAAAACGAGTTCCGGTATCTCTCCGATCTCTCCGCGCCGTTGAAGGAGCGGATCGAAACGATTGTCGCGGAGGTGTACGGCGGTGACGGTGTGGTCTATACGGAGCAGGCGGAACAGAAACTCGCCGCATTCCAGTCCAATTCCGCCACGGCAGGATTGCCGATCTGCATGGCAAAGACGCAATACTCACTCTCCGACAATCCGGCGTTGCTCGGTCGCCCGAAAGGATGGAAGTTGACCGTACGTGATGTCCTGTTGTACGAGGGTGCAGGGTTGATCGTGCCGGTAGCGGGCGACATCAAACTCATGCCCGGTACCGCCTCGAACGCTGCCTATCGAGGCATCGACATCGACGCGGATACCGGAAAAGTCAAAGGACTCTTCTAATCGCGGTTTGCCGCCAGAGGCGGCTAAACCGCTAGCGTGTTAAGCCGGTTAAGCGTGTTAGACTGGTTAGGCTGGTAAAGCGAGTTATGTCAGGCAACGAGGACGTTGCCCCTCCCGGGGCGGCTAACGCCGCCAGCTGAGAAGCGGGGACGATGGGGACGATGGAGACAATGGGGACGGGTGTTTAGCTGCCAGTCTTGCTGGTCTCGCCAGTCCGTTCCGTTGCTGGCAACGAGGACGTTGCCCCTCCCAGGGCGGCTTGCCGCCTTGTCATTCGTCATTTTTCATTGCCGCCTCTGCTGGCTCTTGTCGCTACGCATAGCCTCACCCCCGCTTTTCAGCCTCTCAGCTTTTCAGCTTCTCAGCTGGCGGCTTGCCGCCTGTCATTCGTCATTGTCGCCGTAAGGCGGCATTTAATTCTTCATTCCGAACGAAGTGAGGCAACGAGGACGTTGCCCCTCCCAAGGCGGTGTTAACTGCCGGCATATGTGATTTTCCGTTTTTTGCGCTTGCTTGAGGGGGTAAATTATGGTAAATTATTCTTCGCCTTCATGAGGAAGGCTTTTCGAAAGGAGTACTTAGATGAAAAAAATGATGATTGTCGCAGTGATGGCTCTGTCGGCTATCGCTTTTGTCGGATGCAACAAGGACGAGACCAAGGCTGCCGCTGATACCACGCAGGCGAAGGTCGAGAAGGCCGCTGACGCGACGGCTGACGCTGTGAAGAAGGCTGCTGACGCGACGGCTGAAGGCGCGAAGAAAGCCGCCGAGGCCACGAAGGAAGCCGCCCAGAAGGCTGCCGACGCAGTGAAGAAGTAAATCAACTGATTCTTGTTGGTTTTCAAGAGACCGGCGAATGATCATTCGCTGGTCTCTTTTTGTTTGTGAATTTTTCGCGCAGAGAAGTTAGTGGATGATTAGATAATCACCCCAACCAATTTCCACCTCTGCGATGAGTTGATCCTTGGCTTGTTTCCATGTCACTTTGGCACCACATGCGGACTGGACATGCTTGACTTGACGAAGCCCTGTCAGCGTCACCTGAACGGTTCGGCGTTCGTTTGCGCTCCAGTTTGCCAGTACCGCCAGGTAACCGTCCGCCTTCTCCAATAACGAAGATTCGACAAGCGGGCAATCTGTGAATATCCGTCTGTGGATGGAGGAGCGTTTGATGATCTCCCTCGTTTTCTCTAACGGGGCTTGCGGGAAGTTGCGGTGGGAATAACATTCGCCAACCTGTTTCGCGGGTTTTACGTAGTCACGCCACGGCGAGAAATCGATCTCCCATATCTGTTCCGATTTGTTGAACATCCCTTCTGGAAGCGGTTTTCCGAGTTCATCCCCGGTCAATGCGTTGGCAGTCTTGACCAAGATGCCGCCGTGCTTGATCCAGTTCGCGATCGCATGTGCTGTTTCACGGCGCACACAACGGTCGGTTGCGAAAAGAACACGGTAGTCGGCAAGTCGTTTCTCAATTCCCGTTTCATCTAGAATGTCTGTTCGGACTCCACAGTGGTTGAGCAAGAGGCTGATGGACATCCGATCTTTTCCGTAGGGATTCCGCTCGATCCAGTTCCTCTTCTTTCCAGGGATAATTTCCAGTCGGTCACCCGATTCGGAGAAAAGCAAGGCGGCATCTCCCTGCGTGACCTTCGCGCCCACGATCCAGTCTTCCGCTACCGCCGTCGCTTCGCAGAAACCGCGAATCGCGGGATAGATTTCGGCGCACCGATTTTTGTTGTCACCGCGGAACCAATGTGGTCCGTAGTGGAAAAAGGAGAGAGCCTTTACGCCGTGTCCGACCTCGGAATACGCCTTCGCGACGACTTCGGGCGGAGAGAGCAGGATGGAATTCATTGTGAAATCCATTCCGTTTCGTTCTGTCGCGGCGCGATAGACGTCACACATATAGGAGGAGAACTGGCGCGTGAACTGGAGGTTACACCAGTCTTCCGTCTGTCCGATTCCGATTGCCTGCGAATCTGCCAGCCGAAACACGCTGGTTCCCGGTGCGCTTAGGTTACCGCCGAAAACCAGGGAGATACCGAAATCTGCTGTGATTAGCAGATTCGTGTCGATTGCCCGAGCCGCATCGGAAACAGCCTTGTAGTAGTCGACAACCATCTGGTCGCGATAAGCGATGGTTGCCAGCATTCCCTCTGGATCGGCAGGATCGAAAACGAAATCGCGGCCGAAACGTTCGCGGCAGTTTTTGACCTTGGAATGGCAGTTCGTCAACATCGTCAAGTCGTAATGGGGTTCGTCCATAATGCATACAATCAGTTTCTTTCCTCTGGAAAGCGGACCGGCACATTCCTTTTTGAGTTGAAGCAGTGCATTGGTGATGTTTGCATAGTTCGGTGAGCAGAGGCACCCGAGCTGACCACGCGGACCGCAGGCGAGAAAGTCGCCCCGTGGATTCCGGAAAAGATGCGTGGGTTCATACTGATGTTCGGGGTCGAGAATCTCGGAGGTTTCACGTCCTGTGTCATTGGCACCGAGAATCCGAAAAACCTCCAGCTCGTTCGTGAAAGCCTGAGGTGACATAGTGGTAGGGGATACGGCATTCCACAACTCGATCGGGAAATGACGCGGTTTTCTGGCTGGCGTTTGCCCCGCAGCACGAGCCCGACGCAAATCCGCCTCGGTCAACTGGACATCGTTTTCGACGGTTCCTTTCGCCAGCGAGACCATTCCGCAGGCGATTCGTCCGCCGCCGTTTGAGATGGAACCGATGACAGTAGAACCGTCACGGGAAAAATCCAGGCGAAATGCAGGTGTTTGTTCTTCCGGCAACTGGTTATGTCCTGATGTGTCGCGGGCTTCAACCATCATAACTTCCAGATATCCGTAATGCAAAGCCTGCGTGATGTCGAGCCATGGGGTAGAGGAACCGGGAGCAAGGGGCTTACGCGGGGTCTTTCGGTTTTTCCAATACGTTTTTGCGGGAGAAACGGAATCGGAGTCGATCAACCAGGTGTAAGTGCCAGGGAAATAGGAATCGATTGCTTCGGTAGAAAAAGCGATCGTGCCTGGAAGCGGGTGATCTGGGGCAAATGTCGCGCGTACATACATCGTGGGGTGCGTTCCCTCTGGAGGCGTGAAAACCTTGCGGGTCGGACGTCCCCACCAACGCATAATTGGTTCTTCACGAGTCTCCGCAACGCCAGCCG
The DNA here is from genome assembly GCA_017544725.1 of Kiritimatiellia bacterium. Lineage (GTDB taxonomy): Bacteria > Verrucomicrobiota > Kiritimatiellia > RFP12 > UBA1067 > RGIG8368. Next base: position 10,031 of record JAFYDR010000095.1, read on the forward strand.
CTTGCTTGTCCTGATCTACGGGTTCGGCATAAGAGAATGCTATACAGCACGGCAACAGAAGTGAAACCGCAACGCAAACGTTCCGGCAGATTGACCATCCCGACACAGTTTTGTTTTGGCAAGTATTACGCATCTTCGTTCTCCTCACGACAACAATGATAACATACCAGTGCCAGAATTTGAAGTGCAAAGTGGGCGGCGGCTTGGGGCTGGGGAGGTGAGAGACCAGGATAGGGACATAAAGGACGGAAACGACAAAAGGGACGAGTGACAGTGCCCTATCCTTGGAAGATTTTTCCACCACCTTCATTCTTCATTTTCTCTCTTCATTTTTCATTCATATTTCTTCATTCATCATTGCCGCCTTTGGCGGCTCCGCCACCTGTCAATTCTGTCTTGTGCGGGATATGTAATTGTCGTATAATGAGCGTATTGGGCGATTTGTGGCATACGGGTGACAAGTAATGCCCGGTAAGGCAGTTTATTATTCTTGTTATGACAAACACTGGAATTAGTAGTGACGTGTCGCGCCGTGCGTTTATCGGCGGTTCGGCGGCTTTTGCGGGGCTGCCGCTTTTTGGTGCGGTGCCGCAGAAGCAGAAAGACATTGCCTCGGCGGAGGAACACTCACTGAATTCGCCTTGGGAGACACCGTCGGGCGATGCTACCCCGCCCGTGCTCGTGCGACGTCTCTTTCTCGATCTTGCCGGACGTATCCCGACTGTCGAGGAGGCGAAAGAGTTCGTGAAGTCGAAGGACGCTGCGTGTCGCGCCAAACTCGTGGACCGATTGCTGGCATCCGACTCGTTTGCGGATTACTGGAGCATGCGATTCTGTGACATTCTGCGCGTAAAGAGCGAGTTCCCGATTAACCTCTGGCCGAATGCGGTATATGTCTATCATCGTCGCATCCGCGATTTCGTGAAGAAGGATGAACCTTGGGATGCCTTCACGCGTGCATTGCTCTCCGCTACGGGCAGTGACTTCCGCGACGCAGAGTCGAATTTCTTTCGTGCCACGGCGCGTCGTACGCCGGAGGGACTCGCGGAGGCCGCTACGCTCACCTTCCTTGGTGAGGAGTTTGCGGAGTTGCCGCCGGAGACGCAGAAGGAGTATGCCAAATACTTCCGTCGTGTGCGTATCAAGACGACGCGGGAGTGGAAGGAGGAAATTGTCTATCTCGATCCCTCCGACACCTCCGGCCCTACGCCTGTAGCGTTTGCGGACTTTCTGCTCGGCCCGGCACGCGATCGGTTCGCAGCGGCGTTCGTGAAGCGTGTGGACTGGTGGTTGCTTGGACTCAAGACGCCAAACCCCGCCCATATCAACATTTTCAAGAAGAACGGGTTTCGCCTCAAGCCGCTCGTGCGCGTGATCGCGCTTTCCGGTGCGTATGGTCGAGGTTCCGTAACAGGCGGATTCCCTTGTCGCAGGATCGATGCAGAGGTGCTGGACGATATGATCTGCGACCTCACAGGGGCGAAGCGCGACTATCAGTCCATCGCCCCCGAGCCGTTCACATTCCTGCCGCCAGATCGGCGCAGCATCCTGATTGAGGACGGTTCCATCACGAATGCGTTCCTGTTGCTTTTCGGTCGCCCTACGCGTGACACGGGACACCTCTCCGAGCGGCACAACGAGGTGACTGCGAAACAGCGGCTGTTTCTGTTCAATTCGGGTAAGTTGTTCCAGCAGATTGGGCGCATCACCGAAAGTAAAGCGTTCCGAAATCGTCCCATGGGGGAAATTTTGCAGGACCTTTATTGGCGTTTCCTGTCGCGACCCGCGTCGGATTCCGAAACGAAGATGCTCCTGACGCACTTTTACGGTCTGCCGAAAGGCGGCGCGAAGTGGCGCTTCCCGAAGGACGTCGCGTGGTCGCTTCTGAACACGCGCGAATTCCTGTACCAGCATTAAGGAGGTCGAACGATGGCTGCAAAAAGCGTAATTGAACTATGGCTGTGGGGAGGTCCCTCGCAGCTGGAGACGTTCGACCCCAAACCGAGCGCTTCTTCCGATTATAACAACGGGCTCAAGGCGATTGACACGGTTGTACCCGGTATGCAGGTGCACGAGTGGTGGCCGAACCTTGCGAAGTGTACGAACCTTTGCTCGTTCATCCGTTCGATGACCCATCCGCACTTCGGGCACGAGACGGCTACCTACCTCATGCAGACAGGGCGTAATCCAGGCGGTGGTGACGTGTATCCCGCGATTGGCGCCGTTGTGGCGATGATGAAGTCGAAGACCTATTCTGGAGACCTGCCGCCATTCGTGATTCTCACCACAGCGAAGGGGCGCTTCAGCGAGGTTGGCTTTCTCGGTGATCAGTATGCACCGCTTGTGACAGGGGGGAACCCGAACACGGCGAAGTTCATTGTGGACGGTTTCGTGCCACTGGGCGGTCTCACGCCAAAAGAGATCGGACGTCGCTTCGATCTGCTCTCGAGCATTGACAACTTCGGGAACCCTGAAGCGTTCCGCGAATTTGAAGCGGCTGGGAAGCAGGCGCGCCACATAATCGAAGGAGATGCGGCGCGTACATTCGATCTCGCATTAGAGTCCGATGCTGTGCGTGACCGTTATGGGCGCACGTGGATTGGACAGTCGCTCCTCGCAGCGCGTCGCCTTGTCGAGTACGGCGTACCATACGTGACCGTAAACATGAGCGGGTGGGACTCCCACAAACGTCACTTCGAGACGATGAAGCAACGCACGGCGGAAACAGACAAGGCTATAGCCGCACTCCTCTGTGACTTGCACGAACGCAAGTTGCTGAATCAAACGATCCTCTGGGTGAGTGGCGAGTTCGGACGTACCACGAAAATCGATCGGAACCCGCCTTGGAATGGTGGGCGCAATCACTACCCGCGTTGCTTCTCGTCACTCGTAGCGGGCGGTGGTTTTCGTGGTGGATGCGTGGTGGGGGAGAGCAACGAGACGGCATCTCTTGTGACCAAGCGACCGGTCACCCCCGTCGATTTCCTCGGTTCTATCTACGAGTTGTGCGGTATCGATCCAGATGGTCCAATGCCGAATCCTGCCGGGAAGAAAATCACCGTGTTGCCGCCCGCGTCAAGAGGCGGTCGTCTCCGGGAAATCTACGCATGAGGACATTTGCATGAAAAAGGTGCTTTTCATTCTATTGACAGTCGTGGCGGCGTGGGCGTATGGCGCCGATCCGTACGTGGGGTATATCTATCCCTGCGGACTACAGGTCGGTACCACGAACCGGCTCATCGTAGGCGGTCAGCTTTTGGGCAACGTGAGTACGGGTATCGTTTCAGGTGACGGTGTGAAGATTATCGATGTGGAAGTCGTGCCGAATTTCCCACCTGCCCCCGGTAGCCAGTTCCGTTACCTCGCCCAATGGCTCGAAGGCATTGCGAGGGGTGACCGCACTGCGCCACCGATTCCGACTGGACCGAATGCGCGGGTGGATGAATGGCGCTCGAACCGCTGGTGGCGCGTACTCGGTACGTTGGACGAACAGAAGATTTCGATTGTCGAACGCGCGCTCTTTACCCGCCGCAATTCGCTACAGATGTCGCCCTCGCTCAGACAACGTCTGCTCGTGACCGTTGCTGTGTCACCCGACGCAAAACCCGGTGCGCGCGAACTGCGCATGTTCTCGCAGAACGGCATGTCTGCACCGCGTCCGTTGCTCGTCACCGCCGCGCCTCACGAGGAAGAGGCACGTTATGCGCCCCCTCACCGCCCTCGCCTGCCCGCTCCCGCTGTGACGAACCTCCCGTGTGTACTCGACGGGCAGATCATGCCCGGTCAGACGGACACATGGATTTTGCATCTACAGAAGGGGCGCACCGTCACATTACGTACCGTCGCGCGTGAACTCCAGCCATACATCGGCGATGCCGTGCCTGGCTTCTTTAATCCCGCACTTCGCATTGTGGATTCAAATGGTTCTGAAGTTGCTTTTGCAGACGACAATTTCTACCATCCCGACCCTGTACTCGTTTTCACGCCACCGTCGGATGGCGACTACAAGCTTGAGATCCACGATCTGCTCTATCGCGGACGCGAGGACTTCGTCTATTCCATCACCGTGGAGGCTGGTACGCATCCGCAGGATCCGCGCCGTGTGAGCCTGTGGCCGAATCCCGTACCGCAACCTCCGCAGGATACACGTTGCTACACGTTCACAGGCGTTATTGCACGTGCGGGTATTCCGAGCGAACACGTCCTCAAAGTGAAAGAAGCGGGCGACTACGTGTTCGATCTTCTCGCACGCCGTGTCGGTTCGCCTCTGGATGGTCGGTTGAGCGTGTTTGGTCCGTCGGGGGGCAATCCTCTCGCCGTGTTTGCGGACACCACGAATCATGTCTTCCGCGGCTCGATTATCCAGGGCGAATGCGATCCTGTCGGCACGTGCCGTCTCGCGGCTGGTACGTACCGTGTACGTGTTGAGGACGAGGTGGGAAAGGGCGGACCTGACTGGTCGTACGCGCTGCGCGTATATCGTCCTGTACCCTCGTTCGAGGTGTGGACGGCGAAGTCATCCTTCTCCTTCCGTGCTCGGGGTGCTTCGCCCACAATGAAGATGTTCGTGATACGTCAAGGCGGTTTTGACGGAGCTGTGAATCTTCTAGAGACATCGGATTTCCGGTTCTCGCCCTCAGTCATCCCGGCTGGGACAAACATGCTACAGGTGGCTCTCGTCTCGAAGCAGGGCTTTCCACACAGTGTGCGGGAACTCCAGTTCAACGCCTCTGCGCAAATCAATGGGAAGACGCAGACGGTGCGCATCCAGCCAGCGGACGAGTACAACCAGGCCTTCGCTTGGGATCATCTCTTACCAGCGCATTCCTTCGTGGTAAACACATCTGCGAACATCTGGAAGAAGATGAAGAAGCCGGGTAACGAGTGACAGGCGGTGGAGCCGCCAGCTGAGAAGCGGGGAAGATGAGAGGCTGAGAAGCGGGACGGTGGAGAAGATGAGGACAATCGGGACGGAGGGGTAGCCGCCAGCCTCGCTAGTCCTGCTAGTCTCGCCAGTCCGTTCCGTCGCGGGTAACGTCCCCGTTGCCCGAAACGAAAGTTATTCCCCATGAACGGACGCGACGGAGCGTGTCACTCCCATTCGTCACTGCGTGAAACGACTCAGCTTAACACGCTTATCCCGCTGGCGGCTTTGCCGCCCCGTGAAGTTACAGGCAACGGAGAGATGATGCGCAGACCGGTTGGTCCGCGTACCTCTTTCAGTTGTTGTATTCAGGTTGTTCTAGTTGTTTCCAAAATTTTCTCGTGTGTACGAAATGGGTGAATTACGCAGATGCGCCCTAGGTGATGTCGGCATCCATCTCGTAATTGCCCGGAGCGGGGGATTTTGGTAAAATAGACGCCGTGAAGCAACTTGGAGGATGAGAAATGAAAATGATGATGATGCGTATGGGAACGGCCGCCGTGGTGCTGGGAATGACCCTGTGCGGATGGAGTGAGGAAGAGTGGCCGGATCGTTCTCGGGTGACCTTCGGGACCTACTGCCTCTCGAAGCCCTATCGGACTGAGGCCACTTTCAAGGACATGAAGGCGTGCGGAATCGACTTCGTGTGCGAGAATTTCGGGGGCGATCCGCAGTCCATCGAGACGATGCGCAAGCTCGGTCTCGTGAGTGTCTGCGCGGGCGGATTCCCGACCTATTGGGGAGGCGTGGATTCGGTCAACGGCCACATCGCCGAACTGGCACCGCTCGAGAAGTACGAGGCGGCGCGGAAGGCCTACCATCCGTCTCCGATCGACCGAATGGTCAATTTCGGGGACGAGCTGTCGGCGCTGGACTTCCCCCATCTGGGGCGGGCCATGTCGCATCTCGCCGCGAACGGCCTTCGTCAGGCG
>JAFYDR010000096.1 GCA_017544725.1 Kiritimatiellia bacterium
CGTCTCAAGATCTTCATCGAGTTGAGCAAGGCGGGGTTCGATATGGTGGCGCTTCCGACAAACTGGGTCTCGCCGAAACTGAAGGAATCCGGTCGTACCGAGAACAGTGACTGTGCGGCCGAGCTGGTGAAGTTTTGCCGTGAGAATGTCGCACCGGAACGACTCAAGGGATATCTGATGGCATCCTGGACTGACTGCATGAACGAATGGGCGTTCCGGCTGAACTGTGCGGGCATCGACCAGCTTGCTGACGCACTGGAGAACCGCGCGTAAGGGAAGAGGATATGCGAAAAACGGTCATGACTCTAGTGGGTGTGGTCCTGCTGATGGTGGGACTGGGTATCGTCTTGTTGGCCTCCGCGAGTGCGGACAAGGGACTGACGATGAAGACGCCGGATCCTTACTACTTTGTCAAACAGCAGCTTGTTTGGTTGGTCTTCGCATTCTTCGTGGCCGTTTTTTTTGCCCGTTTCAACTATCACAACTGGCAACGAATTCCATGGTTGTCGATCACGTTTTACGTAGGGGTTGTGGGACTCCTCGTTTTGGTTTTGCCCTATTTCTTGGGTAAAGAGGTCAATGGATCTTACCGTTGGCTTTCGTTCGGCAAAATCAGTCTGCAACCGAGTGAGCTTGGTAAGGTCATGGTTGTGGTCGTCATGTCTTCGTATTTGAGTTATCTCGGAAACCGTGTTCAACGCTTTTGGCAAGGACTGGTTCTACCGGGCGCCATGCTGTCCATTTTACTCGTCCTGCTCGTGTTTGAACCTGACTATGGTGCGACGATGGTCATTGGGTTGACAGGCGGCATATTGATGTTTATTGCGGGGACACGGATCCGTTACGCGATTCCTGTCGCGATTCTGGTGGTTGCCGCAGTCGGCTATCACATGTCGCACAATGAAAACCGGATGCGCCGCATTCACGCATGGCTGGGGAAATCGAATGTCGCGACGGTTGACATGAACAGGATGAATTACGTCTCCGCGAAGATCACCAAGGATAACCGCGTGTTCAGCAACCGAGATGATAAGTTCTTGGATCCTCCCGAGTATTTAGAAGGGAAGTCCTTCCTGCGTACGTTTATGAAGGCACCGAAGCGGATCGCAATCAAAAAGGGCGGTCTTGCCGATGTTATCGCCTTCGAGTTGGACGAGGACTCGCATCTTGCGAAACTGACGGAGATGGGGTTTCAGCGGCTGGCTGATGTTCCGTCCTTCCAGCTTTTCGGAACGAACAAGACGGGGCGTTGCGTGATCTACACCAAAATGTTGGAGGACGAGGAGGTCTTCCGGTTGCCGCCTTTCACCATCTTCGCTGGGTTCCAGGTTGAGGATCCGGCTGCGTATCAGAAAGAGCAGTCGCAGATCGCGATTTCCAAAGGCGCGTTTTGGGGTGCCGGTTTCCTTCACGGTTTGCAGAAAAAAATGTATCTGCCTGAGCCCCATACTGATTTCATTTTTTCCACCGGTGCGGAGGAGTTTGGTTACCTCTTCTCGATTCTCGTTGTCGCGATGTTCACGGTGATTCTGGCTTGCGGGCTTTTGATCTCCTGGTATGCGCCGGATAATCTAGGACGGTTCATGGCCTTCGGCATGACCTTCCTGCTGGTGTATCAGGGCATTTTCAACATCGGTGTCGTGACGGGGCTATTCCCGACCAAGGGACTGGCACTCCCGTTCTTCAGTTACGGCGGCACGAATCTGGTTGTCGCCATGTTCGCGATCGGTACGCTGGTCAATGTCGGACGGCAGATTGACGGCTACAACGACAAGCCCAGCCCGATCAAAAACATCGTGAATCGGATTCCAAACATTACCGTTGATGAGAAGGAGTAATCAAAGATGAGTCGGAAGATTCTGTTGTCTGCCAATGAAGCAATCGCATGGGGTGCCTGTAAGGCTGGTTGCCGCGTCGCCTCCGCCTACCCTGGAACGCCCAGTACGGAAATCATGGAGAACATCCGTCGATTCAAGGATTCGATCAACTGCGAATGGGCGGTGAACGAAAAGTGCGCGATGGAGGTTGTCGTCGGTGCATCGATTGCGGGCGCTCGTTCGCTCACGGCCATGAAGCACGTCGGTCTGAATGTCGCGATGGATCCGTTCATGACCTACACGTATGTCGGTACGAATGGCGGTCTCGTTATCATTTCTGCCGATGATCCCGGTATGCACTCGTCGCAGAACGAGCAGGATAACCGTAACCTGGCGAAGTTTGCGCGTGTTCCGCTCTTTGAACCTGCCGATTCTCAAGAGGCTTTCGATATGGTACAGGAGGCCTTTGAAGTTTCGGAAACATACCATGCCCCCGCAATCATCCGTCTTACTACCCGTACCTCGCACACCTCCACGCTGGTGGATGTCGGTGACGATTTCGGTCCCGGAAAGCAGGAGATGAAACCGTATGTCAAGGACATCTCCCACACGATTCCCGTTCCGATGTTTGCTCGCAAGCAGCGCTTGGACGCACAGGTGCGCACCGAGCAACTGCGTATAGCGGCGAACGAAAGCCGCTTCAATCGGATTGAGGAAGGAGACAAGCGTCTCGGTATCATTACCTCTGCCGTTGCCTACCAGTATGTGAAGGAGGTGTTCCCCGAATTCTCCGTGCTGAAGCTTGGTTTCTCCAACCCGTTCCCGACCGATCTCGTCACCCGCTTCGCCGCTTCTGTGAAGCGCGTCGTGGTGGTCGAGGAATTGGATCCGTTCTTGGAAGAACAGGTTCGTGCCGCAGGCATTCAGGTTGTGCAGCATGAGACAGAATTGAATATGCTGGAGCTGAACCCGATGCGTCTTACTGCGTTGCGAGCCGAGTTGCTGGGCGATGTCACGCCCGTGTCCGCACCACACTGCGACCAAGGGTTGCCGACGCGTCCGCCCGTTCTGTGTCCAGGTTGTTCGCACCGTAGCGTCTTCTACATCCTGCACAAACTTGGCGCGACCGTTACGGGCGACATCGGATGTTACACGCTGGGCGCCTTCCCTCCGCTCAATGCGATGGACACCACTATTTGCATGGGTGCCTGCATCGGCAATGCGTTCGGTATGGAAAAGGCGAAACTTCCAGAACGGCAGAAGGCGGAAGGAAAGAGTGGTCGCCTCTGCGCCGTGATCGGCGACAGTACCTTCTTCCACTCTGGCATGACAGGCATTCTCAATGTGATTTACAACGGTGGACACATTACGACGGTTGTGCTGGATAACCGGATCACCGCAATGACGGGACATCATACAATCCCGGATCCGGTCACAATCTCTGCGGCGATCCAACGCCCGTGACGGACATTTGCGAGGTCGCCAAGTCGATGGGCTTCCGTCATGTCGCGAAGGTTAGTGCGTACAACCTTGCGGAACTGGAGTCGGTTCTGAAAGAGGCACTGGATTGCGATGAGCCAGCTCTGGTTGTAGCAGGCGGTCCCTGCCGTGTGGCGGCGAAGTTGATGGGAACGAACACCTACACGGTTGATCCGCAGAAGTGCAAGGCGTGCGGTGCCTGCTTCACGTTGGGTTGCCCGGCGATTGAACGTGCCGCCGAAGTTGTCCCCGGCAAGCGTTACCAGTCCCGTATCGATCCCGCTCAGTGTTCAGGATGCGACATCTGTAGCCAGCTTTGCAAATTTGGCGCGATTTCTCGCTGCTGAACGGAGAGAAGCTGAGAAGCGGGTGCGCTTGTCGCGACCGATGGGAGGGGCAATGTCCTCGTTGCCCAAGGTGATGAAAGCGATGAGCCGCCTGACTTGTCAGCTCTGCCGAGGACGCAAGTTGCGTGTCCCATGTCGCGCGTCTGGTTCTTTGTCTTCGTTGCAAAAAATGTGAGGGGGTTACGTCACTTTGGTAAACGGGTAAGCTGCCCGTGCTACTGCCTTCCGAAAGTGACAAGCCGTCAAGGCGGCAGTGACGAGAGCCGCCGGTGGCGGCAATGAAGAATGACGAATGAAAAATGAAGAATGATAAGTGGTAATCAATCTTAATGTGCTTAACCGGCTTAGCGCGCTTAACCGGCTGACGGTTTTGCCACACGAAAAAGGATCGGTCGATAGGATAGCGAGAACATGTTGGAGAAAGAACAGCGGATAGAACGACTCGCACATGCGAACATGTGGGGCTTGCTGGCGCAGTTTTCCTGGCCGGCGTTGGTCTCCATGACGCTCCATGCGCTGTACAATGTCATCGATCGGTTTTACATCGGTCAAGGATGTGGCATGGATGCGATCGCAGGACTCGCTCTCACATTCCCGATTATGATGCTCTTCGCCGCTTTCGGCATTTGGATCGGGGTTGGTTCTGGCGCGTTGCTCTCAATCAAGCTTGGCGAGAACGATCGCGTTGCGGCGGAAAAAGTCCTTGGGCAGTGCGTCACTTTGAAGATCGCAATCGGCTTGGTGCTTCCCCCGTTGTTCTTTCTCTTCCTCGATCCGGTGTTGCGTTGGACGGGAGGTGAGAATGTTTCTCCTCAGGCGATTGCCTACGCCAAGCAGTATCTGCGAATCGTCCTCTTCTTCCAGCTCTTCGCGCATCTGGCATTCGGGCTTGCGAACTGTATCCGGTCGGAAGGTTCGCCACGGAAGTCGATGACGTGTATGATCGTCGGCTTCGGCATCAACCTTGTTTTAGATCCGATCTTCATCTTCGGATTCCGCTGGGGTGTGGCTGGTGCGGCGTGGGCGACCAACGTGGCGATGACCTGCTCATGTCTTTGGGCTTTGTTCTATTACCTGCGGCAACAGTCGATCGTTCGTCTCCGTCTCCGTCGAATCTGGTTTTATCCCGCGCTGGCGGCGAGGGCGTTCGGTATCGGTCTTGCTCCATTCCTGCAACAGTTTACTGGATCTGTCATCAACTTTTCCATGAACTATGCCTTCGCAAAATGGGCGGTTGATGGCGAACACGCTACGATCAGCATTGCTTCCTTTGGAATTTTCCAAACGGTTGGCATGATGTGCTTCATGCCGATGATGGGCGTCCAGCAGGGAATCGGTCCAATCATCGGCTACAACTGGGGCGCACGGAATCTGCCGCGTGTCCGCGAAGCGTTTCTCGTTGGGTTAAAGGCAACCAGCGTCGGATGCTTTTTGGCATGGGCGATTCAGGTGTTCGCGAGTTATCCTTTGGCGCGTTGCTTTGTCAACGCGGGCGACCAATTGCTTTTGCAGACAGCTACGCACGATATGCGTGTCGGCAGCTGCATGCTTTGGTTGATCGGTTTGAACGTGATCTGCACGACCTTCTACCAGTCCATCGGAAAACCGCGCGTCGCGATTCTGCTTTCCCTCCTCAGGCAAGGAATCTGTCTCCTTCCCTGCGTCTGGTTCCTCCCTTATCTGCTGGATAACCATACACTGGCAATCTGGCTCGCCCTTCCGCTCTCGGACACCCTCTGCTGTCTCGCCTCCATTCCCGTATTCATTCACGAAATCAAGCATCTCCCTCGGACGTATAGGTGAGCACGACAAGCGACCACATACCCAGCTTAACACGCGTAAGCCATCGGCAAAGCAACTCAGCTTCTCAACCTTTCAGCTTAAGAACGTGTTTCTGCTCGTCTGTTGTGTTGCTTACTCCAGTGGTTTTGCTTCGACAAGTTTCGCACCGGTGAAGTAGATTGGACCTGAGTCTAGATGCAGGACTACTTGCCGTTTTTCCATATCCCATTTCGGGTTCAGCTTCTTCCCTTGGTAGTTGGTAAAGGTGACTTGGTCGGAGAATGTGAATTGGTAATCACGAGGTGCGGAGAGCGTCCAGACGGCACCCGCAATTCTGCCGTCCGGTAGTTTCCACTGGGGGTAGTAGTAGTGAACGGTCTCGTCCTTCCAGTTTCCGTCAATCGTCACGGAACTCGCTGGACGGCATTTCGTCAGCGTCCAGTAGGAGGCGAATGCGGGCTTCGGTTGGAAGTCGCGGTGAACGATACCGAAGTGTGATTCGCCGTCGTTGTCATCCCACTCCGGTGCCTGGAATTCGTACCAGAAGAAACGCTCCACTCTGCACTGCATGGCGATCAGTAACGCACGTGACAGGAACTCGCCTTGTTGCTTTTCATTGACGGCCCTGTCATCCATGTTCATGATACCGCAGGTGATGAACGCGCCCTTCATGTCACTTCCGTATTTGTACACGGCGGCGGCTGTTGCCGTGTATCCTTCCTTTGCCTCGCCTGTCAGCAGGGGAATGAACTGGTCGCCCTCTTTCATGTTTGAAGCAGGACGGAAGAAACGCTGGGCCTTTTCATTGCGGATTTCGATTCCCTTTGCGTACTCTGTCGGTTTCACATCCAGCTGTTCCGGAAGCTTCTTATTGGTCCACCACGCCTCCTCCTGAATGCGCAATCGCCGACGACACTCGTGTGGAGCGATTGCATCGGTCTTCACCCACTTATTCAGTTTCTCATCGCGCACGTAGGCATTCCAGACCGGCATTCCGCCGGGCTGGAACCAAACACCGCCGTTCTTCACGAAGCTGAAGAGATCCTCGAAGAGGTCGGCTGGGAAGGCTTCGCCCGCGCTCAGCATCACGGCATCGACCCCCATCCTTCCGATCTCGACGCGCAACTCGTCCGCGTCCATCGGTTTCAGGATGGAACCAGTCGGCCATTCGCTTGCATCGAAGAAACGCGCCGGAACCTTGCAGCTGTCGATTCGACTGTCTTGAAGAAGTCCGATTCGCCAGACTTTTCGGTTCGGGTTTGCGACTCGTAGTCCGGCCGTGGCAAGTCCGTGGACGGCGGGGACAGGCGGTACATGCGTGGGCCAGCCAAGTTCCGTGATCCAAATCGGCTTCTTCTCGTCCCCGTACTTTGCCATGAGTTCGCGCAGTTTTTCGATTCTCTGTTCCAGTGAACTTTCCGGCGGATTTGGCTGCGAGTAGGGATGGATGTTCATGATGTCAAAGCAGTCTTTCCCGCCGGCTTTGTACACGTTTTCGATGAACTCGTACGGGACACCTGCCGTGCCGCCGAATGCGACTCTCAAGTTCGGATTGACGGCCTTGATCGTCTCGTACGTTCTTTTCAGGAGCTTCGTGTAATCGTTCGCATTCGGCTCCTTCCAGAAGGAGGCGATATTCTCCTCATTCCAAACCTCCCAGACGGGAAGTTGCTTCTGGTAACGCTCCACAACTTTGCGCACGAAAGTTGCCCACTGGTCGAGGTGCTGGTGTGCGGGATAGGCGTGCCTCGGCGCACAACCTAGAATTGGTAGCAACTGGATATTCGCCGTTTCCATCCGCTGGATCAATTCGTCGTATTTCTTGAAATTCCACTCGCCGGGTTTCGTTTCTAAATACACCCAGTCGAAGTCGGAACGAACCCACGTGATTCCCGCCTGTTGCAACTGCGGGAAGAATTTGCTCGTGTTTTGGAACTCGTCTCTTGTCACGTGAGAACAGATTCCGTACGGATTCGATTCCTGCTGGGCTGCAAAAATCGACATCGCAACCGTGACGGTGCCAAGGCAATACCAGAAATGCTGCATCGTATCCTCCTTCACTTACATCCCGCTATTCGCACAGAAAACACTTTCATTGTACCATATCTGCAACACCAATGCAAGCATACAACGCAGGGAGAGTGAACCCAAATAGTGAAAGTGTCTGTGTGGTTCTGTGCCCGCGCATTCTTGCGCGGGCACAGTCTGCTGTTACCGCACAGAACTTGGAACGCAGAACCAAGAACTGTGCACAAATGTGCCACCTATCGTGTGATGCGAAGACGGAAGAATTGGGCGGGTGCGTTTGTGATTGGGATATCCCAGAAGATCGGACTACCTGTTCCCTCTAATCTGGTGGCGTTGTCAATTGGAATCCAGATGGCGTTGACTAGATTGGTGGTGGACTCGACGGTGTACCGATATCCCGGTTCCGTTTGCCAAGAGAACCCGAATCGGTTACCGGTGGTTCGCACGTCTTGCATAAGTGTTTCAGGATAGGCAATCAGAAGTCTCCAATCGAATGCGTAAAGCGGCGTGTAGGGATCGTTGCTCTGTACGAGGATTGTGACTGTGTCGTCATCCAGCGGTGCTGCCGTCGGGATGTTGTACCAGGTGAACTCATTTCGTCTGCCCGCCGCGACCTCAAACGGGAATGTTGGTCCGGACGGTGTATTGAACGCGGGGCGAGAGAGCAGGGGATAGACGGCGATGTCATCGATGTACCATCCCTCCATGTCGGTATTGTTGTCACCACCAAAGTGGAATCGGAAGCGGACATCTTCGCCAAAGAGTCCGTCCTCATCTGGCAGGAGTGTCGCCAAGTCGAAGGTGGCACGTTGCCATTCGGCGGTCTGCACACCGGAGAAGCAGGGGATGCCGTCTTCCCATGGCGATTTTTGCCAGCCGTACATCTCGTGGGTATAGGGACCGGGAAGTTGACGGAATGTCTCGTTCGTTCCGGTCGCGTATTCCACGATGCCTGCATCATAAGCTCGGTGGGGCGAGTTTCTGTCGGTTTCCGCGAGAATCTTGTACAGGAAGGTGAGCCGTGCGTTTTTTCCGATTCGGCAGGATGGGAATGTGATCGCCGCATGAACCGCTTCGCCGTTCCCGAGTGCGGAGTCGAGTTGCGCGTGCAGGGAGTAGGGGGCAGACGCGAACTCGTTGGTGGCGAGTGTCCACTGTTGTCCAATGGAATCCGCCGACCAAGCGGAAGGCGTCAGTTCCGTCACGCTGTCGCAGCGAGCGAAGGAGACAACACCGGTCAGCGCATCGTTCCCATGATTCACCAGACGGTTGGTCCAGGTTACGGTTGGGTCATTTGCGAATGCGGTGACCGTGTGAGGAACAAGATACGAGAAGTCGGCAAGCGGATAGACTGTGAAGAGGAGGAAAGTGTCGGAAGTCGCCTCGTGTCCCGCCGGATCGTTCGCACGAACGTAGTATTCGATCAGGTCTGCAGGTTGCGTTTGGGGGGCAAACTCAGCACGATAGAGATCTCCCGTGACACAGACCAGTCGCGTCTCTTGCCTGTCACCTCCGTTGAGGTTCCAGCAGACGAAGGCATTCGAGATACTGTGTGTGTCGGTGAGTGTCACCTCCAATGTGAATGGACCTGGGTGAAGCTGTTCCTCCTTCAAAGACGCGAATGCGATGGTGGGAGGAGCAGGGATGGAGGTGGCGTCCAACGGATCCGTGCGATCTTCGTATTCCTCTGTCAACGTGAAGCCGTCTGCATCATCGTCTCCATCTGGATCGTTTCCGATGTCCCCGTAGTAGCGGCATTCGTACCAGTCTGGGATGCCGTTGTGATCTTCGTCCAGCGATTCCTCCCGGTAACATGCGACCAAGGTGTGCGCGGATGAGATCGGTTGTCCTGTCAAGGTGATTGGCGGTTTTCCTGTTCGCGAGAGCGTCCGATTACCGTCCAGTATCCAATACGTGAAAACTTGGTTCGTTCCGGTTTCGTCGGGATAGACGAGCGGAATTGGCGGCATGTCACAGTACGAGCTGTCATCCGTCCAGAGGTTGGTCGCGACGATTCCTTCGGGGTGGGATGTGAGCGCGAGCAGATACTGGAGTTGCCACCGCCAGCACAGGAAAGAATCCTCGGCGATTTCGAACTGATTGGTCGTCCAGTCAGTTGTCGCGGGTGCGGAACCGCCGCCGACTGCGCCGTTGAAGCGCATTCGCCGGGTGTCGGAGAGCGGTACGAGCATGGGGGCGGAAAGTGTGATCGGGAGTCCCGACGCCGAATGGTGGAGTCCGTAGTCTGGTGTCACCTCACCGTATTGCGCAGGGGAACCGAGAATGGTGAGCGAAAGCTTTTCTGTTGTGAAGAAGCGACAGGTCTCTCCCTCGGCAGGGAAGTACCCAGTCACTCCTGCCGCATTGACCGCGCGCAACTGGTAGTCGATTCGCGTGTTGACCATTTGCGGGGGAATGAACGATTCGTAGAGGCTCCCCTCTACTTGCGTCATGAGCTGGGTGTGGATTTCTGCTGAGGCATCAGTCTGCCACAACAGGGTGACGCTCGCGGGATCGTAGATGCCGATCGGCTCGACTGCACAGGCGATGCGGTAGGGGAGATTGGTCTCGTAGGTGTTGACGAGCGGCGTGTGTTCGAACGAGGGAGGCGTCTGGTTGATCGCCTTTGCAAATGGTAATGCCGGATCACCGAAGAGATTTACCTCGTAATACGCCCAGCGCCAGAGCGTGTATTGCGTAGCGGAAATTAATGGCAGGTTCGCGAGTCGCGAAGCCTCGTTGATTTCGCCGAATCGGGTTGCCGTTCCACGCAGTGCCGCATCCCAAAAGGCGCGGTGAAAATTATGGTTGAAACCGCCGACTGCGCCAGTGTATTCCCAGCTGTCACGCGAACTCATGACGGCTCCGACGGCGAGATTTGTCGCGGTCACGAGAACTTCCGCGAAACAGTCGTTGACATCGTAGGCTCCAGACTGGCATGCGCCGGAATAGACGAAATAGGGAAAGTCATTTGTGGTGGCGAGAAAACGGTTACGACAGGTTACGTCCGAGAGGATAATCTTCATGCAGTTTTTGGGCGTTCCGTGTCCTAGATGGTTGATCGTGGCGAAATTTCCTTGTAACAGGTTGAGCGCGTCGTCTTGCGTCCAATTTCCAGCGGTGGAATCGTACAACGTGGTGGAGAGAAACTGGTT
The DNA here is from genome assembly GCA_017544725.1 of Kiritimatiellia bacterium. Lineage (GTDB taxonomy): Bacteria > Verrucomicrobiota > Kiritimatiellia > RFP12 > UBA1067 > RGIG8368. The sequence continues at coordinate 10,609 of JAFYDR010000096.1, forward strand.
GGAGTAGATGGAGGTCTCATAACCGATGGTATCGATCCAATACTTGTTGCTGCCGAACCGCAATTCATCCATGAATCCATCCGCATAAACCATCGTCCCGAAGTTGACCTCTTCTGCCGCGAATGCGTGGTTACGGAACGACTCGGCGGGGGCGTTCTCGTAGAGGATGGTTTTACGCACGAGGTTTGCGACCTCGCTGGGCGTTTCGATGGGAAACCTGCCGACCATCACTTCGGCAGTCAGATCGACATCGCCACCGTCGTCACCGTCGTCCAGTTCTCCGTAAATACCGTTGCCGTTATGGTCGAACTCTCCGTCCAGGCAACCGAAGTAAATCGCGTCAGCTGGAATCAATTCGCGGTAGAGCTTGATAATCGCGTTGTATTGCGTGTAGAGCGGAATGCATGGAATCAGTTGGTGCGTTCCTGCGATAAGCAGGTATCGCAAGCCGCAACGCGCATACGCGTCTTGCGCGAAAGCGCGGACTTGGATTGCGAGATTGGTTCCTGAATAGTGTTCGGCTACCCATTCTGTTGTGTAGATCGCAGGACGGAAACCGTCCCTTCGGCGCTGTTCTATCAGCGTCTGAAAGTTCCATTCTTCTGTTCGGTTGGTCGCTAGCACGGCGGGTGCGAGAATCACGTAATCATTGGTTACGCTCGAATCAAGAGGGGATGGCGTATCGGCAAGAAGTCGTGTCTTGGACGGCTTGGGGGTCGTTTGTGCAAGCGAGACGGTGAGCGTGATACGGTGTGCGGTGCGGAGTGTGTTTCGGCGGGGATTCCAGCGGATAGGGAAGATCGGAATGGAAAGAAGTTGTTTCCCGCGTACCCGGTCCACACGCCACTCCCCTGGAATCGTGTTTGGATAGAATGCGTCGGCACCATAGACCTCTGCGTCCGGTGGAATCTCGGGCAATTGTTCTGACCCCGTCGGCAACTGCGCCCACGGAATGGAGGTTGCTAGAGATTCCTCCGAATACGTCACTTCCCGACAGTTGATGGCTGTGACGGAAAATTCGGACGGGATCTCTAATGTGACGGGCAGGACGGGAAGGAGCGGTTTGCCCGGTTGTGGGTCAAGCGTTCCACCTGGAAGCCGAATGACGGCCTCTCCATTACGGATCGTGATTTCTGGTTGTGGCACCGTGATTTCCCGAACCATGGATGTACCTGCGTCGGCAGGTCTTTCGCACCATCCGGTGTATGTCCAGCAAAGACAAAAGAACGAAATAATGCACGAGATCATGCCGCAACCACGGAATACATGCAACTCACGGAATACGTATTTGAGAGAACGCATGATTTTCAGTGTGTTCCGTGGTTCCAAAAACGCGGGCGGAGAGGTTTTGTGACTGGCTCTAGTCGGGCGTTTCATGGTGTGTCATCCGGTTGTCACACTTCGCGGTTCATCATCAGGCAGACGTCACCTTCGGCAAGAGGAAAGTACAGGTCTGTCCGCGGTTTTCCTCCAGACGAATGTCCCATTCCGCAGGACGCTTTTCTTTCGGCATGGGATGGGGGAAGTAGAAATCGGATTGACGCAGCTCCGCAACCGCACGATCCGGGCTAGTCCGGAAAAGCGTGTAGCCGATGTCGCCCCAATGTCCTGTTGAGGGCAGACAGAGCGTACGGAGTGTCTTGGTACTGCTCCAATTAGACGCCGTCCACCCCCTCCTCCAACGATGGTGATGCCCGTGGATGAATCCTGCAACCTGTGGCGTATTCACGAGAAGTTTGTCAAGCTTGAGTTCTTTGATTTCATGGTGCGCGCAGACGAAGACAGGTTTCTTGTAATCCTTCAAGGTCAGGGCGAGCCATTTGCGCTGTTCGGGATCGATCGCGCCGCTTACGATTCCCTTACCAGAAGGTTCGTGCTGCAGGCTGTCCAGCATGATTAGGTCAAGGTGCTGGGTTTCCACCACGGAAACGATTCGTTCCGGTACGGGGCTGGTTTTCGCGTAATCGGGATAGAACTCGAGGAATGGTTTGCGCCGATCGTGGTTCCCCATGCCGATGGTCAGCTTGATTCCCGCGTCAGTCAACGGTTTCACGGTCTGCGATGCTGCGGCATAATCTTCCCGTCCCCCGTTCAGATACGCAAAGTCTCCGAAGATGACGACGTGCGAGGGCAGGGGATTCATCTTCAGAATTTCAGCCACAACTGCCTGAAAATGCTGCCGCTGATAGGAAGTCCCTTTTGGATTGCAATGTGTGTCTGAAAGAAATACGATTAGATTCGGATCGAAATCTTCCGGCTTTTTTGTGAAGAGTGCGGGTGCCTCCTGTGCCCGGCTGGAAAAAGCGAACTGCGAGACAAAAGCGGACGAGATCAATCCGCCCAAAAACATTCTGCGTGACGTGTACATGGTACTACTCCTTGTTTACCGTTGGGAGAGAAGCGCGTTTCGACGACTACGCCACTCCTTCTCCAAACAAACAACACGCCTACTCTATCATTTCAGCCGCCGAGAATCAAGTTGGCATTTCGCATCACGCATCGCGACCTCGCGAGGTCGCAGAATTGGCTGAATAAGCGTTCACGTGATCTTTGTTGATCGTCATCGATAGCAGTCGAACGGTAACCCCTCATTTCTGGCAATGAGGACGTTGCCAGTCTCGTTTTCACTCCTCATTCGTCATTGGGCGGCTTCGCCATCCTGTCAATACTTGCGTAGCAAGTCGAGCATTTTGCGGTCGAGCTGGTGACCTCGGAAGGACTCGTACTGGGCATCGGCACGATGACTGTCAAGGATGCCGAATTCTCCGCGCAGGTTCCACATCGCCCAGCCCGCGCCGCGTTCTTTCCAAAGCCGCAGATAGTCTTCCAGCCAGTCTAGCACCATTGCGTGGGGCGTGTATTTGTAAGCTCCGAATTCGCCGACCATGTAGAATCCGCCCTGTGCGGCGAATTCGTCCCAGCGGAAAAGAATTTTGTTGTAGAGGTATTGCATCCCCTTGTCTTCGTACTTCGGCTGGAATTTTCCGCTTGGGTCGGGAACTTGGAAAGACGCTCCGCCTTCCCATGCGGTGAAGACCTGTTCGTGATGCATTGGCTTCCCCCATGCGGTGTCGAACTGCAGAACGGCTTCGCGTCTGTCGGACGGGGAGACGAATCGGATCGATTGAAGATTCATCCAGTCGCCTTTCGTGACGGAGAACGCCAGTTCCTTGGCGTTTTCCTTTAGTTGGAAGGTCAGCTCGTCGCACGGCGTACCTTGCACGATTTTCCAATCGGGGTAGTAAACCGCGTTCGTCCACGCGGGGGAGTTCGTCTGCGGGATGAACTCTGTCTCGCGGACGGTTTTTCCGTCTTTCGAGGCGAGGAAGGTGACGGGACCCGAAATGCGCTGGAACTTGACATGCACCTCGCTGGCGGGTACGTTCTTCAGGACGAGTGGTGTGTTCCACGGGCTTTTCGCTGGACCGTAACAGAATCCCGTTGGGAGGAATGGATTGAGCGGCCAGGCAGGGGGAATGTTGGAGTTTCCTATCCACGAGGCTCGGTAATGCGAGATTGGCATCGGCGCGTATCCGCGTGATGCCTGTCCGACACCCGGAATACCTAGCAGGGAATGGGCGGGTCTGGTCCCGTAGGAAATTCCGTCAGCGATGATGAAGCGTGTCGGATCTTCGCGCCGGATTGCCTCGATCAGCGTTTTCGCGACTTTACCGTACTCCTCGTCTTTCATTTCCGGAGGCTCGTTGAAGAGGTTAAAGCTGACCTCTTCATTCGGGATTCCCTTGTAACGTCGTGCGAAGTAAGCCCAGTGCTGACAGCAGACACGGAGGGCGTCCGGATCCTTAAAGAGACTCTTCGCTTCCGCTGGTCGCGCCACTGTGTAGCCAGGAGCTCGGTGGAAGGAAATCTGGGTGTGGATGCCGTATTGCTTCCCCCATGCGACTGCCTGATCGATCGGAGCTAGTTTTGCTTCGTCGATCTTCTCCCAGTCGCCGTCCTGAATCCAGAAGCGATAGTCCATCGGGAGACGGGCGAAGTTGAATCCCCACTCACGCATCACCTGAAAGTCGAACTCGTCGAAATGTCCGGGAGAGTATGCCTTAAAGAACATCCCCGGTAGGTTGAAGCCTCGCCAGCGTTCTTTCGGCCGCCAGTTCGCGCCGTCTCCGGCAGATACCGAGAGAGTGAGTGCCGTCGTGAAGAGTAGAATGAGTGTTTTCATCGGATGAATAGGAGTGTTCCTGATGGTTTCATTGCCACGACTGCGTACCAGCCGATGTTCCAGTTGCCGGCGACAGGCGGTTGCGGTGTGGCGGTGGACACATAGATGTCGCCGTAATGTGCGTACCCGACATTTTGCCAGGATGTACCGTCATATCGGTAGAGATAGATGTATTCACTTTCCTCCACGCGCGTGTCGTCAAAGCGGAAGGAGATGGTGGCTGTGTCGAAGTCAACGGGGGTGACCGGTTCCGACACCAACTTTTCCTCGCAGTGGCTGATTCGATAGACCGACAGGACTTTCGCAGTGCTACCCCACGGACGGTTTCCGGGAATGTCGCTGCGGTCTGTCGCGTACAACGCCGCGTGCGTGTATTTCGCGCTGGCAAGCTCAGAACCGTTTTTGGTGAGGTTGAGTCGGAAGCTGTTGATGAGGTTCGGTTTCTTTTTCCACGGATGCTCTCCGATCGAGATCCCTTCCGTCGAACGCGATTTCTCTTGATGGTAGGGGAGGAAAAGCCGTCCCTTGTTCACCGCGTACCA
>JAFYDR010000097.1 GCA_017544725.1 Kiritimatiellia bacterium
GGAGCCATTTTCTTATGTGAGGCAACAAGTTCTCGGTGTTGGGATTAGCTCAGCTGGTAGAGCGTCAGATTGTGGATCTGATGGTCGCGGGATCATACCCCGCATCCCAACCCATTTTTTATATACCCTCGTTTCGCGAGGGCGGCAAAGCCGCCCAGCGGGATGAGCGTGTTAAGCTGAGGCACTTCGTGCAGCGACGGAAAGCCCTGAAAGGGCGTCACCTATACAGACGGGGGTGAGCGAAGCGTAACCCCCGGCGGTACGACCGATATCTGCCAAGCCCTAAAGGGGCGGCAGAACAATCTATGTCCACTCGCCATGCCGCGTCGCTTTCCGTCGCCCTTTCAGGGCTAACGTGCCTTTACTTGATTCCGGGGGCGGCGCTACGCTTGCCCCCGTCTGTGTACCTTCGCCCCTTCGGGGCTCGTCGAAAGTTATCCCCATGAACGTCCCCGCGCGCGGCGGGAAGCTGGAAACTATCTCCTTGAAATTGCCATTGCCACAAGGAGAAAAAAGGGTATAATCAATTCCGTGTAAACACAGAAAGGGTGGGTGTTGTGGCAATGAAAAGCGGAATTGTGTTTCGTGGTGTGAAAGCATTTGTTCTCGTATTGGTCATCTGGTCGGTGGCGGTCGGTGACTCGTTTGCGGAAAAGGCTACGGCGAAAGAAAATGCTGCTCCGGCAGACGAGTTGGCTCGGCGTAAGCAGAAGGAACAGGCGGAAGTTCCCGAGGCTCCGGAAGGGTATCGACGTCCAAAAGGTTGGAAGCCCGTCCTCTACCCGAAGAACCTGCGCCAGATTGCGAAGGAGTATTCGGCGGAGACGATGGCGCGCGCGAAGGAGCAGATGTCGAAGGTCGATGCCGTGAATGCAGCAGGGAAGTACAAGGCAACCGGTGCTTCGATGGACACGCATCCTTGTCCAGACTGGTTTCTTGATGCGAAGCTCGGCATCTTCATCGACTGGGGACTTTGGTCGCTCGCTTCGTGGTGTCCATACGTGAAGGGCGCGCGCTTGTATCCGGACTGGTATGAGATGCGGTGCCGCCCCGACTACGTCGGTCCTGTCAGTACGCGCGCATGGGATTACCACCGAAAGAACTGGGGCGAGGACTTCATGTGTGACCACTTCATCGACCTCTTCCTTGGAACGAAGTTCGATGCTCCCGCGCTCGTGAAGCTCTTTGATGCGTGCGGTGCCAAGTACGTGGTGCCATTCCTCAAGCATCATTCCGGTTTTTGTCTCTGGGACTGTTCCTACACGTTCCGCGATTCGGTTGATCAGGGGGCGCACCGCGACTTCGCGAAAGAGATGTCGTCGGCTTGTCGGGCGCAAGGATTGAAGTTCGGCGCCTACGTGTCGCAAGCAGGCGAATGGGAGTATCCGATTCTTCAGAATGACGGTTCGATCAAAATCTGGAAGGAGGCTTCCGCAATGGTGGACTGTACGCCGGATATGGAATGGAAGGCCTCTGGCAAAATCGCTGTGAAGGACTTCGTGCGCGACTACATTGTGCCGCAGACGACGGAGTTCATCGACAAGTACGACCCCGACATCCTTTGGTACGACTATGACTGGGCAACCTTCGCCCACGAGAACGGTAGCTACGATATCACCGCCTACTTCTACAACAAAGCTGCGGGGCGCAAGGAGGTGGCGTGTAACGATCGTTACGGTAAGGCAAAACCGGAAGAGATTGTGGGACGTTTCACCAAAAGACCACGGAATTGGCTACGGACTGTGCGAGGCGATTTCTTTACGGACGAATGGGGCGATACGGAAGAATGTCTCGATCCGGCCAAGTGGCATCCGTGGGAGTCCTGTTCCGGCATCTCCAAGTCGTACGGAAACCATTGGCAGGAAACCGCCGACATGGTGATGTCCGAGCGCGAGTTCGTGATTCATTTTGCGGACATCGTGGCTCGTGGCGGCAACCTGCTTCTGCTCGTGAACCTCGACCCGCAGGGCGAGATACCCGCCGTTCAACGCGAACGCCTGTTGCAGATTGGCAAGTGGCTGGAACGTTACGGGGAGGCGATCTACGGAACGCGTATCCTCGCTCCGTTCAAGACGCCTGCACTCGACTACGTACAGTCGAAGGACGGCAAGTTTGCGTACGTGATTGTGAAGGATCCTAAGCCGGAGATCTTGCTGGAATGTGCGCTACCTGAAATGGCGCGTGTGACACTCGTTGGATCGGATCGGACACTCGTCTCCTCGCGCAAGGAAGACGGTAAGACGCTTGTCAAGCTACCGCCCGATCTGGTTTCGTCCACGCTCCCATTCGCAATCCGCATCCCCCGGTAGAGACGACCTCGTTTCGCATCAACTGAGAAACAGGAAAGCGACAAAAGCGGCCGAAACGAAAAAGCTTCGGCGACCCTTGTTCTGCGTGCGGGCATTCTTGCCCACGTCCTCTACGCCACGGCTCTGTGTGAGATGATAATAACTCTCAGCGAGGCGGACGCAAAACAAAGCGAAGCGTTTCGCCTTGAGGATGATTGCCAGCGAGCGGAATCAACGCGAAAAGTTCGGTCACAACCGCTCCGTCAAGAGGCTTGCCGGTCGTGGCATCGACCACGACGGTTCCTTGCGGAGGTGGTTCGAGTAATACCGCGACGGGACGATAGTCCTTGCGCCGACCTTTGTCAGGGAAACCTACCTCGCGCAGGAACCGCAAGGTGATGGTGTTCTTCTCTTGGGTGATGTCGATGTCGCGTCGCTTCTCTGGATAGGTGACGCGCCAAGCGGGATCGCCGTAGAAGGCAACGGTATCGCGATCCCAAATCATCCCTGTTTCATCCTGCCCTCGCGGCTTGACTTCAAGATTTTGAAGAAAAGCCCTGATATCAAAGTTTCCTTTCGGATCGATTTTCAAGTCGCGTAGTTTGGCGTTGGATTGTCCAAGCGCCCAGAGCAGGATCTGGTTGTTCAGGAAGAACGCTTCTGCCGCCGAATAGCGTCCAGTCTCGAAGAAGGATTTTGTACCCCATCCCATGAAACCGTAGAAGGTCGGGACCGTATAACCCATCATCTGCGTGACCCCTCCCGAATGCATCCAAGCCGTCGCCATGCAGTCCCTGCGGTCGATATTCCCGATCAAGCAGTTGCCTGCCGCAATGTAGAGTTTCGGGTTACGGCTAACAAGCGGATGACGTTTTCCAGCCGAGGATGAGAAGAATAGGTTCCCGTTCTGGTGTACGAGGGAACCGGCATTCTGATTGTAGATGATCTGCCAGTTGCGTTCCGACGCATGACCGCTGGTCGCCCAGTAATCAACGGGAATCTTACGGAAAGCGTTCGCCAAAGCCTGAGCGGGATCTGGTTCGACGCGCTGTGCGGTAACTGGAGATGAATCGGACACCTTGGACCAAAAGTCATTTCGGTTAGATTCGTTGGAAGCGAAACCGCTTTTCCAATCGTCCAGGCAATGAGGACCGCCCATGCTGGTCGCGATGCTTTGGATGACGAGCGGTTTGGATTGCGAGACTAGACGCAATGCGTCCGATGCGTCGTATCCTGTGACAATACCCCAGAGCGCGTCGCCAAATGGGTCGTCATCAATCTGACGTAGGAGTTGCGCGGCGGCGACAACCAAGGCGCGCCCCGCCCGTTCCGGCTTAGCGACGAAACAGACGTAGCGCGGCGCAGCACGGCGCAAACCCGGCAGAATGGATTCCGGATTTGCCGCAGAGTAGGTCAGAACGGTTGCACGGTACTTGGTCCGCAATGCCGACACTGCTCTCATCCAATTTGCGTCTTTTGCCGTGTCGGATTCGACTGCCACGACATACCTGCCGACCGGGGTGATCGGCTTGATTTCCGCGCACGAGAAAAGAACGGGCAATACAGCCAAAGGTAGCAACAAGCGTTTTTTCATAGGTTTGTTTTTAGCTATTTAAGTGAGGGGGTAAGGGCAACCGACGGGCGGCACCCCCGAACCCCATGCAGTGAAAGGGAGATCGTGACACTTCGCAGCAACCGAACAAAGGTCTTTGGAGACATGAGTAACCTTAGAGACAAAAGTATATCCCCATTTTCCCCCTTTGTCTCCAAAGTTCCCCTTGTGGCGAACAGGCAAACACGACCTTCCCTACGGTTGCCTCCCGCTCGGAAATCCGAACTGCCGCGAAGCGACCCAGAACCGTGAGCGAAGCGAACTAGCCGCGCAGCACCTTGTCGTAGTCGAAACCGTAGCGGGCGAGTTCGTCGCGGAGGTTGTACTTGCCGCGCGCGAAAGGCGTCATCAGCCGACGCGCATCGGGGCAGGGCGTGTCCTCTTTCTTCGCACACCACTTAACCGTCGCACCGTCCTTCTTGCCGCGTCCCAGTTCCATGCACATCTGTCCAAGACAGCAGGCCGTAGAGGAACGCTGAGCCTCTTCCGCATTCGTCGCCGTGTATGTCGGATCTCCAATCCGGATTGCCTCCAGCCAGTTGCGCCAGTGATCCTTCGATGTGCGGAGCGCGATCTCCGGATTCGCGATGGGTTCGAGCAACTTGTTCTTCGACGCCATGAGCGGCTGCATCTTGCCGTTCGCCGGAACATCCGGATCACTCGGCGTCACCTTCACAGCACCGCGCATGCAGTAGAGCCATTCGCCACTCTCACCGATGAACTTGATGCCCATCGGGAAGGTGTTGGAGACGTGCAGCTCGGTCTTTCCGCCGTTGTAGGAATAGTGCAGATCGTACGTGGTGTGAACGTTCCACAGCTTGCCACCCGACGTATCCATCCACTCGCAGGTACCGGAAACGGACTCGGGTCCGGAGTTCTCCATGCCGAGACCCCACTGGGCGATGTCGATATGGTGAGCGCCCCAGTTCGTGATCATGCCCCAACCGTAGGGAGCCATCTGGATCCATCCCGGACGATCACCAATGCGCTGGAGATTTTGCGTATGGACACGCGTTTCGTTATAGGGCGCGTTCGGGTCAGTCGGTCCAAGCCACATCTCATAATTCAGGTTCTCAGGAACCGGCTGGACCGCCGAGCTGCCGCCCGCCTTGTCGAGACCGATACCCACCTCAACGCGTTTGATCGCGCCGATCCGTCCGTTGCGGACGAGCTGGCAGACGCGGTGGAACTGTTCCACGCTACGCTGCCACGAGCCAACCTGCACCACACGGTTCTGCAAACGGGCGAGGTTCGCGACCAGACGTCCCTCCGTGATTGTCTGTGCGAAGGGCTTCTGCAGCCAAACGTGCTTGCCGGCTGCCAGTGCCGCGCACGCCACCAGCGCGTGCCAGTGGTCGGGAATGCAGATTTCCACTGCATCGATCGACGGATCCGCGAGCAGGTCGTGGTAGTCCGCGTAGGTCTTCACGGGATAGTTCTCTTCCTTCAGCAAGTCTTTGTACTTCTTCTGAACGAAGGAGACACCGTGCGCAAGGCGCTTGGCGTCGAGATCGCAGACCGCCGTAATACGGCAGAGGTCCGTGTGCTTCATGGCAAGCGGCATATCCATCGTGGTGGAAATGCGCCCGATGCCGATCACGCCGATGTTGACCTTTTCATTTGCCGCGAACTTGCGGACATTCAGACCACGGCATCCAGAGAGGATAAACGGGAATGCCGCCGCAGCAGACGTTCCCAAAAAATGACGACGACTCAGTTTCATGTTTCAGCTTCCTTTCTTTGCTGAGCGAGGCGCGGGATGCCACAGCCCGAACGCCGAAACTCACCATTGAACAATACGAAACGAGTATAGCAGATCCCCAATCGAAAAACAAGAGGAAATCGGGGTACACCGGGCGCAAAGCCGCCCAGCGAGATAAGCGTGTTAAGCAGAGGCACTTCGCATAGTGACGAGTGGGAGGGACGCGCTCCGTCACGTAACGACGACACCCGCGTCGTCGGAACCGACAGGATTTACGATGGCATGGTTACGGAAAGCCCTGAAGGGCGTCACCTATACAGACGGGGGTGAGCGAAGCGTAACCCCCGGTAATGCCACCCCACGCGAAATAGCCGCGCAGCGGCGACACAACATTCGATGACAAGAACGTTGTGGCGACTGCTTCGCCGTCTTATCGAACGACACGCGACATGGGACACGAGATATGCACCATGTCGTCACTCGTCACTGGCGGTCTTGCCGCCCTGTGTCGCCGCTACGCGGCTTGAGGGGTTGTGATCTATAATGCGGGGGTTACACCCCCGCCTGTGCCTGTGTTGCCGCTATGCGGCATTTGGGAGGGATACGCTTGTCATGACAGTTTGGTCCTTCGGGGCTTGTCGAAAGTTATTCCCATGAACGTTCTCGCGTGCGGCGCGGGCGGGGAGCTTGCCCATAATTTCGTTACGCGAAGTAGTGACGAGTAAGTCAATGAAGAAAGAAAATAGATAAATGAAGAATGTAGGCGGCGTGTCGCATGACGTTTGTCGCGTGTTATCGGTAGCCATCGATAACACGCGACTTGTTGCTTCTCAGCCATTCAGCTGGCGACCTTTCCGCCTTGGCTTATTACCACGGAACGTCCATATCCGCATAGACACACAGAGGTGTCTTGCTGCCGGACGGGCACTTGCAGTAGGAGAGACCGTAATTGCACTGCCTTCCGTCCGAAGCTTTGAAGCAGACGCCGTTGACCGTGGCGCGATACTTCTTCGCCTTGCCCTTTTCACGCAGATAAACGTAGTGGCTACCCTTGTAGGAACGGGTAGAAGCAACATAACTGACTTTCAGACCGATGGGGTTGGTTCCCGTGTACGTGCGATCCACGTTGACCTTACCAGCCTTTGGCGTAGTCCAAGTGGTACCCTTGACCGTGACGGGTATTGAAAAGATCGGTTCTCCGAGCGTAGCCAGCACGAGATAGCCGTTGTGGAAAAGGCCTTGCTCCCCATTTACCATCTCCTCCGCATGACCACTGTACATGATATATTGACCGTCCGAAGGTTTCGATCCCCTACCGCCTTCGATCGAACCGGCACTTTCCCCGTACAGCTTGCATTCGTCAAACGTCTGCGCGGCAAAGAAGGAGGACGGCTTACGAACGGCGAAGAGGAAGTAGTCGTCGGAATCCGGCCATGTCAGCTTGCCCTCTCCAATCTTCAGGAGAATCGGCAAACCGCAAGACGAGTTTTTAGCGAAGGGTTTCACCAGAATGGGGATGAATGCCTCCTCGCCCGACGAATCATACCCAAGTTTGGTCGTGCAATTCAGTTTCGTGCCATCCCAAGCGAAGCCCTTTACGGAAACAATACCTTTTGCCTTAACCGTACAGGAAATGACGCAGTCTCTGCCGACGGAGTTGCCGACAAAAAAGCGCGCGTTCCAAACGCCTAGAAATGGCTTTAGCGCGTTCTTATTCTCGGTAGTGTTGGCATCTGCGCCCTCGAAGGGATTGCGCTGGGTGATAATGGTCGCCTCGTAGTCATCTCCGTCGTATGAGAAATTGGCGCAGTCCTCATCCATCCATTCACACCCCCATGTCCCGGCAGCCCCCTTCACCGTACCGTGCATATACATACCGTCGAAGGTGAGTATTCCCGAGGAACTCAGCTTACGCTTTCCCATCTCCTGAATCGAAACCGTGACCTTACAGGTTTTCTTCCTGGTGTTCAGCTTCAGCGCTTTCACCGTCACCGTTCCAGCGGGATGCCACTCGCCAAGTCCCTTGACATAGCGGTCCATCATTCCACTATAGACATAGTTTCCCGTGAACGCGGCCTGTAACGAAAAGGCTGAAAGCATCACGGCACAAAACAGACAAGCCATCTTTTTCATCTTCAATCCTTTCTTGAGGAACTGGACACAGAATGCCTAATCCAAGACACCGTGTCCCAACATTCAATGAATAATTGCAAAAAAGTGTAGCAAATCCATCACCGAGAAACAAGCCGATTTTTCAGGGATACCTTTCTGTGGGAACATCTGTGTATTTCACCATCGCTTTCTAAAAACAACAGAAACAACTGAAAGAACACCTTGTCTTTAGAGCGCAGGCTAACTCATCCGTGCCCCAATAGTCGAGTCCTCAAAGGCAACGGAGCAATGATACCAAATGATTGTCACGGTAAAGGCAAACGTCCCCCCGCGCCACGCGCGACGGTAATATGGAGAACCAGCGTCCCGGCAGCAATGATATGAACGATACAGCCGCCGAGACGGCGAAGGAAAAATGTGATAACAACCAATGACCTGATGGTTTCCAGAGAACTCGCGTTTTTTCAGTTTCATTCTCGGCTTAACACGCCTAACCGGCCTAACATGCTTACCCAGAGCCTAACACGCTTAACCGGCCTAACCAGCTCTTATTCCGTCCAGCTCACGTAGCCACCGGTCCAAGCGGGAATCGGTGGTAGCGTCACCAGCGCATCGTCTCCCTCCCGCGTAATGTCGCACACGGCATCTGCCGCGTCGAGTGACGACCACACGGCACGTTTCGCATGGGCAGGAACTCCGCGCAGTCGGAGGCGAACGGGAGGCGTCATGCCGATGGACGTATTCACAAAGACAACGGAGGCGAGCGTACCGTCCGCGAAGACGCGGGGTTGTACGAATGAACGGGTCGGTGTCTCCAATAACACAGGGCTTGCGCCGTGCGATGCCCAATCTGCCAGTCTGTGAAGTTGCCGCACACGATCACCCGATGCGATTTGAAGCGTGGCGGTGAATGCGTCATGTCCGAAAACCACACGCCGCCGTCCTGTCGCCGTCTCAAACGCAATGGCGGCAACACCCGGTCTCAGTTCCGCATTTGCATCGCTGTAGTATTCCGAGAGGATTCGCGCACCTTTCGCAGGCTTGAGGAAGAACGCCCGTCCCGCAACCGGTGTCTCTCGTGCCAACAGTCCGTGGTTGATCGGATCATCGGAAAAGCGTTCGCGCAGACTTCCCTTGAGTGCTTCACAACCGTCCAATCCGATCTCCGTTCCGTATCCTGCATGGACAAGGGCTTCCGCCGCACCGCCGTCCAGAAGAATGTCCTCATCCAAAAATTTTTGGATTGCCTCTTTTCCACCGTTGACGGCATTCCTTGCGATACTGATGGTAACCAGACGGGCGAGTTTGGAATGGACACCGGGCGCAAGCGGCTTGAGTGGTAACGAAGAGGTTTGCATCGCACCGGGCGGCATCGACGTCACACCGTATCCACACCGTGTTGCGCCCACGTTCAAACGCACATAGCGTTGGAGCATGGCTGCATTCCGCGCGAGCGGTGCAAGGATCTCTTCACCATACCATGCGGGCGTCTCGAAACCGGCATCGATCGCAAGTACCGAGATGGCGTTCATGCCTTGAGAAAGTGCTTCTAACGCCTCCAGCAACACTCCCCTTCCCGTGCGGCACGCAAACGATCGCGGGCAGGTCTCGATTTCATTGCAGATGCGGTCGATAAAGGGGAGAGGTCCAATGGTGTCGATTTGCAAGGCGAGATAGTACGCCTTGTCGATCTGCGCCCGCGCGTCATGGTCGAAATAGGCACCCGCCCCCGGTCGCATTCCCACCGGAAGCCCCGTCGCCTCATGATAGGTTTGGTACAGCATACGATGTTCCGGGAAACAGGCGCCCGGCTGTTGCTGGCATACGCGTGTCTCGGGGGACGCCGCATGAACCGCGTCAGCTATCGTACGCGCCAATGCGGCTTCGCCCTCGAAGGCGAAAGCCCGCCACCGCACTGCCAACCCCGCGTCTTTCTTCATTCCCGCGAGCAGTTCCGTCCGCGTACGCGCCACGCCTTCTTTGGCGGCAAAGACATCCAGACAGTGCTGGCAGTGACAACCCCATCCGCTACTTCCCCCTTTCCCGTGGTGCGAGATGATTCGAATGTCGTCATCCACCCACACCGAATAGGGACGCATGGCCGATGCGTACAAGGCGGACATTTCGCGTAGATAGGCAAGAAAACCGGGTGCCCGCGGACAGTTCAGCGTTTTCGCGGCCGTGCCGTCTTCAGCCACATAGCGTTGCCAAGTGATGCCGGAGTTGTCGGCGTAGTAGGTGAACGAATCTCCGTGTCCAATGGTCGCCTGTACCTGAAGGGAGGGAAGAATGCCGACCTTGCGAAGATCGGCTGATGCCGCCGCAAGCCGTTTGGCGTGCGCGCGGTGTTCCGCCATGTCAGGGAAACAGATACCCGTCGAGAACCAGACCTCATCGACCGCGTCTCGGTGCTTTGCGAACTGTTCAAACGTCTCGCGCCACAGTTTCTCCGAATCGGTCTGCGGCTTGCGCAGACGAATCGCGCAGAACGGAATTTCTTCGCGCGTCGCCGAAAGCAACGTGAGCGGAAGAATCGCACAGGCAACCCCGATCGTTTTTACAAGTGTCGTTTTCATTGTGCCATGATTCCTTTTCTCGACCATCATCCACAAGAACCATTTCAAAACCTTTTAGCCATCCTGTTTTTCAACCACGGAATACACGGAGTGCACTGAAAAATCACGCGTTTTCTGACAAACCATTCCGTGTATTCCGTGGTTTTGAAATGACTTCACAAGTTTACAGTCCTGCTTTTCCTTCTCGGGCGATTTCGGCCGTGCGGATGAAGACAGGACCGAGGAGACCAGAGGGCAACAGACTCTCGTCCTTCGCCCAGTGCCGCCATGTGGTGAAGGTGTGGCGACCGGTCGGCGACCGTTTGCCGTCCTTCACCCACTGCGGGATCTCTTTCACGCCAATCTCCTTCACACCGTTGCGTACGCTGCCTTTCCACTCGCAGTCCGGAGGGAGAGCGTCATCGCCGATCAAACGGTTCGGCCAGAGGTTCGTCACCTTCACCTCCAGCGTGAACGCATCGGCTTTTGCATCGAGCGCATCCGTGATATCGACACGGTAGGGCGGTTTCCAGAGAACGGGGAATGTCTTGCCATTGACAGTCACCGCCGCAAAGTTCTTCACCTCGCCGAGGTCGAGGATCGTACGGACACCCACCTTCGTCGGCGCGTATGCGACACGTTTCTTGTACGTGGCCGTACCGGAGAAGAAGCGGATATCCGGATCGGATTGCGCAGTCCAGCTTGCCAGTGTCGTGAATTCAACTTCACGCTTCGCCGTACCGCCCGTGTACCAATCCACCGGGAACGTCGCGCTCCAAGCACCATTCACAGCGACTGCGGCGGACGGTTCTGCAGCCAAGCGACGAACTGCGCCGGAGGCGGTCGTCAGCGTCGCCGTCAACGGTTGCCAAGCGAGGATGTCGTTCCCTCGCCATTCCCAGTCGGGGACGGGGTCGGTGTTCTGAACAACGAACGGAATCTTGAACGTCGCATGTTCCTTGATGGTAATGGTCTTTCTCACGCCGTCATAGACGTATGTGATGCGAGCTTGTTTATGTTGCCGGAACGCGGGATCGCGTCCAGCAAGACGGTTGCTGATAACGGCGGAACCGTCCTTCGCGAGTGCCGCCGCCAGCGCGGAGGTGAAATCGACGGTCAGACCATTGTCTGTCGCA
>JAFYDR010000098.1 GCA_017544725.1 Kiritimatiellia bacterium
AAGGCTCAAGAAGACCTGTTCCCCGGTCAACTGGGGTGGAAGCACATTCGGATTTTCGGTGTGACGGCTCTCAAGTTGCGGCATCTTGGCACGGGCGAGACCGTTCCGGAAAAAATCGACAGGGCTGTCAATCGGCTGCTGGGGCTTCCCGATGATCAGCGGTATTATTAATTCGGCGCAGCGACCATGAAAAAAACGCCATACAGTGAGTTCGTCAGGCAGTTGCTGGAGAAGGGGGAGTACCGGACCGCGCCGGAGAATCGGCGTACGCCACCGAGGAAACAGAGCGCGTGGATCAGCTTCCGCTATTTTCTCTGCAACATGTACATGCTGGGCAGTTGTTCGTTCCGCAATGTCCTGCGTCGATTCAATCACGACTACTGGGCGAAGACGACCTGGCATTCGTTGCTCTTCCCGGAACAGATGGGAAGCGAGGTGATCGTCACTGGGTTCCAAAACCGTTGCGCCTATTCCGGTCCGGTCGTGTACCTGTGCAATCACATGAGCACGTTGGAGACGATGGCGTTGCCGCCTATGTTGATTCCGTTCGGGAAAATCTCGATCATTTTGAAGAAGTCGATCGACCAGATCCCTTTCATCGGGAGTGCCATGCGGACGGTAGGGGACATTGCCGTGACGCGCACGAATCCACGCGAAGACTTGAAGACCGTTTTCCGCGAAGGATGCGACCGGATCAGCCGGGACTTCTCCATCGTGATCTTCCCGCAGGGAACGCGATCTCCGGTTTTCGATCGCCGCCACTTCAGTAGCCTTGGCGTGAAGCTAGCGGAGAAGGCGAAGGTGCCCGTGATTCCCATCGCCTGTCAGACGGATTTCCTCGCCAAGGGGAAGCCGGGGCTGTTCGAGGATTTCGGCGCGGTCGATCCCAGCAAGCCGATCCGCTTCGCATGCGGGCCTGTGCTTTCGCCCGAACTGGGCGCAAAAGCCATGCAGGAACAATCGATTGAGTTCATCGCCGGGAAACTCACGGAATGGGGGTTGGCAGTCAAGGCGGAATGAACGCGAGTGACGAAATCACGATTGAGGCGCATGCCAAGGTCAACCTGACGTTGGAGGTTCTGGGAGTGCGGCCGGACGGATATCACGATCTACGCAGCATCGTGATGCCGGTTAGCCTCAGCGATACCATCACCCTCACGCGCACGCCCGCTACGTTCTCCCTTGCGCTCACGACCGTCAACGGAATCAGCGCGACGCAGATCGGTCCCGTCGAAAAGAACCTCGCCATGCGAGCGGCGCAGCTGATGCAATCGCGGTACAACGTTCAGTCTGGCGTGCGCATCCGCATCTGCAAACGCATTCCCATAGGCGGCGGCATGGGCGGCGGCAGTAGCGACGCGGCTGGTGTGATTCGGGGACTCAACGAGTTGTGGGGACTGCGGCGTCCGGACGAGGAGTTGGCCGCGCTCGGTGCGGAGCTGGGAAGCGACGTGCCCGCGCTGGTGTTGGGTGGTGCGGTCCTGATGGAAGGCAGGGGAGAACGGGTACATCGGCTGGCACTGGACGGCCCCGTGCGCGGATTCGATCTGGTAATCGCCAATCCCGGCGTCCACTGCTCCACGCCGGAAATTTTCAGTAGATGGAAATCAGGCTTGACTACTCCCCCTAAAATGGTGCAAAATATGACCTTCTCTATCCGTGCAAGCGATGTGAGACGGGCGGCAGGCCTCCTGTACAACGATTTGGAGGCGGCCGTGTTCGAGAGGTATCCGACGATTGCCAGATTGTCGGAGACGCTTCGGCTGGCCGGGTGCCTGGGCGTCCTGCTCTCCGGGAGCGGAGCTTCGGTGTTCGGTCTGGTTCGAGATCGCGCGCAGGGAGAAGAGATTTGCCGACGGCTGGATGCTGACGGCGTATGGAATGTTTTGGCGCATACTTGCCCGATGGTGTAATGGCAGCACAGCAGCCTTTGACGCTGTTTGAGGTGGTTCGAGTCCACCTCGGGCAACCAGCTGCGTCCTTTTTTTGTTGGAGAGCGATGGAGCAAATCATGACAGACGACTTGATTGTTTTTACGGGAACGGCGAACCCGCCGTTGGCCGATAAAATCATGCAGTATCTCGGAGGACCGTTGGGCGGTATCACCATCCACCACTTCCTCGATGGCGAGATCCACGTCAAGATCGAGGAAACGGTGCGCGGTAAGGACGTGTTCATCGTGCAGCCGATTTGCGTCGCGCCCAACGATATGCTGATGGAGTTGTTGATCATGATCGACGCGGCGAAACGCGCGTCGGCAGCTCGTATCACCGCCGTTCTCCCGTACTACGGATATGCCCGGCAGGATCGCAAGGATCAGCCGCGTGTCCCGTTGACTGCAAAGCTCGTCGCCAACCTGTTGGTGACAGCCGGCGCCGACCGGATCCTCACGATGGATCTGCACGCGGCGCAAATCCAAGGATTTTTCGATATTCCCGTTGACCACCTGCACGCCACGCCGGTATTGGTGAAGTACCTGCGAGAGCTACAGCTGCACAAGCCGATCGTCGTATCGCCCGATACCGGAGGGGCGAAGACGGCTTATGCCTACTCACAAATGCTGGGAACGGACCTGGCAATTGTGGCGAAACAGCGGTTGGGAGACGCGGATGTGGATGCATTCACCGTGGTCGGTGATGTGTCGGGTTGCGATGTCATCATGATTGACGACATGACCGCGACCTGCGGAACGCTCTGCGCGGCGGCGAAGATGCTGCGGGACAGGGGCGCCGTGTCTATACGCGCCGCGGTCACGCACATCCCGTTGACGGACAAGGGCGTGGAACGTCTGGAGGGGGAGACCGGGTTGACGGAGCTGATCGTGACGGATACGATTCCGCTGCGCTCGGATCTGCGGTCTCGCAACATCCCCACCAAGATCACCACGCTCTCCGTGTCCGGCGTGCTGGGCGAAGCAATCCGGCGAATCCACGAAAACCGATCCGTCAGCACACTCTTCCGGCACTAACCGGGTGACATCGGGGCGTGTGCCAGCGGACTGAACCAAACAGCCGCCGCTGAGAGGCTGGGTGAGAGAGCGATCTCGACATCCCGGTGGACAAGCGGACGGCACAAAGGAAACAACAAAATGGCAGAAGAGTTAACGATTCTGAAAGCCGAAGAGCGCGAGGAACAGGGTTCCGCCGCGTCCCGTCGGCTGCGCCGCGCGGGGTTCGTCCCGGGCGCGGTGACCCGTATCGATCACAGCAAATCCCTACTGCTGAAGATCAACGCCCGCGAGTTCATGGCGTTGCTTCGCAGTCGCGGCGAGCAACAGCAGCTGCTGAAGCTCGACGTCTCCGGCAAGGAAATTCACGCGATGTTGCGTGAAATCCAGTATCACCCCCTCACCGGTCTGCCGATCAACGCAGACTTCGGCGAGATCGATTTGAACCGCAAGATCCGCATCCGTATCCCGCTGTTCGTCAGCGGCGAGCCGGAGGGCGTCCGCCTCGAAGGCGGCATCCTGCAGCACATGCTGCATAGCATCGAGGTTGAATGCAGCCCGCTCGACGTGGTCGAGAGCTTCACCGTGGATGTTTCCGCCCTGAAGGTTGACGAGTCCCTGTTCGTCAAGGATCTCCAGCTGGGCGACAAGTACACTATCGTTACCGGCAAGGGCAACGTGGTCGCGCTCGTCACGGCTGCGGAAACCGCTGATGCGGAAGCCGCTCCTGCGGTCGGCGAGGACGGCAAGCCTCTCCAGCCCGAAGTGATCTCCAAGGGCAAGAAGGAAGAGGCTGAGGCCGAGGGAGACAAGGACAAGGCCGCGAAGAAGTAACGCTTCCGGAAAGGCAGGGCGACACGTGAAATTGATCGCGGGACTGGGAAATCCAGGCAGGGAGTACGAGAACACGCCCCACAACATCGGGTTCGATGTCGTGGACGCGTTGGCATCCCGTCTTTCCGCCGACTGGAGGAACAGTTCCAGGTTTCACGCCCTGACAACCAAGGCCGAAGTGAATGGGGAGACGGTGTGGCTGGTGAAGCCGCTGACGTACATGAACCTGAGCGGAAACGCCATCGCCCCTCTGCTCCACTATTACCAGGGAACCCCCGATGACCTGATCACCGTCGAGGACGACTGCGACTTGCCCTTCGGCAAGCTCCGTGTCCGTGGCGGCGGCAGCAGCGGCGGGCACCACGGGTTGGACTCCGTGATTGCACAGCTCGGAACGGACCGCTTCGCGCGCGTCCGCGTCGGCATGGGGCGTACGGGGGAAGGCTCGCTCATCGGCCATGTGTTGGGACGCTACGACGCGGAGAGGCTGGCGCAGGTCGGCACCGTGGTCAAGGCTGCCGCAGATGCGGTGCTCTGCTGGACGGAAAATGGATTGAACGAAACAATGAACCGTTTCAACAGCTGGACTCTTGAAACCCCAGCTGCCGCCCCTGCGGCGGTGTGAACGGTTTGGAACGAAGGATTGTTACCATGAACAAATACGATGGCTTGTACATCTTCGTCGGATCGGTGAAAGATGAAGCCTTGGACAAACAGATTGAGAAAGCGACCGTCGAGATCACGCGCCTGAACGGCAACGTGATCGATTCGACCGTGCTCGGACGCAAGACGTTCGCGCACCGGATGAAGAAGAAGGACAGCGGGGTTTACGTGAAGGTTCGTTTCGAACTCGAGCCTGACAAGGTGAAGGCGCTGATCGCGCGTTACCACCTGACGGGCGACGTCTTCCGCGTTCAGATTCTCGCCGTGGACGAAAAGCGCGAGGCGATCTTGGAATCGCAGGCGAAGGCCCGCAAGGCGCGTGAGGAAGCCAAGGCTGCTGCCGAGGCCGAGAATGCCGCCCAGACCGCCGCCACTTCTGCCGTGCAGGATGAGCCTGTTGCAACAGAAGAGAACGTCTAGTACCGGACGGGGGATTTTATGTCTTGTTTCAACAAAGTGATCATCATGGGGAATCTGACCAGGGATCCCGAACTGCGCACTTCGCAGTCCGGTGCCAAGGTCGCTTCCATCACGGTCGCTGTTTCTGAGGTCTGGAAGACGAAAGACGGCCAGCAGCAGGAACGCGTTTGCTTTGTTGACGTCGATATCTGGAACCGCGGGGAGAACGGTCGTCTGGCCGACCTCTGTACCCAGTATCTGTCGAAAGGCAGCCCTGTGTTGGTCGAGGGAAAGCTGGAACAGCACGAGTGGACGACCAAGGCTGGCGAGAAGCGTTCCAAGTTGCGCGTCCGTGCCGATACGGTCAAGTTTGTCGGTTCGCGTCCGCAGGGCGCCGCCGCGACGACGGCCGCCGCTTCGTCCGCTCCGATGCCGCCTCCCGCTTTCGCAGGTTCCTTGCAACCGCCTTCCACGCAGGACGAGACGAAAGAAGATCTCCCATTTTAACCATTGAAAGGATTGTGTCTTATGCCTATGCAGAAGAAACCGAATACTCGTAGTGACCGGGACGGGCGTGATCGTGATCGCGATGTGATTCCCTCCCACAAGCGTCAGCGTCCGATGTCCAACGAAGAAATCGTGGACATCAACGACGTTGAGTTCCTGAAACGTTTCGTGACCGAATACGGCAAGATTATTCCTGCCCGTATCACCGGCGTGACCGCTGCCCAGCAGCGCCAGATCAAAAAGGGTGTCCGCCGCGCACGGAACATGGGGCTGATGGCCTAACGAAAGGAATTGGATTATGGCTACAGAACTGTTGTTGTTGTCTGACGTCGAACACCTCGGCAAGGCCGGTGAAGTCGTGACCGTGAAGGACGGGTATGCCCGCAATTATCTCCTTCCGCAGGATCTCGCCGCCCCCGTGACGAAACACGCGCTCCGTCGCCTGGAGAAACTCCGCAAGGAACGTGAGGAACTCGCCAAGCTGCAGCTCGCCGAAGCGAACGCCAAGGCCGCCCAGCTCAAGGACGCGGTGATCACGATCAAGGCGAAGACCGTCGATGGCATCCGCCTCTACGGCTCCGTCGGCGTCGCGGAAATCCTCGCGGGCGTCAAGGAATCGAAGAACGTCGATTTGGACAAGACCCAGATCGACCTCGCCGAACCGATTCGGGAAGTCGGCGAATTCGAGATCACCGTGAAACTGCACGCCAAGGTCGCGCCTGTCATCAAGGTCGCGGTCGTGGAAGAGTAGTTCGCGTCTGTCGAACGATTCGGCGGGGACAGACGATCCGTTTGTCCCCGCCTTTTTGTCGTTAAGCTGGCGGCGTTAGCCGCCGTGGTTCCGTGCGGGGGCATTCTTGCCCGCGTTCCGCTCGGTCTGCGGCGCGGCAAGCCGCCTCTCCAAAAAGCTGACGGCCAACACCTAACAGCTGACAGCTAACACCTAAAAGCTGCGCGAAGCAAGGATGAAGATCATGAACGGGAAAGTTTGGTATTATGCTGACGGGGAAACCCGTGTCGGTCCGATGGATCTCGAGGAAATCCGTGCCGCAATCTCTGCCGGTCGGATTCGGCGCGACACGCTGGTTTGGTATCCCGGTCTCGGTTTGGAGTGGAAAGCCGCCGGTTCGATTGCCGACCTCTTTCCTCCGCCGGATCTTGCTCATGGCAACATCCCTTCCGCATCATTTGCCGCGAAAGACGCACTCGCCCGAATGAAGGAACTTCTCTTTCGTCCGTTCTCTTTTCTCCAGTGGGTCGCTTTCGCGTGTTGCGCTTGGATTTGCTCTCTCGGTGGCCCTGTTGTTTTCCGCGTCTCTTCCCAACCCGATTCTCCCGCGCAGAACATGGAGCAGCTTTCTGCAGCGGCCTTGAAGGCGTTTCAGGAGTCTTGTACGCAGCTGGTGCAGTCGTTCTCCTCAGTCCGTGCCTTTGTCCAGACCGGCCTCGCGATCGCGCTTTACCTCTTGCTTTTCGTCTGGCTCTGCTGGCTTCGCAATCGGGGTGAGTTCATGCTCCTCCACAAGTGGTATGTCCCGCAAGACCGCCTCTTCGTCGGCTGGCAGCTCTCGCGTCGCCCAGCGCATTCGCTCTTTCTCTGGCGGATTGTCGTGTATGTGATTGCGCTCTTCTGCATCCTTCCCATCTTCGGTTCTTTGTATCGCAATGTCATCGTTCCCTACGTCACCAGCGGGTTTTCGTCCGATACGTTGCCGATTCACAACCCGCAGTTCCTATACGGTACGCTCGGGATTGTACTCATCTCCGTTACCTGTTTCTCCCTTCAGGGAATGGCAACGGAATTCGTCGTGCCGGTGCTCTATTGGCATCCGGAACTTTCCTCGCTTCAGGCATGGCGCATCGTCTGGACATTTTTCTGCTGTTTCCCCGGTCGCGTCTTCGGTTTCTATCTCCTGCAGTTTGGCCTCTGTTTCCTCTGGGGAGGTCTCTACCTTCTTCTCTTTCTGGTCTTGATTCCGTTCGGTGGCTTGTTGCTCTTCAGGCTGCCGTTCGTGAGTGACTTCCTGCTCTTGCCGATGACGCTTTTCTTCCGGAGCTATTCTTTGTACTTTTTCTCCTCTTGGCAACCGAATCTGGTGCCGTCGAAACAGTAGGGGACTTCTATGCGCTTCGTCTCTGTCCAACAAATGCGGGCGGCGGATGCCGCAGCCATGTGCCTCCCGGAATGTGCCGACCTTTCCCTGATGCTTCGCGCAGGGAATGAGCTGGCGCGGATTGTCGCGCACGTCTCCCGTCTGCGCAAGACCCGCCGCGTCGTCTTGGTAGCCGGTCACGGAAACAATGGCGGCGACATCTTCGTGGCGGCAACTGGCCTGTACCGCGATGGCTTTTCCGTACAGGTTCTCCTGACTTGTTCCCCCGATACGTTGAAAGGGGATGCCCTGACCGCCTTTCGGATCATGGAACGCGCCGGCGTCTCCTACCTCGCCTGTCCCGCTGAATCGGACTGGGACGATCCGAAACTGCGCACCGGATTCCTGCTTCGCGACGGTGTGGTCGTGGATGGCGTACTGGGTACGGGATGTAACGGTGCCCCGCGCGGTGCGGCCGCTTGCGCGATTCGCTGGATCAACGAGATGCGGCGCTGCGCCTGTGTGGTTGCCGCCGACATTCCTTCGGGTATGAACGGCGATACGGGCGAGATCGCGGGCGAGTGCGTTACCGCCGACTGTACCGTGACCTTTGCGCGCCCCAAAGCCGCATTCGCTTTTTCTTCTTGCGCGGCCCGCGTCGGTTCGTTGATCGTCGCGGATATCGGTATGCCCGATTCCATTGCAGATACCGGCACCTTGTCCGAAGTCGCGGGTGTCCAGCAGTTGATCGCAGAGCCGGAACTGCGCCGCTGGTTGCCGCCGCGCCCTTGGGATGCGAACAAGGGTACATTCGGCAAGCTCTGCATCGTGGGCGGAAGCCGTTCGTATCCCCACGCACCCGTTCTTGCGGGCTTGGGCGCACGTGCCAGCGGGGTCGGACTCATCTGCCTTCAGGTGCCGCCGGAGAGCCGAACAGCTGCCGCCATTCATTTACCCGAAGCGATCTTCCGCGAGCAGTCACTCGATTTTGACGGATACAATGCGGTTGTCTTCGGTCCCGGACGCGGTGCGCCGTCTGCCGAAGACCGCTTCTCCGTTCGCGCCAGACGACTCGTGATCGATGCGGACGGACTCAATCTGCTCGCGCAGACGCCGAATGCCAAACCAGAAGAGGGAACCGAGTGGATTCTTACGCCCCATCCCGGCGAGGCGGCACGCTTGCTGAACGTGAGCGTTGCTGACGTACAGAACGACCGACCTGCCGCCGTTGCCGCACTCGCCAACCGTTATCGGGCTGTTGCCGTGTTGAAGGGAGCCGGTACGCTCGTCTGCGAACCGGACGGGAAACCGTGGTTGAACCGAACCGGCAATCCCGGCATGGCATCCGCCGGATCCGGCGACGTGCTGGCGGGCTTGATCGGAGGCTGGTGGGCACAAGGAATCCCCGCATTCGCCGCCGCTTGCATTGGCGTCTGGGTGCACGGCAAGGCCGGCGATCTCGCCGCCCTTGTCGAAGGACAAGCCGCCCTCTCCGCCCGCTCCCTCATCACCTACCTCCCGTGGCGGGTAACGCCGCCAGCTGAGAAGCGGGGAAGCTGAGAGGCTGAGAAGCGGGGACAATGGTGACAGTGTAGATGGGTTTTTAACCCCCAGTCCTGCCAGTCCAATGCAGCGTGTCGCGTGTTGTTTGTTACGTGTCATCGGTAGCCATCGATTGCTATCGAATGCAATTGAGCACGCAACGGACGCGACGGAGCGCGTCCCTCCCATTCGTCATTCGTCACTACTTCGCGCAGCGAAGTTGTTGTTTCTGTTGTTTTCATTTTCAAAAGACGACGGTGAAAAACGCCGCTGCGCGGCTTGAAATTGGCGGCGCGTTCCATTTAAGAGGACAAAATCATCTTGACGATTGATGGATTGGGGAACAACAGGAACAACTTTTGTTTTGTCGGCTCGCAACCGCGAGCCGAAAGAAAGCAGTCGCGCGGTTGCGCGTTGACCATCTGAGAGTTGTTGACTCGTTGTCCAAGTTGTTTTCATTCCCTAACGAAGAAAAGTAACTTTCCTTCCCGTCTCACCATCGCTCCGACAAACAAAAACGCGCCAAAACCTACACTTTTTGGCGCGACAGATTTAAGGATAGCAAAAGACGGACTGGATTTCAAGCGGTTTCAACGAAAAATTTAGGTTCGGGACAGTTTGACGCAAGGGGTATAATCCTACTCCACAATCATCAAATCTGGAAAGGAGCCGAACCATGAAACCCTTCGCCAAAAAGTCCCCCAAACATCCCGTCACCTACGGCTACGCCCGCGTCTCGTCCGCCGGACAGAACATCGATCGCCAGCTGGACGCCCTACGGTCGGCGGGTGTCGAGGACGGTTGCATCTTCACCGACCGCAAGAGCGGGAAGGACTTCGACAGACCCGGATGGACGAAGCTGGAGCGCAGGCTTCGCAAGGGCGATACGCTGGTGATCTGCAGCCTCGATAGGCTGGGGCGTGACTATACGCAAGTCCTTGAGGAATGGAGACATATCACGAAGGAAAAGGAGGTCTCGATACGCATTTTGGATATGCCCGTACTGAACACTTGCGGGGCGTACGGGCTGGTGATGCGGTTCATCGTCGAGCTGATCCTCCGTGTCCTCGCGTTCGTGGCGGAGTGCGAACGGAAGCACATCCGAGAACGCCAGCGAGAGGGGATCGAGGCTGCGAAAAGGCGAGGCGTGAGGTTCGGTCGCCCCAGCGTGACGCTCCCCCAGCAGTTCGACGAATGGGCGGAGAAAGTCGCCGCTAAAAAAGTGCGCCAAAGTGTCGCCGCAAACGAATGCGGGATGTCCCCGACCACCTTTCGGCGGTATTACACGGCATGGAAAAACCGCCGTGATACTCCCGATGACAGACTACCCCTGCCGGTATCCGAAAATCCCCCCCAAACACCCCGCCAAAAAGTGTAGGTTTTGGCGCGTTTTCTGGGGCGCGGGTGCGTCCCACTGCGAAAGAGAATCGGAGTTGCTAGAAAGGAGCAAGGCAATGAAACAAAAGAAGCATGAGTTGAAAATGTCGGCGAAACAGATGGACGTCACGAGAAGTGGGGTGTCTTTTACGCTGAGCGACGGAGAAAAAAAGATTGGCACGTTGGAAGTTCGATACGGTTCCCTTACTTGGTATTCTAGTTATAAGGCGAAAAAGAACAAGTACGTGGTCTCTTGGGAGGAATTTGACAAGTTCATGCGGGAACATCTTGGGAAGAATGGTTGAGGTGCGTTTTGTTGTGTTTATTGAGAACTTTCGGTTGGATCACATTTGGATTTAGGAGAGGATAAATGCTGACATCGGAGAATATTTTGAAAATGATTGTACATCTTTATGGGAGAACACAACGTGCTGTCAGTTTGAACGATTTGCACAACGCGATAGTTGCGCAAACAAAAAAGAACGTTGCTGACTGTGACTTATGGGATAAACTGGATGAACTGTTGAATCTAGGTTTAATTGAAAAAGTTTTACAGAGCAACTTCAAACCTGTGGCCAGGACCATTTGATTTCAGAACAAGCGCGAGTTTTGAATTTTGAAGAAAGGAGGAACGGAATGAGAACGGGTAGTTGGATGAGGAGAATGGTGGACGCGGCGGTCGCGGTGCTGGCGGTGGTCTGCGCATGGACGGCGTCCGGTGCGGAGATCCGCAACGTGACGGCGAGGCAGCGGTTCCCGTGGAACGGGAAGGTGGATATCTCGTATGAGGTTGTAGGCTCCGTCTCGTCGATCGAGATCAGCGCGACGGACAAGACGACAGGGAGGACATACGGAGCATTACCTTCCGCTTTATCAGGAGACACGGGAGGCGGTGCGGGCGTCCACAAGGCAGTATGGGATCTTTCCGCGCAGTGGATTGAACTCCATTCGGAGAATGTCGTCTTTGCGGTGGAGGGATACCCGCTGTATTGTGTAATTGACCTTTCTGGGAGTTCGTCGGCATCGAGCTATCCGGTCACATATCTTGATGCGGAACCGAGCGGCGGGTTCAATGTGGATGTGTATAAGACGACTAAACTGGTGTTGCGGCTGATCGACCGCGGCTCGTATATCATGGGTAATGATCAGACCGACGAGTCCCACCGCGTGACGCTGACGAAGCCATTCTACATCGGTGTGTTCGAGGTGACGCAGAAGCAGTACCGGCTGGTTATGGGGAGCAATCCGTCGAAATTTTCGGGCGACAAGCGGCCTGTGGAACAGGTGTCGTACAGCACGATTCGGGGCTCTTCGAATGGTTCGCAATGGCCATCATCATCTTCTGTCGATTCGTCCAGTTTTCTTGGCAAGCTCCGCGCACGGACGGGGCTGGAGTTCGACCTGCCGACGGAGGCGCAGTGGGAGTATGCCTGCCGCGCGGGCACGACGAGTGACTACAACAACGGTGGCAGCACGACGAACGATTTGAAACAGGTGGGGCGGTATTGGGATAACAGCTCCGATAACAAGGGAGGGTATTCGTCCTATCATACAACCGTTGGTTCGTACCAGCCGAATGCGTGGGGGCTGTACGATATGCACGGGAATGTTTTGGAGTGGTGTCTTGACTGGGACGGGGACAGGATGCTGGCGTACGGGACAGATCCGAAGGGGTCTTCCTCGGGGTCGTACCGGGTGCTACGCGGCGGCAGCTGGAGCATCATTACGGGCAGCTGCACCTCGTCCTTCCGGTACTACTACAGACCGTCGGACGAGAGCATCAACTTCTACGGCTACTACGGCTTCCGCCTGGTCAGAACCCTGTCCGAGTAATATGCGGTAGTAAGAGGGCGCGCGAAGGGGCGAGGCGGTAGCCGCCCCGAGCGCGCCCGCGAAAAACGGGATGCAGAATGAAACGAAACGGGAAAGACAGAGAACGGCTTGTTGAGTGTTCGGTACTAGCTTTGGAGTTCGGCGGTGTTTGAGGTTTTGGGTAGAAGTCGGTTGACAGCCGAGAAAGGAATGAGAGAGATGCCTACGAATGCGAAACAGAGGTTTGATGATGTAATGGTTCGGTGCGACAACTTAGTCGCACAAAGTCAGGGTTGCCCCATTGGCGATGATATGTTGCGAGCGGCGGTGGTACTAGCGGTGTCCGCGCTAGATATGTATGCGGCGGACAGGTTTGCGGAAGAGTTCGTCAAGGAATTAAAAAGAAGGACTCCATCAAAAGAAGATGTCGATTTCTTCACAGAGATTGGTGTCGGGGTTATGGAAGTACTTGGGGTACTGAAAGAAACACCAAAGAAGCCATACAAACGTTTGCGAAAACTTTTGGATGATTACCTATCACGAAGTGCGATGCAATCTTTCTCGCAGATAGAAAGACTGTATAAATACTACGGGCTTCCCAAAATTATCGACAACGCCTGCGATAGGTCGGGGTACAAAAAATTAAAATTGCGTATCGGGAATATGCTTGAACGTCGTAATGAAATTGTTCACAACTGCGATTATGACGGGAAAAATTCTCTTCAAGTGATTTCAAGAAAAGATGTCGATTATTGGATCAAATCTCTCAAATCGCTTGTTGATAATATGGAGCAGATTATCCAGAACAAATTTGAATGAAACTGTGAAAGGAGAAGCGAAATGAAGAGAGGGATGATGGTGGTGTTTGCCCTGCTTTGCGGGGCGATGGTTACTCCGTCCGCATTCGGTGCTGTGCGCGGCGAGAGCGCGGCTGTGGCGATTGATACGGTGGCAATTGCTATTGGAACACCGTTTGATAAGATACTCCCTGTCGCATGGGACGCCACATGGGTGGGCGGCAACTCTGGCGCGACGGTCGTGATCAAGGACAACGGAACGGAGGTGAAACGTGCCACGGGGACTGGTTCATTCACGTGGACACCATCAACGACTGGGGCGCACACGCTGACCTATACGACCCTCATCGGTGGAACGGCGCAATCCGAGGTCTATTCGGTGACGCTCTATAAAGAGTGGAGGTACACTGTCACGGACGGCAAGGCGACGATTACCGCGACGACCCACACGACGGGGAATGTGACGATTCCCGATTCTCTGAATGGTTATCCCGTGACGGAAATTCCGGCTAACTTTTTCAGCTGGGAGTGGCAGTTGACTAGTTTGACGATTCCTAATAGTGTGACAAGCGTGGGAATGGACGCATTTAAGGGATGTACGGGGATTACCTCGGCGTCGTTACCTTGGTCGTTGAAAAAGCCACTTTCTACACTTTTCCCGGATTCATACAGCAAACTTACAAACGTGACGATGACCGGGACTGCGACGGAAATCGTGGCGAACCAATTCAGTGGATGCTCGGCATTGAATACCGTAACGATTCCGGCGACGGTGACAAGTATC
>JAFYDR010000099.1 GCA_017544725.1 Kiritimatiellia bacterium
CTCCAGCTCCGCAAAGCAGGCTGTTGACGAACTTCCCGCGATCGGAGCGCTCGGCGGAACCATTCTCTCCCTCGCTTCGGCCGGTGCCACGATTGCCGGAACGTTGGCAGGTTCTGCGCTCTCGCTGCTGAAACCTGAGTCGCTTGCGACGACGGTCGGCAACGGATTGAACGATATCCTGAAGAAACAGTCTGAGGCGTAACCGGAATGCTTCTTCCCATCTGCAAATATGGCAACGAGGTGTTGCGCGAACGCGCGACACCCGTTGGATTTGTTGACGAGAATATCCAAAAACTCGCTGCGGATATGCTGGACACCATGTACGCGGCGAAAGGCGTCGGGCTTGCCGCAGAACAAGTCGGCCGCACGGAACGACTGTGCGTGATCGACATTCCTCCTGACTGCGAGAAGGAACAGTACCGTGAACGGAACGCGGCGATCTCAATGCCGCTGGTGTTAATCAATCCCGAAATCCTCTCTTCTGAGGGTGAACAGCGCGGCGACGAAGGATGCCTCAGCTTCCCCGGAATCGGCGCCAAGGTCACGCGTGCTGAAACGGTGACCGTCACCTATCTGGATTTGCAGTCGCAACGCCAAACCATCACCGTATCGGGACTTCTCGCCCGTTGCGTGCAGCACGAGCTGGATCATCTGGACGGCGTGGTTTTCATTGACAAGCTCAGTTCGGTCCAGAAGCTCACGATCGCCTCCAAATTGAAAAAGCTGGCGAAGGAAAACGAATAACACCCCGTGTCCGTCGCTCTGTCTCGCCATGAACGACCGTCTCACCGAATGCAAGTCCGCCGCCGTGACGCTCTCCGATATGGAGTTGTTCGTCTTTCCCGAACTGATGTACAGTCTGGTCTTGGCGAACATTCTCTCTCCGCGTATTTGGAGGTGGCGTGAGGATCCCTGGTTCGACAATCTCGCCGCCATGCGCCCCTACAAGCGCGTCCAACGCATCAAGCAGTTCATCATGGACCACTACATCTTCAACCTCGATTTGGAGACGTGGGGCTTGACGCGGCAACAACGAGAACTGGAACGATTCCGCGATTTCCTCTCGCCAGAGGAGATTTCCCGTTCCAACGCGCTTTTCGGCTATCAGGGGGACTCCTACTATTTCGACATTGGAATCCGAAAGCATTTCGGACTGGACAAGTATGACAGTGACGTGATCCCGTATTGGAAAACGGAGACGGTCGAAGCAATGGACGCCTTCCGCTACAAGGACGGTTTCACAACCGGTGCCGGCGAGTGCGTCTCGCTCGCCGCGCTTTACGCCGCAGCACTGTTCATCGTCGGGGAGATTCCGCTGGAAGACATCTTCTTGATGGCGACGCCCCTGCACTCGCAGAACTTCATTCTGCTTGGCGACGGCATCCTCACCAACAACCGCCGAATCGTGACCAAACCGATGTGGTTCAACGGCACGCAGATCTCCGCACAGGCGCGTCGGGCGCTCGAACACGAGCGCGTCACCATCGTCTCGCACTGTTCCGGCTGGATTCACCTATTGTATCCTCAGGCGAGTATCGACCGCGAACAATACAAGCGATTCGGGAAAACCCTTCGCGCCTACCTCACGGAAGACTGCGCCGACCTGCCCGCCCATGCGGATGGAAACGCGAGTACGGCACCAATCTGTCCCGACATCACGATCCCGCAACTGCCTGACGAACGGGAGAAAACGT
This sequence comes from Kiritimatiellia bacterium, assembly GCA_017544725.1. Classification (GTDB taxonomy): domain Bacteria; phylum Verrucomicrobiota; class Kiritimatiellia; order RFP12; family UBA1067; genus RGIG8368. Next base: position 1,695 of record JAFYDR010000099.1, read on the forward strand.
TTGTGCGAGAACCGGAACCACTGGACATCCGCGTCGGCATGTCACGTTCGGAAATCCGAAACCGGTTGGAATCGATCCGAGCCGAGAACCCGACCGCCGACATGGCGTTCTACGCATTCCGCGACCTCTCCTGCACGGAAGCGGCACCGTTTTTCCGCGCCGCTTTGGAACGCAATCCCGTTTGCGTGAAAGAAGCGGAACCGCTGGATCTCGCACACTTGCTGCGTCTTCTCTCGAGCTGGCCGAACCATTCGATCTATGACGAACCGGAACGAGTTGCGCAACCGGACGAAGTCTGGAACTATCGGCGCGGCGACGGGCTGGAGAAGGCACTTGTCGTCGCGTCCGTACTCGCCTCCCGTCAGCAGGACGCAAAAAACCGCGAACCGATACGACTGCAGATAGCCGACGGTTTCGCGGTTTTGATGCAGGAGGGAAAAACGCAATGCGCGTTCCCCTCCGTCAAGACGCCGAGAGACGTTACTTGGTCTTCTGGCGCTCGTCCTGATGAATCTTGATCATCTGCGCAGCAGTCTTGCCGACCTCTTCCGGTGTCTTCCCGCGCTTCTTCGCGATCTCGGCGTACATGATCTTGCGATCATCGTTCTCCTCCGAAACCAATTTGGCCGCATCCGCGTCAGACGAGTCCTTCAGTTCGATGTACCCCGTCTCCAGCTCCTGCGCCTTGCCCGCATCTACGAGCGCGTAAATCTTGTCGCGCCGCGCACGGCTACGCTCGCGCGTGTCGTTTAGGTAGGACTCGACATCCTGCTTGACCTTCAGATTGATATCCATCGTAATGTGGATCGGCTTGATTTCATGCTCCGTCTTTACCGAGAAGCATCCGCCCACAACAGACAAAGACAACAGACCAACCGCAAACCGACCGATCACCAACCGAGTATTCACTTCGACCTCCTTTTCCAGTAATGAATCGAAAAAGACTAGCATAGACATTCCGACAGGAAAAAGCAAGAATGATTCGGGATGGTTTTTGTTGAGCTTTTAGCTTTTGGCTATCAGCTTTTAGGAACGCCCCGCCCGCACCTTGCGTGGGAATATTCATGGGGAATAACGTTGAGAATGTTGCCAATGTGGAAATGTTGCCAGTCCCAATGTTGCCAGTTTCAGATTGGTTATTGCGAATGATTATTGGTAATATTGGATATTGGCAACATTTGATCAAGTTATAGGCAAGCCCTCCGCCCGCGCCTCGCGTGAGAACGTTCATGGGGATAACTTTCGGTTTCGACGACGTGGGCGTTGCGTTATGCAGACGGACGCGACGGAGCGCGTCCCTCCCATTCGTCACTGCAACCTCTAGTTGTTTAGCCTCTCAGCTTCCCCGCTTCTCAGCTGGACGGCTTCGCCGCCCTGTTACTAGGCAAGGCACAGTTTCCACTTGTGGCGACGGTGGAACCTTTGCTACACTTGCCGCCGTTGACACCTCGCTTGTGTTTTTGCAGTTATGCGGTTTTCTCAAGTCGAGTGGCTTGAACCGCAAACGCCACGAAAGAGGGGTTTGTGAATTACCTTTATTCTCAAATGACCACAAATAACACTACTGTTCGCAAATTGCAAATGAAAGTGACCTCATTCCTCATGGCGGTAGTTGGCCTGTTTGCCGCTCATGCCGCCAATGTGCCGTCAAGTGCGTACTACCTGGGCGCGCCGGACGCGGAGCACGCGCACGCGACGCGCCGGCACGAAGGGATCCCCTCGATGGCGCGCGATCCGTCCACGGGTCGCCTCTGGGCCGTGTGGTACGGAGGCGTCACGCCGTGCGAGGACTCCAACAACTACCTGATGATCGCGACGAGCGAAAATGACGGCGACACGTGGAAGGAAGTGCTCGTGTACGATCCCGACGGTAGCGGCCCCGTGCGCGCCTTCGACCCCGAGATGTGGGTCTCGCCAGACGGCAAGCTGCAGATCACCTGGACTGAGCGCACCGTACCCGTGGCGGAGACGCCGACCAACGGGAAGTGGAACTATGCCCACCTCTCGGGTGCTGACGACTGCGCCCTCGCGTCCAG
>JAFYDR010000100.1 GCA_017544725.1 Kiritimatiellia bacterium
ATTGTCCCAATATCCGTCACGCTACCCGGTATCGTCACGCTCGTAAGGGCGTCGCGACCACAAAACGCATAATCCTCGATGCTCGTCACGCCGTCGGGGATCGTCACGTCACCATTGACACCCAGGATAAGTTTCTTGCCGTCTTTAGACAACAACAAACCATTTGCCGACGAAAAGTAGGCATTGGATACGTCAACCATAATACAGGTTAGGTTTTTGCAACCGTAAAACGCATCACTTCCAATATCCGTCACGCTACCCGGTATCGTCACACTCGTAAGTGCGTCGCAACCCCAAAACGCATAATCCTCGATACTCGTCACGCCGTCGGGGATCGCAATAGAACTGTGTCCGTTCGGATAAACCAGCAACAAAACGCCGTCTTCTATTGAGAACGCCGGATTGCCACCCTGACTCCACATCGCCGTCAGCGTATAATCCCCCCCGCAAAGCGGTCCATAGGAAGATCCCGCAGGGAAAAACAACTGAGAGGGCAACGCACAGGGGTCGTCAACCCGCCATCCCACGAACGAATACCCGCTCCGCGAGAAACGGCAGGCGGGCAGTGTGTAGTAGGTGTCGCCATCCACGTCCATATAGACTGTCGCCATCGAACCGGATCCGCCCCCGGCGCGGAAGTCTATCTTCGCGCTTTCCACATGGATGTATTCGATGGACAATCCGTTCCATGTGCCGGGGATGTCCACGCCCCAGCCAGTCGAGTCCTTTCGCACATACACCATGCAGGAAGGATCCACCAAGTAAAAACACCGGTCTTCGGTCGATGGTGCATTCCCTTTGAATGTCACGCTCATCAGCCCACTACACTCAAACGCTCCGCCCTCGATATTCGTCACGCTGTCCGGAATCGTTACATTCGTCAAACGGGAACAACTAGAAAACGCACCCTTTCCAATATTCGTCACACCTTTGCTTATCGTTACGTTCGAAAGCCAACGGCACTGAGAAAACGCAAAATCCCCGATGCTCGTTACGTTGTCTGGTATCGTCACGTTCACTAGCCAATCGCACTCATAAAATGCAGAATCGGCTATCCCACGGATTCCCGTTAGATCAATGTCTTCGGGATGCGATGATTCGTAACCCACAGCCCACCTATCGACCAATCGGACACCGGGAATTGTGGCGGTGTCATAAAGTCTGTTGCAACCGAGAAACGCATCATACCCGATGCTCGTCACGCTATCCGGTATCGTCACGCTCGTCAAATTGTCGCAATAACCAAACGCACTACTCCCGATAGTCGTTGCGCTGTTCGGTATCGTCACACTCGTCAATTGACTGCAAAACTCAAATGCTCCCATGGCTATCCCGCGGATTCCCGCTAAATTGACATTTCCTGAAAGCGACGACTCGTAACCCACAGCCCACCCATCGACCAATCGGACTCCAGGAATCGTAACCGTGTCATAAAGTCCGTCACAACCGGAAAACACAGAAATCCCGATGCTCTTCACGCTGTTAGGGATCGTTACGTTCGTCAATTGGTTACAACCGTAAAACGCACTGCCTCCGATACTCTTCACACCGTCGAAGATCATGACGCTCGTAAGACTTCTGCAGTCGTAAAACGCACACCCTCCGATACTCTTCACGCTGTCTGGTATCGTCACGCTCGTTAGATTGTTGCAATAGGGGAAAGCCCAATCCCCGATACTTGTCACTGGTTTTCCCCCCAGACTGGAAGGAATGCTCAATGTACCTGTCGGCGAGGGAGAAACGGCGACTTGATAATCATTGAAGATCTCAGCCTCGTTACCATTGTTGACAAGATGATATGTCCATGTATAGCCGGTGTCTGGATCGTACCATTCATCGGCCCAAAGTGGAATCGCTGTGGCAAGCACCGTCACCAGCATCGCAATCCGTTTTCCAGTCATCTAGTCGTTCCCTTACTTAACATCCCAACCAGCTTTACGCAACTTTCAGCCAGACTCTCTCTAACCACAACGGACGCGGCAAACGCATCCCTCCCAAAACAATGCGACCAACTTATCCAGCTTAACACGCCTAACCAGCTTATCCGGCTCTCGCCGCCTACCCGGCTAGTACACCAGCATCTTCAATCCCTGTTTCGTTACACATCCGTAAACGATCCCGTTCTCGATCACCGCCGTTACATCGAAACCATCAGGTGCTTCTCCTCCGTTCATGGTTACGTGCCACTTCGCATTCTCCAGCCCTGTCGCCGTGACAATCGGAATACAGAAGGGGACAAGTTCTCCTACCTCTCCAACATACGGTACATCTAAGCGGACGATCCCATCCCCCGGCAGTGAAATCGATTGCGCCGTCAACGCTCGCGACTGCCCTGGCGCGGCGGTGAATCCGCCGCCCGCTTCAATTGTCACGCGTGCGACCGTACCTGTGCCTCCGATAGAAGCGCCTGTCTGCACGATGACATTCGTGGAGAGGAATGTTCGCGAATCAACCAGTAGTGCGCCGCCGTTCACGCGCGTTGCCTCGGTGTAGTAGTGCGTGGCGTCCGTGCTGTTCAAGCGGAGCGTACCCGGTCCCGTCTTCAGCAACCCCGTCCGGAAATAGGTTGTCGAATAAAGCGTATTACTCCCGGAGGCGTTCCCGCTCCAGCGGCAGGGCACCTTCAACACGACACCAATTGTCACATCGGGGTTCGCATCCTGCGTGATGTCCGCCACGTAGAACTCGGTCTTACCGTGCTGTTCGATGCATCCCGCGTGATTCGCGCTGGGTGTCTGATAGGAGTCAGATTGCCAGCCCAACGAGAAGTAGCAGTTGCCACCGACGTTCTGGAGGTTATAGGGATGCGTGCCGTCGAAACGGACACGTTGCGTAAAAATGAAGGTGCCCCACGGAGCCGCAGGTCCATTTTCATGGTTCGAACCGCCCGTGTTCGCACCGCTGTATTCAAGCGTCGCGTCGTAAAGGTCGAGGAACGGCAGCGGGTTGGAGAGGCCGTGACTCTGACGGAATGTGCCGTTGGTGACGGCGATGGTTGCTCGGTTGACCGCGTTCGCCTGCCCCAACGCATCAGTCTTTGAGATCCAGAGGGTGCCGCCATTCACACAGAGTGTGAGGTTTGGACTACTGAGGTCGCCCAGCGGGGAATTGGTTGGGCACTCGAAGTTCGGCTTGCTGCTCGTCATCCCCGTATCCACGCGAAGTGTACCTTGCGCGACCTCGATGCGTCCGGTACAGTTGCAGAGCGTGTTGGCAAGCAAGAGCGTACCCGGTCCTGTCTTACGCATATTCAGCGGTACTCCCGCATGATTTGTCGCAGTGATTTTCCTCGCACCAGCGGCAGATGCCCAGTTATACCAAGGTGGCGCATCTACCAAACGAGCCTTAAACGTCACGTCCGGTGTTTCATCCGGTGTTCCACTACCAGAAATCTCCGCAACGAAAACATCGGTAGGTTTCCCGTCATCCGTACCGAAGAAGAGTGTGGAATACTTACCGTTGTTGTTCCCGTCGCCGAGTGTGTAGGTGTTCGTGCCACGGAACTCGATACCCCCGTTGAAACCGAAGGTCGGCCAGGAGAGGGAGCGATGCCAGTTCGTCACCCCGTTCCCGTTGTCGAAGAAATAATCGCCCGCCACATTCAGCCCGTTGTAGCGGAGCGTCGCGTTCTCCAGGATCAGTCGCCCGAGTCCGTTGCACAGATTGTTCCCCTGCGACAAGGTGCCGCCCTTGACATGGATGGTGATGTTGTTGGTGTTGTAGAATTGTCCCTGCGTGTCGTTGGCGGCAAGTTCCAGCGTCGCGCCAGGATGTACGGTGACGGTGTGCGGATACTTCGCCGCGCCGAATGTGGTGGCGCGATTCAGATCGAGGAAAGCGCGTCCGGCCGCCATGCGTAACGTCCCCTCCACCACATCCACGTCGCCGGTGTATGTCGAGTTTGCGGCTGAGGTGCCAGTAGCGGCATTCAACTCCAACGTACCCGCTCCAGTTTTGCGGAAACCGGAGGCGATGCCAGGATCACCGCTGGTACTGCCGGAGGACCAAACAATCGGAACGCGGATCGAGACATCCACACTGCTGCTCCGCGTCATGTCCGGCACGTCGATAATCCCCTGCCTTGCGAACTTGCTGATCGAGAAACCCGCGTTGTTGTCCTCTCCGGGGCCGTTGGATGGTTCAAAGATGACGGAACGCGATCCAGAGAAATACAGGTTTGCCACGTAGAACGAACCCCAGAACGAGCCACTGTACGGAGCCCCGACCGAACCGATGCTCGCAAAGTAGTTGAGACCACCGCGGAACTTGACGCGGGAATTGTGCAGATACACGTCACCCGCGTTGACGCAGAAGTTCGATGTCAGTACCAGTGTGGAGTTATAGAACTTGATCGCAGTCCGGACGGGTATGGTGCTGCGACCGCCACCTCCGAAGGGATTCTTTCCCTGAATGCGCAGAGTGGCGTTGGAAACGACGACCGTGCGCGCCACACGTGGGTTACCAAGTGATGCGGAAGTAATATCGCTGGTGTCCTTGCTGCTAGGCAGAATCGTCTCGCCGCCAGCCAACAGCACGTTCCCCGTGAAGGTGTGAGCAGTCCCGGAGATCGTGAGCTTGCCACTCCCGTACTTGCGCAGTTCGCCGTTTCCGCTGAGCGTATTGCCCGCAAGGGTGTAGTCATTCGTGTTCACGAAAACGGTGGATGCAGGTGTGGCGGTCGTGCCCAACGAGACGGAGAACATGCTCGCGCGGTCATCGAATACTGCATCCGCGCCGTTCGTCCATTTCTTCCCTGCGCTCCCGTTCACCGTCCAGTTCGCTGTGGAGGTGTTCCACGTCCCGTTCACGGTTCCCTTCCAAAGCGAGACCGAGGAATCGTCGATTATCGGAATCTCCAGCTCCGCCTGCTCGATGTCCAGTTCATCCTGAACACTGGCAAGTAGATCGATAGGATGGTTGGAGGTCGTTGCTGTCGCCCCCTTCTCGCGGCAACTCAACCATGTGTCGAGGTCTTCCACCATCCACATCGTGACATCCAGCCCGGCATTGCGCGCGGCCTGAATCATCTGGACAGTGGATCCGGTTTGAGGCGCGACCTGCGAACATCCCAGCGACAATGCGGTGTTGATCTGAGACTGTGTTAAAGCCCCACTTACGATGTATCCGGTCTTCGCTTCGGGATGGCGCGTCTTCATCGCCGAGATGTAGCTGGTCGCAAACGAGGTGAAGACGTAGGTGTCCGGCTCTAATGTAGAGGAGACGATCTGATAGACGCCATCCACATACTGGTTCAACTTGTCCCCGGTGTACCCCGCGCTCTTCATCTCGATCTCGATGAAAATGTCGGAACGCCCGCGCAGTACGTTCACCACATCCTGAAGGGACGGCACGTGTTCACCCGAACGTTTCAGTGTCAAAGCAGTCACCTCCGCGAAGGTCATTTCCTCCACTATACCGGATCCTGTGGTCGTTGTGGAAACCGAGTTGTCGTGCATAATCACGAAACCGCCATCGCTGGTCATGCGCACATCCGTCTCGAATCCGGTGACGCCCGCCTCCAGCGACTGTCGAAAGCCACCAGCCGCATTGTCATCGTACTGGTAATTACCCCGATGCCCAACAACACGAGGCACCTCGGCAGCAAAAGCTGCCAAGGCTATGAAACAAAACCATGCTATACAACACCGTGTCATACAAAAATACCTGCCGCAGAAACACGAATTTCCACAAAACATTTTGAATAGCATAGCAAATCACACCCCAAAAGACAACTGTTTTCGACTGTAGATTTCTCATGCGGAACGACATTCGCGGCAAATGTGCTTGGGGTAAAGAAGACGTTGCCTAACGGACACTTCGTGAACTTTGCGGATTTCGCATGAGCCAAAAATCGATGACGAAGGCGTCTTTGCCGCCCAACTGAAAAGGTATTGTTTGGAAGCGGACGGTTTTGGTATAATGCCCACATCGGAAATGAAACCGAGGGGAGGATGAAAATGAAGGCGATGGTTCAAGCGATTCTTTTGTGCAGCGTGTTGTGTGGCGGAATGGCATGGGGCGAAGGACGCGTTCCGCCTGTGATTTGCGTGGAACGGGCGGGGATGGAACTCGCAACTCCTGCACAGGGGCGCGGTGCAGCCGTGTTCGTAGTCAAAGCATCGACAGGATCCGACTACGCTGGACTCGCGCTGAAGCGTGTGCGCATGACGTTGGATGGGAACGTCGAATTGACCACTGGCTTTCCTTCGGTAACGGTTGATCTGCTGGAGGGTGCGAAGCTTTCCTCGGATGCTGCGCAGGTCTCCGCTGCGGTTTTTCCCATTCCGCTCCAAGACCGCGAAGCACTTTTCGAGGTGTATCTGCAGGATGCTGCGGGTAAGGTGAGAAAGCTCTCTGTGCGCAGAAAAATTGCGGCTGGTGAGGTAAACGGGACAATCGCCAAGATCGACCTGTCGTTGCCGGAGAAGGCTGGCGGCGCATGGACGGAGACGGAACACAAACTTGATGTGGAGGACTACAAGCGCAAGACGCTTGATTTGATCAAGCGCGCGGGCGTACCGTCGCTTCAGGTCACGTTGACGACACCGCTGGACTCGATGAGTTTCTGTGTGGTCAACGAAGATTTCTACGCCGCTCCCGGTCGGCAGCAGGAGTCTCGTCCCATCGACCACCTCTCCATGTATCAGGCCTGCTCGATCAGCAAGGTCCCTCTCGGTTACTTCGCCGTGAAGATGGCACAGGACGGACAGCTCGACCTCGACTGTCCGCTGTACAAGTACCGTCCTGACATTCTGAACCGCTTCGAGTCGGAGCGGGATCGCGAATGGGCGAAGCTGGTTACTCCACGTATCGTCATGACCCACACTTCCGGACTTCCGAACAATGGATACCACGCGATGAAGTTCCTGAGCAAACCGGGAGAGAAGTACATCTATTCCGGTGTCGGCATCTTCCTGCTGCAGCTGACCCTTGAGCAGATTAAAGGCAAGACGCTCGATGTCTTCTCCAAGGAGGAGTTGTTCGATCGTATCGGGATGAAGCACTCCAACTACCTGTGGCAGCCGGAATACGAGCAGATTGCCGTGTGGGGATTCCGCGAGAGAGGTCCCCAGCGCAATACCGCATGGGGATATCAGTGTAATGCGGCCTACTCCCTGCGGACCAGTTCCGAGGAATACACGAAGTTCCTCCAGTGGTTTCTGCGCGGGGCTGACCTCACTCCAGAATGGCGGGAGATTATGTTTAAGGAGTATGCGGAGCTGCCACACCTGGTCGATGGCAAACAGGACAAGTCGCTCTTCCGCAATCTGGTTTGGGTCGAAGAGGACTCTCAAGAGTTCGGCAAAATCCGTTTCCACGGCGGGAACAACGTCGCCTACAAGGGACTTGCGATGATGATTCCCGAACGTCACGTCACGCTGTGCTACTTCCTCAACGGCGACCATCGCTACAATCTGCACGGGCCGTTGACCGATCTCTTCCTGCATCCGAAACAACGGCTCTCCGCCCACATTGGCGGTGTTCCCTTGCCGGAACGGTAGGCGAGGGGAAAGGAGTCGTTCGTTATGTCGATCGTTGAACTCTCTTCGCTCACCAATCCCAAGGTGAAGCATTGTGTGAAACTCCGCCAGCGTTCTCATCGGGACGAGTGCGACCAGATGCTGGTGGAAGGTTACCGCGAGTGCCGCCGTGCGCTGGACCACGGGTATCGCCCACAGATGCTTTTCTTTTGCGAGGAACTCTACCTCAAACATCTGAACGAGCCGAAACTCGTGGAGGAGTGCGGGAAGCTTGGTGCAGAGCTTTTCTCCTGCACGGCGAATGTCTTTTCGAAACTCGCCTATCGCGAGCGTCCGGACGGGCTGCTGATGGTGGGACCGCAACCGCATCTGCGGTTGTCCGACCTGAAGCTGCCGCCCCGAGCACTTCTGCTGGTGGCGGAGGCAATTGAGAAACCCGGCAATCTTGGAACCATGCTGCGTTCCGCCGATGCCTCCGGCGTCGCCGCCGTGATCGTTTGCGACAAATGCACGGACATCTACAATCCGAATGTCGTCCGCGCTTCGACCGGTACGCTCTTTTCGATGCCCGTGGTGGAAGCGACGAGCGACGAGACGCTGGCGTTTCTGCGCGAACGGAAGTTCTCGATCTTGGCGGCAACTCCGCACGCGGAGAAGATGCACTTTGATGTGGATCTCACGGGCAATGTCGCGCTTGCCGTCGGAACGGAACAGTACGGGCTGACGGAAAAGTGGATGGATGCGGCGGACTTGCGTGTCCGTATTCCCATGCTCGGCATCGCCGATTCGTTGAATGTCGCGGCTGCCACCACGATTCTGCTCGCCGAAGCGGTCCGCCAACGTGTTCTTTCCGGTCAGGTCTCCGTTCCTCCCGCCGAACCGTGGCACGGCGAAGCCACCTTCGACGCCTGACCCAACCGATCGTGAAATTTCGCCATGCGCCCTGCGCATTATTCCCAATGCGAACGTGCTTTTCATGCGCGACAAAATTTGCTACTCTAATTTCATTCTTTCACTTGAAACAAGGAGTTTGTTGATGAAAAAGTTGTTGTTGGTGTTCTTCGGTGTTTGCGCGATGTTCGCGATGGGTGAGACGAAGCCGTTGTTCGGTGACAAGTTGGCGGATGCCGACTACAATCCTGCAATCTGGTCGATTGACGAGAACGGGATTCTGAAGGCGAACAAAGACGCGGCGATTTGGACGAAGGAAAAGATCGGCGACTGCAAGGTCTCGTTCGAGTACCAGCTTTCCCCGAAGGCGAACGCCGGTTTCCTGATCAAATGTTCCAACAAGGGGAACTGGATTCCCAACACCATTGAGATCCAGATTCTGGACGACTTCGGTTCGCAGCCCAGTTACCACGGAAACGCCGCGTTCTACGGTTATCAGGCGCCGACCAAGGTTGCCACCAAGCCCGCAGGCGAGTGGAACAAGATGGAGGTCGAGTGCAAAGGCTCTGTCATCAAGGTTTGGCTGAACGGCGAGTTCGTCAACGAAATGGACATGAGCCAGTGGAAGGACAAGACGGTAAGCCCGAAGGGAACACCGATCGAAAAGAAATTCCACGGTAAGGCGTTGGCTGATGCCGACACCGTTGGATACATCGGCTTCCAGGGACTGCACGGCAAGTCCTCGATCCTCTACCGCAATGTCCTGATCACGCGGTAAGGCGTCAGCTGCGCTATCAGCTGAGAAGCAGAGAGACAAGACAGCCACCTGACACGGTAAAACGTGCGGTGGCTGCATTTTTTGTTTGATCGGCTTTCTGTGCCGTCGTTAGTCAAAGGGAGTTGACTCCGCAGCTTCCACATACCTCTTCTTTCATGGCCAGGCCTCCAGATGTTCGTTTGAATGTTTGATCGCCCAGTCAACCAGCGCATGAGCGCGAATGTACATCTCCTTCTTGTCAAGCTTTGCGGTTTGCGGCTCGTATGGCGAAAGGTAGAGCATCCGCCCCGCTGCGCAGAGCCGCTCTTGCTTTTCGGTGGGGTGCCAGCGCTCGCCGAAGCCCTGCATGGAAAGCACGATCAGCGCCCCGCCCGCCTTGATGATTTCATTGCCAGCATCCTTTTCGAGCGGCGAGAGGAAGGTCGAAAGCCCGGCACCGCCCGGGCCGATGCGCGAGGCGGCGGCGAGAAGCCTCGGTCCGCGCAAATGGGCAAAACGCCTATGACCCCCAGCCTCTCCTACGAGTTTTGTTCTTACCTCGCCCGTTTCTCCTATGAGTTTTGCCCCTGCCTCCGGTGGCCGCCTGTGCCCCTTGATCGCCACGATCATCGGCAGCTCCAGTAGCGCCTCGTTGCCGTATGCCCAGTAGCGCGTATCGCGAAAGGTTATCTGCCGTGCCTGGGTGAAAAATCGGCGGTTCTCCTGCCGCAGCCACGCCCGCGCCGGGTTCTGGCGGATGTAGCGGGTAAAGGCAGCCAGCTGGCCCTCCTTCTTCACGATCCAATCGTGCCATGCTGCGGCGAAAAGCGGCTCCCGGATGCCGGTAGTCTCGCGGTAGCGGCCCTCAAGCGCCTGCATGAGCAGCTCGATGATCGCCTCCAGACGCATGGGAATAGGTACAAAACTCTTAGGAGATGGTGCGGCACCGACAGGCCCTTCTCCTATGAGTTTTGTCCCTGCCTCTCCCCTCTCCCTTATCTTCACCAGCACATGCACATGGTCGGGCATCACCGAAAAGCAGGTGATCGGTTCGATCGCGGGGCAGGCCTCGTGGAAAGAGCGGATGCAGTTCACAAAGGCGCGGGTGGTGGCGTTCATCTCGCAGCGGCCTGGCGCAACGATGCCCGAAAGCGGCCGCCGCCCGTTCAGTGCCTTCATTGTGGCCATGTAGAACAAAGGCCGCGAATAGTCGAACCCGCTCAGGCGCATGGGATCTTCCCCGTCACCACCTCGTCGATGACGATTTGCCGCCGCTTCACCTCAATCGCCCGGTCGCGTCCGCGAAGGAACACCTCCCTCAAGACGTCGTCTGCGATGTTCCAGATCAACGAAACCATCTGGTTGTGCGCTGCGTCTTCCATGGCCAAACCTCTCCTACACGTTCCGTTCCCCAACACGCTCATCGAAGAATCGGCGGGGTTTGTGGCTGAGGGGATCGAAGATTTTCGCAGCAACATTTTCTGCCGTGTCGATGATGACGGTCGGGTGGATGCGCAGAACGGCGTGTAGTGCTTCGGCGATCTCAACTACGGTCAGCGAGGTGTCCGTTACGGAAACGGTAACGGTCACTTCGTCGCTGAGATTTCGGTCTCCCCGAACGGTCAAGTACGAGCCGCTGATGCCGGGATGCGCGTCCAGTACTTGGAAGAATGCCGCTGGATACACGCTTGTCCCGCGCACTTTCATCAGCTGCGCTTTGCGTCCGAGAATTGGTCCGAGACGTACGCTGGTACGTCCGCAGGAACAAGGTTCGTCAATCAGAAAACTCAAGTCTCCCGTACGGAAACGGACGAAAGGCATGGACTCGATCTGGAGCGGCGTGACAACGACCTCGCCGACTTCCCCGGCTGGAACGCGCCGTCCTTGTTCATCGACAATTTCCACGACCGCCAATTCGGGATGGAGGTGACCACCCCGTTGCGCGGTGCATTCACAGAACGAGCTGATGATTTCAGATGATGCGTAGGTGGAATACGCCTTGGCACCCCAGATCGCCTCCAGCCTTTCGGTGACGGGTAGGGGATTCATCTCCCGATCTCGCAAGGGATCTCCAGCGCAAACGATTTTTTGGACGGATTCCAACAGGTTCTCTTGTCCACTATCCCGCAGGTAGAGGCCGAGCTTGGTGAGGAATCCCGGTACGCCGACCAGAACCGTCGGGCGTAGTCGTCGCATCACCTGCGCATGTGACTGGACGGAGGCGATTCCGTTGCGTGCGACAGTTGCGCCGATGGTGAGAAGTCCCAGATAATAGGCGAAACCTGCCACGAAACAACGGTCGAGCGTGCAGGTCATCAGCCCGATGTCGTCCGCCGTGATTCCGCATCCGCGAAGTGAGATCCGTTCGTTGAACGCAAGCCGTTCAACATCGCGTCGCGAGTACATGACCGCAGTGGGATTCCCTGTGGTGCCGGAGGAGAACACGGTGTCGGTGACTTGTCGCAAGGGGGTGGCGAGAAACGATTCGTTTTCCTTCGCGAACTCCGACTTGTCCGTCATTGGTAATTCGGTGAGCGTGTCTTCCGTCAAGTTCGGAATGAGATCCGCGAACGCGGCGAGCTTCCGCCGATAGAATGGAGAGTGCGCAAAGGCGTAGGCTACGTGATTTCGCAAAAGCTCGCGCTGTGCGGCGGCAGCTTCCTCGCGTGGCAGGAATTCCAGCAACCGTTGATCATCCCACATGGTTTTTCCCCTCCATGATTTCCAGTTCCTCAATCATCATTTTTCGCACCCGTTCCTTAAAGACGAACGGTTTCTCGTTCGGCAACGGTGTGACGGGGGCGAGCATCCGCATTCGGATTTGTGTCGGCTTCAGGAAAATCGAGCCACGCTTGGGTGTCTCCTCGTTCCCCGTGATCACCACCGGTGTGACCGAAAGACCTTGGCTGACCGCGATTCGGAAAATACCGCTGTGAAAAGGGCCGGTCGGTTTGCTGCCCGAACGCGTCCCTTCTGGGAAACAGATGATGTCGGCACCTTGCGCCAGTTCTTCCAGACATTGTTCTCGCCACTCTTCAAAAGGGATATCGGTGACGTTGATCCAGGCAAGGTATCGGATTCCCAGTCCAAACACGGGCGTGCGGGAGGCACCTCGGTTCAATAACACGAGAGGATCGCGGACTGGCAGAAGCGAACAGAGAAAGGTGTCGGAGAAGGACTTGTGGTTGAGCACGAAGATCTGGTGCTCCGGACGATGCGTGAGAAAATCTCCGCCGCTCGTTTCCACGGGGGCGATGGGACGCAGGAGCCATAGGCAGAAACGTCCGAAGTGTCGAACTATGCCGCGTTCCATTCGATGATAGGCGTGGCGGGATCGGAACGGGCTGAACACCAGCCAAACGAAAACAAACGCCACCCCAGTGGCAACCGCCGCCACCAGCATGCAGGGTAACAGGAGAAGATTGAGAAGGATGGCTTTCAACCGGCTTTTTCTTTCAGTACGCACTCCACCAACTCGTACACATCCGCCATCGTGACGATCTTGCGGATTCGGGGATCCTTGCGCAGATCGATCCCGCATTCCTCCTTCAGTGCCACGACCAAATCCACGGCATCCAGCGAGTCCAGTCCGAGGTCGTCAAACAGCTTGTTCTCCGGCAAAAGTTTTTCGCGGGGGATTTCAAACGTCTCGTTAAAAATCTGGTTGACCCTCTCTACAATTTCGTTGTTCATCTCATCTCCTTGCAATGACGTCAAATTGTACCATATTTTCGAGCGTCGGTACAAAACAAACCAACGGGGAATGCGATTCATCGACTTGCCCGACGATAACCGCGTCGGCAAAGCCGCTATCGATCCAATACGTCGCCAACTCTTCCGCCCGTTCCCGCACGTTTCGGAACGCGCACAACGTCAGGCATGGACCGTGGATTCCGGCCGCGATGGCGGAATAGGCGGCAGCCGCATTGTGGACGGTGTGCGAGAACCGCAACGGGGATGGCGGCAGCTCAGGGTCTTCCAGCAGTTCATCGGCGAACGCGAAGGTCTCGCGGTGCGCACCGAACGCCGTGGCGAGAATTAGCCCGACACGCGTCCGTGCGATTCCATCCGGCACTTGTTGCGCGGCTTGGCAAACTCCCTCTACCGCCAACCTCGCAAATCCGCTGGCACGGCGCGGAATCGATTTTCCCGGTGCCGGTTTCTCGTAAGGTACATCGGCGGGGTCGCGTTCGTCAACGCACGGTGTGCGCGGCAGGTCGGCTGGACCGATCACGAGCGCGGCGTTGGAACCGCCGAACGCGAGGGAGGTCGAAAGAACTGCGCCTTCCCGTGCTAGCTCTGCGGCGAAGACCGCTTCGATCGCGCCCGCCGCGCCGAGCGTGTGCCCCGTCTTGTTTTTTGTGGGGAGGATTCGGGAAGTGGAGAGGAGTTCTCCAAGAACTTGTTGCTCGACGGCGTCGTTGTTGCGTGTTGCGGTACCGTGGGGATTGATCGCGGTGATCTCCGAGGGCGCCACGCCCGCTTCCATCAGCGCAGTTTGGACGGCTCTGCGCAAACCGGCACCGGAGGGATCGGGTGCGGTCAGGTGATAGGCATCGCAACTGGAGCCGTACCCCAGTACGGCGAGGGAACGGGAGACACCTCGTACACGCAACGATGCCTCCGTCTCCAAAATAAGAATGCCTGCGCCTTCGCCAAGTGTCAGCCCGTCGCGATCCTCCGCAAATGGTTTGCACGGATTGTCGCTATAAACACCAAGCGCGGAGAAACCGGAGAAGGGAATCGCGCTGAGCGAGTCACAGCCACCCGCGATCACGAGGTCGCAACGTCCGCTCCGAATCCAAGAGGTGGCAACTCCGATGGCGTCCGCACCGGAGGAACAGGCGTTCGTCACGCAGACGGCGGGTACATCTTCGGGTAAGCCCAATCGGCGCACAAGCCACTCCGCCGGATTGCGTGAGAGGTAATCCTTTCCTTCCTGCGGATCAGCCGTTCCCGTCTCCAGAAAACGTCCGTAGGCGGGCGTGGGATGCAGGTCGTTCATCACCGTGCAGAACTGGCATCCGACCGTCGTGCCGAGACAGACTCCCACGCGCATGTTACGGAGATCATCAGGGACAAGTCCCGCTTGCGCCAGCGCACGATCCACCGTCTGCGACAGAAGGTGCAGCGTTCGGAGGTCGGGACGGTTCTCCGTCTCGCCCGAAACGACGAAGACCGGTTTCGTCCAAGCGGGGTGGAAGAAGGTGCGAACGACGGAATCCGCCGTGAGTTTCGCCATTCCGCTGATGAGAGGGAGAACCAATTTCAAAACCTTTCAGCCATCATGTTTTTCAACCACGGAATAAACGGAATGCGTTGAAAGTCGCGAGTATTCTGAGAAACCATTCCGTGAGTTCCGTGTTTTTGAAATTACTTCAGGAGGGAAGGGGATGCAACCACCGTCAAGGCTCCGAATGCGGTTGCGACTCGATGAAATCAGCGAGGGCGTTGATCGAACGGAAAATCTCGCTACCCTTCTTGATTTGCTTGACATCGCAATGAAACTTCCGTTGGAGGATTACGATGATCTCCACGGCATCCAGGGAATCGAGCTGCAATCCGTCGCCGAACAAGGGTGCGTCGTCATCGATGGATTCCGGCGTGACGGATTCCAGCGAGAGTCGTTCGATGATGAATTCCTTGAGTTGCCGCTTCAGCTCGTCCCGATTCATTTCGTTCCTCCGCGGATCTGCGCAACGAGGGAAACGGCATCGCGGCAACGTTGCGTGATTTCGTCCCACTTGCCTTCCGCCATGTCGGAGGCTTTCGCGATCCAGGTGCCACCCACGCAGGCGACGACGGGAAGCGCGAGGTAGTCGGCGAGGTTCGACGTCTTGACGCCGCCCGTCGGCATGAACCGGACTCCCGTGTGCTTGTAGGGACCGGCAAAGGCGGAGAGGAGCGAGACGCCACCCAACGCTTCGGCGGGGAAGAACTTCAGGATGCGGCATCCCAGTTCCAGCCCGCGCTCGATGTCGGACGGAGTCGCCACGCCGGGAACGAAAGGAAGTTCCGAGTTCTGGGCGGCCTGCACCACACGCGGGTTCAGTCCCGGCGCAACGGCGAACTTCGCGCCGCACGAGACGGCGAGTTCGAGGGTTTCGGGCGACAGCACGGTTCCTGCGCCGGTGATCAGTTGCGGGCGTTCCGCCGACAATTTCCGGATCACTTCGGCGGCAGCCTTCGTGCGGAAGGTGATCTCAACCGCATTCAGTCCGCCCGCCAGCAACGCGTCCGCCAACGGCAGTGCGTGGTCGAGCGAGTCAATTGCTATCACCGGCACAATTCCGGCTCGTGCCATCGAATCCAAAACAGAAGACGACATGGTTTTCTCCTTTTCTCACAAATCAAAACCGCTTCCAGTATCCCATTGAACTAGGATGGGGGTCAAGAGGAAAAACGCGCTTTCACGTAATTCACCAAATCGGGACCGAGCATTTCGACGGTCTGGTTATTCGTACGCACGTACAGGTGTTTCTCCAAATAGACAGGTTCATCCGCCGGACTGATCCGAATCAGGCAGACATCGTGATGGCGTGCCGAACGGCGTTCGATCACGTAGTGGAGGAACGCATTCTTACCGTTCAGCTTGGAACGTAGCATATTCGCTAGATACAGCTGGTAACCGTCCCAGCTCGACTTGCCCCGATCCACCACCGAATACTCGCGTTCCACTCCACAGATGCGCCCGTCGTCCTCCACGCCAATCAACAAGATGCCGCCTGTTGTGCTGTTCAGAAAACCCGCTACCGCCTTGACGACGGAATACACGCCTGACGGAGCGTCTCCCGGCTGCTTTCCTTGTAACACGGTCTTACATTTGAATTCCACCTCCTGCGATTCGCCGCCCGCGATGATCTCCATCAATTCCGGATCGTGGGAGAACTGCGTGTAGGCGTCCAGTCCTGCCTTCGCGAAAGCATCGTCGCCGCTGTTGAACAGCTTGAAAACGGGGTAGGGGTCTTCTCCCTTAGCGAGTGCCAGTTCGACGAATGTTGCGTGCGACAACAATCGTTCCGCCAGTTCCGACAGACGGTGAGGCTTCAGCGACTGGAACGCCTCCTGCCCCATTCGATAGACCTGTTCCAGCGGATGTCCCGATGCTGGGGATGAAGAGGAGAAGACGAGCGCTTCGAAGACGCTTCGGTCTTTTGGCGTGAGGATGTTTTTTTGCAGCGGTGGTTTCGCGTTGATCAGGCAGGTCTGTTCAATCCATTCCGCCATTTTTGCATCGAGCGGACGAATACGATCACGCAAGGCGAGCAGGAGCATCAGTACGGTCAGCAAACGGTGATTGCCGTCAATCAGCAATCCCTTGCGGTAACCCGACGGCTGGACGCCGAGATCGAGTGTCACCAGTGCGCCCATGAACAAAGGTTGCGGGGGATCGGTCAGTAGGATACGCAAAATCCTCTCGCCTACGCCGTCCACCCATCGGTAGGGACGGTGAAAGGAGGGCGTGACATACACCACATCTCCTTGGAACAACTGTTGGACTTGGATTTCTCTAGCTTGCATAAGGAATCGCTATTTCTTGGCGGGACCGACCACGTCATCCTGCTCGACGCACAAGAAAAGCCCGTCGAAAGCAGGGGGTGGAGTTCCGCCGTTGATCATCATGGAAGTACCCTTCGCGCCGTTCGGTAACGGCGGTTGCGTAACGACATACCGCAGGAAATCGGCGTCGATTACATAACTGTTTCCGAACGCCGCAACCGCATATCCGTGTGGCGTGGAGCGGACGATACGTTGCAGGATCTCCGTCTTGCCGCCTTCGGAGGGCAGGGGATATTCGATTCGCTCAGTCACTACGCCTCCATCGATTGCAACCCGAATCCCGTTGAAACGGTCGGCGGGAAGTCCCAGTGTCTTGCGCGCCGCAAGAACGAAGAGTTCGGGACTGGCGGAAAGAATGTGGTTTACAACGCCAGCTTCCTCCAACGCGCGAAGAATGCGGACGGAAGAGGAGAAATACCAAGAGGCGAAAGACTCGTCAAATTGCCGGACGCAGAACTCGTCGATTTTCGACGCGCGCGATCCGCATAGGATCTGGGCGTTCAGCGGATAGGCCAACCATCTGGCAAAACTCCGGAGATGCGGGTAATCATGGTGCATAAACTCCGCAGCACCTTTCTCGCCCTTGTAGAAAGGAGAGAAACCGTTCAGGATTGCCAGTTCCGCCATGCCCTTATAACGAACCTGACCGCTTTCCTTCAGACCTGTCGTTACGTCGCCCTTGATGATCGTGCCGTCGAAATCCCAGAACGCCATCGGGACAGCATCGGGAACAACCGCTTTGATCTTCCGTACATTTTCCAAGATTGTGGCGATGACCTGATCCGCATGCGATTCAGCCGCAAGCGAACCGCCAACCATGCCGACGATCAGCAATCCAACCCCAACTAATTTTTTCATCGTTCCACCTTTCATGAACCTGTAACGAAGACTAACATAGCAAAAATCCCAACCGAAAACAACCAACGCTTCGTGGAGACACGAAGGTCTCCGCCAGTTTTGAGTTTCCGCAACGATGACACTCACATCGTCGAGCTGCCGCCCGATGCACAGAACAGACCACTGCTACACGGCTACGGGCTGGCAAGCGTCCCGCCCGCGCCGCGGGAACGTTCATGGGGGATAACTTTCGATAGCTAGCGATGACATGCGACAAACGACACGCGACACGCCGCATTGGACTGGCAGGACTGGCGAGACTGGCGGTTAACCCCCGTCCCCATTGTCCCCATCGTCTCCATTGTCCCCGCTTCTCAGCTGGGCGGCTTTGCCGCCCCGTTATAGGCTAGGAAATTACGATTGATTTTCTTTCGACGATTCGATATACTATCCCTCTCTTTCTTACGGGGCGTAGTGCAGTCTGGTAGCGCACCTGCCTTGGGCGCAG
>JAFYDR010000006.1 GCA_017544725.1 Kiritimatiellia bacterium
AGGGCGGCGAGGCCGCCCAGCTGAGAAGCGGGGAAGCTGAGAGGCTGAGAAGTAAGCAACCAGAGGTTGCAGTGACGGATGGGAGGGACGCGCTCCGTCGCGTCCGATTGCGTAACGACGATGCCCGCGTCGTCGAAACCGGCAAGTTATTCCCCATGAACGTTCCCGTGCGCGGCGCGGGCGGGGCGCTTGCCTATAACTTCGAGCCGCCAGAGGCAGCAGTGACGAGTGAAAAGTGACGAGTGAGCCGCCGAAGGCGGCAATGAAAAATGAAAAGAGAGAAATGAAGAATGACAAATGACGGGGCGGATAAAAACGATCTCTCGTCTCTTTTGTCTTTTTCGTCCTTTATGTCCCTTCCCCGCCTTTCAGCTTCCCCGTCTCCCAGCAGGCGGCTTCGCCGCCTGCCACTCGCTATTCGTCACTACTTCTCAAAGCGCGCGGATTGACCGGAGGTGCGGTTTTTGGTATTGTGGTGGGCATGACGATGTACGCATGGTTACTGGCTGGGGCAACCGCGACAGGAAAAAGCGCGGCCGCACAGATTCTGGCGGAGAAACGGGGATTTCCGATCCTCTCCGCCGATTCCATGTTAGTGTATCGCGACATGGACATCGGCACGGCAAAGCCTTCGATAGCGGAACGGGGTGATGTGCCATATGCGGGAATCGATCTAGTCTCCCCAGCCGAACTCTTTTCCGCCGGACTTTGGTTGGACGCCGCCAACCAGGCCGCGTCGCAGGGTGGTGATTGGATCGTGGCTGGCGGCACGGGACTTTATTTCAAGGCGCTGACGGAAGGATTGGATGCGCCGGAGGCAGACCCGGAGCGGCGCGCACATTGGCAGCGGATGTTGGAGACGGAGGGACTGGCGTATTTGCAGGAGACCCTACGTCAGGCTGATCCTGTCAAATGGCAGGAACTAGGCGACGATGTGATGAATCCGCGCCGCGTGATCCGTGCGTTGGAGATTGCGGAATGTGGTGCGGGTACTTGCCGCCTGTCCAAACCGAAACTGCGAATGCCCGTCTTGCGCATCGAACGTTCTGCGTTGCATCGGCGGATTGCGCGGCGCGTGGATGCGATGTTCCGTAACGGGCTGCTGGACGAAGTGGCGCGGTTACGGCAACGGTATCCCGTCTGGGCGAGTACCGCGCAAGGGGCGATTGGATATGCGGAAGCTGCCGCCGTGCTGGATGGCACGATGTCGCTACCCGATGCGCGAGCGAGAATCGCGCAACGGACAAACCAATTGGCAAAGAAACAGGAAACTTGGTTCCGTCATCAGGTCGATCCGATTTGGATTGATGTTGAAGAGAACGAACCGGCTTCGGCGGTTGCCGACCGAGTGGAACGGATATGGGAGGAATATGGACCAGAAATCATCCGCTTTGACTGAAGAATCCGAGGTCTCGAAAGAGCGTCGCGTGACGTTGAAAGAGCTGCCGCCCGACCTACAGCCCCGCGAAAAATTCGAGGCACTTGGAGGAGACCACCTCTCGTCCGAGGACTTGCTTGCCATTATCCTCCGCAGTGGTACGCCACAGAAAACCGCCGTGCAGCTGGCGCGCGAGATTCTGACCAATGCGGGCGGACTGTCCGGACTCGCCACCGCTTCGCTGGCGGAACTGAACACGTGGAAAATCAAGGGGTTCGGTCGTGTCAAACACATTGAGGTGGCGGCATTCCTAGAACTCGCCCGGAGAATCGCTCGCATCCTGAAAGAAAACGCAAGGAGCAAGGCCGATGCGATCCTCACGGCGGAAGACATCTACGGTCAGATCCTGCAAAACGCGCTGGATCTCTCACAGGAATGTTTTTGGTTGGTCTCTCTAGATGTAAGGGGAAAACTTTTAGAACCCGTGCGAGAGATTGCACGAGGTATGCTAGACCGAATCCAGATCAATCCGCGTGAGGTTTTTCGTCCTGCCGTCCGTAACAGCGCCTACGCTGTGGCGTTTGCGCACAATCATCCGTCGGGCGATCCGACGCCGTCGCGGCAAGACATCCAGCTCACCGATCGATTGATCGAAGGTGCGCATCTGCTTGGCATCTATGTGTTAGACCATGTCGTAATCGGCAAGCAGTCGCACGAACACCCGAACGCCTATGTTTCCCTCCGAGACCTGAAACGCTGCAAGTTTGACTTTACCAAGTAACAGCTGCCGTTGAAAACACAATGCATCGGGAAAGAACAGGGATTTGCTCCCGACTTTCCCGATGCTATTTCGGTTTCTCAGTCTTTCAACGAGCGTCCTCGCTAGTTGTTGGCACGACCGGTGATACCCGCCGCCTTGTCGGCACCCTGACGCACCTTCTCGTGCGGGCGCAGACTGCGGACGGCAGCCCCTGCGCGCCACATTTCAGATTCGCGCATTTCCTTCAATTCGGCATCCAGCCGTTCCTTGTAGTCGGGACGGCTACCGAGACGTGTTACGCGACGGGCTTCCGCCTCAGACTCGACAGCCTTGTACAGTTGCTCAAAGACCGGCTTCGTCGCCTTTTCAAAGCGTGGCGCCCAATCCAAAGCTCCGCGCTGCGCGGTGACGGAGCAGTTCGAGAACATCCAGTCCATTCCCTTCTCGTCCACCAAGCGGATGAGGGACTGCGTGAGTTCCTCGATCGTTTCGTTGAATGCTTCGGAGGGAGAGTGACCGTGCGCACGCAGGGTCTTGTACTGGGCAGACATAACGCCCTGAAGCGCACCCATGAGGATCACGCGCTCGCCGGTTAGGTCGGAGGTCACTTCCTTCTTGAAGGTGGTCGGGAAGATGTATCCGGATCCGATCACGATTCCAAGCGCGAGGGTGAGCTCCAGTGCATGACCGGTTGCGTCCTGTTCCACGGCGAAGCTGGAATTGATTCCCGCACCGTTCAGGAAATTGCGACGAACGTTCAGTCCGCTGCCCTTCGGGGCGACCATGATCACATCCACGTCCTTCGGGGCCTTGATCCCGGTAATGTCATTGTAAACATACCCAAACCCATGCGAGAAGTACAACGCTTTCCCTGCGGTCATGAAAGGCTTGATCGTCTTCCAAACGGGCTTCATGGAAGCGTCGCTGTTCAGCATCATCACGATGTCACCGCGCTTGGCGGCTTCGGCGATCTCGAAGAGCGTGACGCCGGGTTTCCATCCGTCCTTGATTGCACGCTTCCAGTTGTTGCTGGATTTGCGCATACCGATGATGACGTTCGCGCCGTTATCGCGCATGTTCAACGCCTGCGCCGGCCCCTGAACACCGTATCCAATCACGGCAATCGTCTTGCCCTTCAGGATTTTCTGCGCCTTTTTCAAGGGGAATTCTTTCCTCGTTACAATGTCTTCCATGACACCGCCAAAATCGATCTGCATTGTCTAACTCCTCATTTGACATTCTCTTTCTCGGCCGACAACAGGCAACCGCACCACGGGCGCGGCAAGAAAGAGATTCTATCATACCATTTTTTTTGCAAGGACGCAAGGTGGCTTCGCCGCCAGTGAAAATGAAGAGAGAGATAAATGAAGAATGATGGTTCTCGATTCCGCACGGTGAGATGTTCTGTGCACGGGCATACCGGAGCGCATCTGCGTAATTCACCCATCTCATGCGTACGAGAGGATTTTGAAAACAACCAGAACAACTTGAAGACAACATTTGAAAGAGGTGCGCAGACCAACCGGTCCGCGCATCGCTTCTCCTTTGCCTGTAACTTGTCGCTATGGAGAGCTGCCGTATGCTACGCGGGCGAGTTAGCCCGCGCTCTAAAGACAAGTTGTTTCTGTTGTTTTTATTTTCCAAAGACGCGGTAAAATAAACAGATGCGCCCGGCATACTATGCCTATATTTTCGCGGTTATACAAGCCCCCCTCTGTGGCTCCACGTCGTGTGCGGACGAAAGGACTGCCTTCTAAGCGGAGGCACCTCCAGCACCCCCGTTCTCGCAGAATCCGGAATGATCGGTGATCCAACGCAAGAGGTCGCCGTAAGCCCGGAGTCTGTTGAGAACACGCTCGCAACCGACTAGATAAAACCGCTCTTGGGCGCGAGTGATGGCGACATTCAGCTTACGGTCAATGGGAAGATTCGACTCGTCATCATTGTTGTCATCATAGCATGTCGCGGAAATCCAATCCGTTTGATTCGTTGATGTAATGACCGTCGAGAAGAGAATGACGGGACGTTCCCCTCCCTGATAACGTTCCACGGTATCGACTACGATTTCCTCATCGGCTTTTGATCCCAAAGCATCTCCGATGAACTTGCGCATACAGGAGATCTGGTTGCGGAACGGAACGATGATGCCGATATCCTTAGGCTCGTATCGAATCGGTTCGCCGTTGGAATCATTTGGGTTCGGGCGGTTCGAGCCTGTTAGCAACGTCTGGATGATTGCCACGCAGATCTTTGCCTCGGCTTCGCTAATCTTGCCTCCTATTATTCGATCTTCCACAACGGGAAAGAATCCAAACCTTGTCCCCAAGACATAGCGAGCAAACGGCATAACATCTTCAGGAAGCCGTGGAAGAACAGCCGTCTGCCTCGGTGCGTCTCCATTTTTCAGTTTGCCTTCGTAGAAGAACTCGTTACAAAAGTCAGCAATCATCGGATGCATGCGGAACTGCGTATCCAACATTCCGCACAGGTTACGATTCTCACCCGCGATCCGCTTCAAACGCGAGAAGAACGATTCGCGACAATCTTGGAATCCCAAGCGCTTTAACTCGATATCTTCGATGCGCGAACTTTTCTCATCCTGCTGGACAACCGCAGGAAGCTGCTTGTCATCACCGATGAAGATGAACTTGTCAACAAGTGGTCCCTTCTGACCATCTTGGCGATTCGCGCAGAAAAGCGGCAGTATGTGCGTATCCAGAAGTTGCGATGCCTCATCGACAATGGCAAGGTCAAAGTGCTTCACGAGTCCGCAGACCGCATGTTTCGGTCTAAATGAGGAAACCGTACTCACGAAGATACGCGTATGCTCCAAGAGATCGCGAACCTCGTCTCGCTTGGCGAGATTCATTTTCTCCGGAATCCTCTCGTAGAATCTTGGATCACACTTCTGGAGATTTCCGATCCTCAGATATGTTTCGCCCCCATCTTGAATACGATCTTCCAACATCTCGCAGATTTTTTCTGTCGCCTTATACGTATAGGCGAGAAGAAGAATCTTCATCCCGGGAACACCCATCGCCTCATCGACAAGTGCCCGCATGGCGTATGAAGTTTTACCGGTTCCCGGAGGTCCCCAGAGAAGATACCAATCCTTAGCACGCCATGCTGCACCGAGCCACGATTGGACTCTTGGATAACGCTCTTCCATTGTTTCCAGTGGAATGGGCGGTATGGTCTCACGGTCTATCCTCGGCCTCTGAGTGTTTAGCACAAGGTCGCGCCGATGTTTGTTACCTGTCAGGAAATGCCAAAGTGCCTTGTAATCCACCATTCCGGTCATAGGTGCAGGTTCGATGGCAAACGATGACGTTTTGTCAAAGTCGAACAACGAAACCGGTTGCGGGTTATCCAACTTCAACGTGATAATTCCAGGCGCAATCTTCTCGACAGACGCGGCAAAGACAATCCTGTTCGTGAGATCGGCATCCGGACCATCGGCATACAATCCCACACTGTCGCCCTGTCGAATCGAACAACCGGAGTTAAAACGATTACGGGTTGTATCGAACGTCAGCCTGGTAATGCGATGCAAATCATCTTCGTCCTTTTCTTGTGGTAAGCGCACGAGTTCGGAAAGACGCATACCTGTTTCTTGGCGTTTCTTAACCGGTAAACGCCAAAGCATGGAGAGTCCGCCTCTGCCGATTTCTGCATCGGCATCTCCAAGTCGCGCAATGAAACTCTCTTCTGCCACAAACTGCAGTATCCTGTAGAAATACCGTTTTTCGAGATCGGAAGCGGACTGGAAGGGTTTCAGCAGTTTCGTCAGTTCAGGACGTTTATACTTTCCCCAGAGGATCTCTCCCCAGCTCTCATTTCGGAAGTCTTCCACGGAAAGGCTATCAATCATACTGCGCAACCCGCCTGACCTTGCCAAACGATCAATCAGCATGATGGCATTTCGTTTCGATGTAAAATAACGGACAAGACCACCCGGAGTGTAATTACTCATACTGGGACGCAAAAAGAGATAACCTTTCCGCTCACCGAAACAACGATCCGGCGGAATCGTCTTCGCATAATAGAGGAATGGGTGAATCGACTCATGCCTAAGCCCAGTCGAAAATCTGAGAATGTCAGCATAGAAGGATGGTTGGCAGATATGTTCCATTTTTGGGTTGTTCCCGCAGTAGGAATCCCATTTCCCAGATTTCAATTCGAAGACATCTGCCGACGAACCATCAGGCGCATACGATAACGCATCGGCGCGAGCGGAAAGTCCGTATTGCGGCGAGTACAATGGTGCCTCGATCTGCCAAGCGCGATTCCGAATACCATGTTCATTCGGAAGCGTTTGGTCGAACACATGCGAAATGTTCTCTTCCTCTTGCGTACATTCCTCAAACCATTTTCTTGCAGGATCCGCATCGGTGAATTCCAAGGCGTTTCTACGACAGAAATCGGTAACGAGATCGCCCTCTGTCCTGTCTCCCCCCGCGCAACGCTCGGCGAGGCAGGCGTTCGCAAAATTGCCGAGCAAGATATGACCGTTCATCGTGATGCCGTCTTCTCCAGGACTCTTGTACTTGTCATCCGGATTGTCTCGAATGGCATTCAGCCAAAAGTAGAGTCCCGTGTTCCCATAGACAGAGGCACTACCGATAGCCTGCGGGGAGAGAAGGTAATCCGGTTCCAATACAATCTCGGAAGCCTTCCAGACATCCCCGTTCCGAGTTGGTGTGATGGCACGCACAACCATTCCTGGTTCCAAATCGAGATTGGAGGGAAGTTCCATGACAAATTCTGGTCCCACTTCGTCATCGTAACCAATCCCCCTGAAAACACCGTGTTCGGCATCGATGGAGTTGACCACACAGAGAAAAACCTTTAAGTCTTTACGAACAGACGGACTGTACGGAATCTGATCGCGGTACTGGATTGTGTCGCATCGTTTGCGCAAAGTTTCAGGCATCGATTCTCCGCAAAATTTTTCTGCAATGCGGCACAGCGTCTTAAAGGTTTCATCGACATCCGCGTTGGATACGACTAGATTCTCTGCCTTGGAAACTTCGGCTTTCAAACGCAAGAGACGGATGGCGTCACGGGTCAAATCGGCATCATCGTTCAATAGAAGTGCCGCCGCAATTCCCAAAGATCGGACTTGGGTTTCCTTGAACCTGCGTTTCCGTTCGCGGGTGACGAGCCGACGAAAGATATCGCTCAAATCCGCCATCTTCTTCTCGTTCGGATCGTCGCTTTCATACACCATCAGAATGGCACCGTATTCATCGCGAATAATTTTCGGGACCTCGACGCGCACCTCTACGGGACGTTCCACCGTAACAATCTTTACCTTCGTCTGCACGGGTTTCGGTTGCGGTACGGCACCGACTTTCGGGACGCGTCCGACCATGTGCGCGGGAGAAAGTTTCAATACGTGCTCGATCAACTTGGACATCTCGAAGGCATCCATTTCCGCATCGCGACCGCCACACTGTCCGCAAACCGCTTCCGCGAATCCGTCCATCCGCTTTACCGACAGCCAACGACCGCATTCCGTTTCAAAGTGACCAATATCGTCGTTCCCGTCGGAATCGGGGAAGAGTACCATGCCCGAAACGAAGCGTCGGACATCGAAGGGATGTGGATGATTTCTAGGGTTCAGGTAGAATGACAAATTGGATGTCAGAAGCGCGATCATCTGTCGCCGATAATCGCATAACTGTCTATATGGTGTTCGACCTTCCCGTCCGCCGTGAATTGGAATGTCCCCGTCAGGCGTATGGCAAATCCATTCGCAGGCATCCCCGTATTCGATCGCCCCCTTGTAGTTTTTCAAGTCAATCAGGATTAGGTTCTTGGGTTTGAGAACCGCTAGATCGATCTCCGAAGTGTAAGGACGTTCACCTGATCGGCGCGGGGGATCTCCGGGGATACGAAAGTTCACCAGAACGTGGCATTCCTCGTCAAGGGGGGCATACGCTTTCGTCAATTCGGCAATCGCCTCTCCGACCATCCTGTTTTCATGCGTGTTGTCATATTCGCTTCCGATCCAGATTTTGATAGCCATACCTCACTCCTCGAAAAACTGTTTGAAACTCTTTGTCACCTCGTTCCTTGATTGGCATGATTGTCAATTTCCATTCCAATCCCCGTGATCGTATCCGCATGTGGATAGGCGCAATGCCGATTCCAGTTTGCCATCACCGCTACATTGTTCGTGTTGGCGTAGCAGTAGTGGCAGAGATGCGGACACGTATCGTATTCGCCGATGTCCTTCGACAGGATACATCCGCATGTCTTGCGTTGTCCCCGATCCTTCAATTTCGCATGGCGCATTTGTTCTGCCGTTTCTTTTTCTGTCTCCGAACATGTATCGAACAGTTCACCCTGCGGATCGTACCCAATGAAATCCATCAGCTCTTTATCATGCAAAAAACACTTCACCAACAATCGGTCATCGACGCATCGGTTGTGTTCGATGCCGTATCGGTCGAGGTCGGCGGTCTCGCCGCATGTTGCAGCCTCGATCTTCCAGTTTTTCGCAAGCGTACCGATTCCTTGCGCAGCGACACACATCTCCTCCGGCATGAATTCGCGGGCATGGATACCGGCGGTTTTGAGGTTGCCGCCAACCTTCCTGTAGGCGTTGATGTCAATAAAACTGAACACCAGTCTGGATGTGTACGGCGCAATCCTGTCACCAAGCCGTTCAACTTTTTCAAGCAGATCATTTACAGACATCCTGTCCGAAAGAATCAGAGGATCGAAACGCCAAATCACACGGTCACGTCCAATGCGTTCGGAGAGCTGCTTGAAAGTTTCGATACGAGCTTCGAGCGGCGGCACGTTTGGCTCGATCTTTTCGTCATCGTAGTCGTTCAAGGTAAACTGGAAATAGTAGTTGGGACAGATGGTATCCAGCTCGTCGAGATGTTCGTGGATCGGTGCAGGATTCTTCGACCAAAAAACGATGCATCGCATCCTACGGAAACCTACATAGATCGGAACTCCATTGAACGGGTTGATCCATTTCACATAACCAACGCGAAGACGTTCCATGAACCAGTTCGAATAAAAAGCGGGTATATCGGTAGATCGACTGGCGGATACGATGACCGGCATCTGCACATCTTCCATTTTTCCGTTGATCGCAATCTTCTCTTTTTTCCACTCCGCCATCCAAATTCCTCACCTAATTTTTCAACGTTTGATTCTCCCAGTCCACCTTTGGGGAACCATGCCGTTAGAACGAAAACATTGTATCCCATTCCCAACGTACAGGGCAAGCCAGAAAGCGGGATGGTACATATCTCGGGCACACCTGCGTATTTCGCCGCTAGGTTCAGCTATCGCTTGAAAAAGAAAACAACAGAAACAACTTACAAAAACAACTTATCGTTAGAGCGCGGGTTAACTCGCCCGCGCCGCGCACGGGAACATTCATGGGAATAACTTGGAAAAGTACCTCATCTCGTCACTCCTTCGCAAAGCGAAGTTATAGCCCCGAAGGGGCGAAGGTACACAGACGGGGGCAAGTGTAGCACCGCCCCCGAAATCAAGCAAAGGCACCGTTAGCCCTGAAAGGGCGACAGAAAGAGACGTGGCTCGGC
>JAFYDR010000101.1 GCA_017544725.1 Kiritimatiellia bacterium
ACAGAAACAACTTACAAAAACAACTTGTCTTTAGAGCGCGGGCTAACTCGCCCGCGCCCCACTAGGCAATCCCATAAGGTCAACGGGGCAATGATACCAAATGATTGTCGCGGTAAAGTCAAAGAAAAGGCGATGCGCGGACCGGTTGGTCCGCGCACCTCTTTCAGTTATTGTATTCAGGTTGTTTATGTTGTTTCCAAAATCCTCTCGTGCGTATGAAATGGTGAATTACGCAGATGCGTGCACCCCAGTAAGCGGTTCCACCGCCCCGGACAATTCTAAACCATCGTTTAGAATTGTCCGGCCGCTTGCAAGTCACTACACCAGTTGACTCAGGAAGGTTTTAGCGGATACCACCATCGGTTCTTTGTACTGGAAACTGTCAATATCCTCGTATTCTCGCTCCAGCACAATTTGGAACGCATGTGGTGCCCCCGTCGCCCTTTGGAAGTATGACAAGCTCTCCGACAACCGCTCATCCGCTTTCTTCACTTCAGCAAGAAACCACGGTTTCTTATCTCTCGTGACGACAAAATCAACCTCACGTTTGTTTCTGTCTCTCAGATAGAACAGGTCGAAATCACCGAAACCGAGATCCGTCCAACATTCCACCGCCTTAAGGAGATGACAGGCGACAAACGTCTCTGCCCTTTTTCCTGGATCGTCCAATCCTGACCAATCACGAAGATACCACTTTGGCGTCTTGCGAATCGACTTCTCGACATTTCTGAAATACGGCTGGATAGTAAAACCGTAATACAGAGACTTCAACACGGAAATCCACTTCTTCACCGTCGGCTCGCTTGCCGTTACCTCATTCGCAAGAGAAGCGATCACCAGTTGTTCGCCCGAACGATTGGTGAGAATGGATGCCAGAACCTCTATCTGATCCAATTCAACGGTCTTTGTCAAATCTCGTATGTCCTGTGTCAGCAACTGTTCCGTACGCAGAGAACGCCATTTGCGAAGGAACCGCATTTGCCGATTGGAGAACGGCTCTGGAAATCCGCCGTATTCCCAAAGAGCCTCCCATTCGCCTTTCTTGATCTCCTTCGGTTTCCTCAGTATGCTTTTCTCGTCTGGGATTGACGAGTCCACGATCTCCGCAACGGAAAAAGGATGTACCCTATACGGGAAGTAGCGCCCCATCATACTATCGCCGCCACGCTTGTACACATCCATCTTGGCAGAACCTGTGGCAAGTATCTTTGCACTGCGTTCATAGATGTCGAAGAACCCCTTTAGGAATGTCTTCCACTTGGAATAACGGTGTATCTCGTCAAAGGCGAGAACCTTACCAGATTGCACTCCCTCATCCAGACTCAACGTTCGCCCCACGGCACGTGCGCCTTTCAGGATTAGCCTTCGCGTCTCCTTTTCCTCCCAATTGAGGTAATCCGATGCAAATATACGTGCAAGCGTCGTCTTTCCAACCTGACGCGGACCGGAGAGGAAGACCATCTGGCGATATGCACCAAGATGTTCACGGATGATGTTTTCATACAGTCTGACGTTTGATTTCATGCCACACATTTTAGCAAACCCATGCAAGCAAGCCAAGGACAATTCTAAACCATCGTTTAGAATTGTCCGGCCATCGGCATGAGGAGGAAGACTGTGCAGAATGGGCCTGACCGCTCTCAACTAAGTGCCGCTCTGCGGCTAAGTGTCCCTGAGGGACTAAGTGACTTTCAGCTGTTAGCTTTTAGCTGCTAGCTTTTAGTCGTACGGAACAACCGAGACAACTGGGACGAACGGGACACACTTAATCTGCTGGTACGAGGTGCCCTTCATTCGTCACTCGTCATTCGTCACTCGTCATCCGTCACTCATCACTGGTGCCCCCGCTTCTCAGCTGGCGGCAAAGCAGCCCAGCCTAACATGCTGGTACGAAGCGGCCCGTGGGATATTACATCAAACAAACCTACTTGATTTTCTACGCATTTATCCTTATACTTTGCGTGTCTTTTGTGAGTGCGAAAGATCCTGTGCGGTTGGACAGAAACGTCTGGCTGTCTTGAAGATGAAACATTGTGATTTTCGTTTACTGAAAATTCGCCAAATTTTTGAACCAAGACGGAGATTGCGAATGTGTCACGTGATACCACGTGGCGCATTCTCGTACCTGTATTTGGTTCGGGCGTTTGGCGATGCCTTCAGTAATTGCAGGGGTGAGGGTGTGCCATTTTTCATGGCCATGCACTCTCTTCCAAAGATAGGGAACGGTTATTGCTATGGCCTTAGAAGAAGTCATCATTCACTCGAACGGTGTTGTTCGCCCCAAACAGGGAATCAATCCTCGAAAACCGTATGAACACCAGATCAAGGCATCTGAACGTCTAGACATTATGAATCGTGATGCGGACTACAGTACACTTGTTGTTCTTCCTACTGGTGGAGGAAAAACCTACACCCTTTCTGTGTGGTTGTTGAGACACGCAATCGATAAGGGAACGAAAATCCTTTGGATTGCGCACCGTCAAACGCTTTTGGATCAAGCGGCGGAGTCCTTTTACAGATATGCTTACGCGGAAAACTTGCCTCACACTTCGTCGTTCAAATACAGGATCATTTCAGGTGCAAGCGAACATGACAAACCTTCCCATATTCATGCAGATGACAATCTTCTGATTATTAGTAAAGACAGCATCGGTCGTAATCTCTCCTGTCTGGATCGTTGGTTGGCTAAGGAAAATGAAATCTTTCTGATTATCGATGAAGCTCACCATGCCCCCGCGAAGACATACCGTAAGGTCATCGACTATGTGAAAAAGAAGGTTCACCATGTCAAGCTGATAGGCATCACCGCCACCCCATTCCGAACTGCGGAAGATGAACAGGGGCTCTTGGCAAAAATATTCCCAGATGGCATAAAAAATGGAAAGGCAGTTCATGGAGAAGTCGGAATCGCATATCAGATTGGCCTTAAAGACCTAATCGCCAGACAGATACTTTCCAAACCAATCTTTGAAAGTTATCAGACTGAGGAGTCATTCGGTGATTCCATGGGAATCGATGCATGGGAAAGCATCCAACGTCTCGACATTATTCCGCACGACATCGCCGAAAAGATGGCTAAAAATGTAAGACGAAACGAGGTTATCGTTCAGACTTACCTGAAGAGAAGAAAGGAATACGGACAAACAATCGTATTCGCCATTGACCAAACTCATGCAATCCAGCTCACGAAACAGTTCAAGGAGTCGCATATCAATGCGGATTATATCATTTCTAGCATTCGTAACGCATTCACTGGAGCCAGCATCGACAGAGCGAGAAACGAACGGAAACTGCAAGATTACCGGGACGGAAAACTCGATGTGTTAATCAATGTCAACATTCTGACAGAGGGTGTCGATCTTCCCAAAACAAAGACGGTATTCTTGGCACGTCCCACCGTATCGACAATCCTGATGACCCAAATGGTTGGGCGCGCGTTACGCGGCACTGTTGCCGGCGGAACGGATTCCGCTTATATCGTCTCTTTCGTGGATAATTGGAACGAACACATTTCATGGGTGAATCCAGAGACTCTCTTCATAGGAAACAATGATTTCACTGATGATCCGAAAGAACGCACGAAACGTACACTACGAATGATTTCGATCGCTAAGATTGAGGAGTTCGCGCGTATTCTAAGCCGGGAAGCGGGAATGAAAGCCATCATTCAGACTCCTTTCCAACAGCGCATCCCGATCGGCATGTACGCCTTCTCGTATGAAGAGGAAGGCGGAGCCGACACGAGTTACCAGGTCATTGTCTATAACAGCACGAAACAAGCATACGAAAACCTGATGAAAAACTTGCCGAGGATTTTCCGTGATTTCAAAGTAACAGAGGATGAGTACCTATCCAATGAAATGTTGGAGAAAATGCAAACGCAATGCCGCGACAGGTTCTTCAAAGAGGAGATGGTTCCGCCGTACGAACCAGAAGATATCAAGCGAATCTTGAAATATTACGCCCAGCAGGGAGAGGCTCCACGTTTTCGGACATTTGATGAAATCGATCGCAGCAAACTAGATGTGGCAGCTATCGCAAAACATATCTATGATGAAGATATGGGGCCACGTAAAGAAACGGATTATTTGAACAGCCTCTGGGAAAGTGAGGAGTCTGACATGTTGCGATTATTTTTTGGACTCAGTAAAATTTATTTTCTGGACAATGTTGAAAACGAGAAGCGGAAACTCACTAACCCGCATCTATTCGATGAAGAGCAAAATGTTGAATATGGCACACGATCACTGGAAGACATGACACTCTATGATATAGGAAAACATAATCCTGAATTGGAGAAAAAGTTACGGGACGAAGCATTTGAAAAATCCAAAAACCGGAAAGGTGAATACCGATGTGCGCTTTGTGGCATGACCAGTCGTTCCAGAGCACAATTCCATGTTGACCACATCCGTCCTCTCAGTAAGGGTGGGAAAAGTATAGCTGGAAATCTTCAAATCCTTTGCCATCGTTGCAATGGGAAGAAAGGAGACAACTAATGGATAATCTGGAACGAATGAACGATATGTTGTATTCGCCAGTAGATCTGGCGCGTATGATTATGGAGCTTTCCTTGAGAAATCAGGAACAGCTCGGTTTTCTTGAAAACGTTTGGGATCTTGAAGCATCTTTTCTTCCTAAATCCTACCGTTACAATAAAGATCAGCTGATATCCGACACAAAACTATGTCTACGTTTCTTAGACTCACCAGACGACTACAAGAAAGAATATGAATTCATCCGTCAAAGCATTAAGGAAAAGTCCCGTACACTTTCTCTGCCGTCGCCGGAAAAACTAAAGCATTATGAAGAAGACGAATTCTTTCTGTTTAAGAAAATCCGCTTACAACTTCTTTTCTTAAACGAAGGAAAAAATTCTATTCGAATGCAAAGAGGTACCCTGCTCAGGAAACTCGGATATGAAATGATGTCTCGATGGTTAGAGAAATTCATCGAAGATTGTGTTTGGTTTTACCATTTGCAGACATCTGTAGGAGGTGAAATCTGCCCAATCAAAGATGCCTACGGAGATGACATGTTGGTCTTCAAAGTCCTCTAAGATCTTCTCGTATGGAAACCATGTTAGTGTTCTGACATAAATCACGCGTGTGTATAGGTCAATGGTCTCGGTTTCCTGCGACCGAAAGTACGGGCGCAATGAATTGCGGACCTCCCGATTCCGCCGCCATCTCCGACAAGGTACGGCACCAGTCCCGTCGCACCGCTATGAAAGCACGGAGACCCCGCTTCTCAGCTGGCGGCAAAGCCGCCTGCTTCGGGCGCATCTGCGTAATCCCCCTCTATCTCATGCGCACGAGAGGATTGGGGAAACAACATGAACAACTTGAATACAACAACTGGAAGAGGTGTGCGGAACAACCGGTCCGCGCATCATCTCTCCTTTGCCTGTAACTTGCCGCTATGGAGAGCCGCCGTGTGCTACGCGGGCGAGTTAGCCCGCGCTCTAAAGACAAGTTGTTTTTTAAGTTGTTTCTGTTGTTTTCATTTTCAAAAGACGATGGTGAAATACGCAGATGCGCCCACAGCTAAAAGCTCCCAAAAACCGCACTCGACAACAGGGGAAAATTACTGTAAAATGGCTGGAATGAAAATGAGAGAGTTAGTTGCTTTATCCCTAGCGGTCTGCGGACTTTGTTTCGCCGCGTCCGCCGCTGACTGGCATGTGCCGAATGCGACGGTGCGCGTGACCGTGAGTGTCGCCCATTCCCCGGACGATCCTCAACTTGGCGTCTTCGTAAAAGTTCCGGACGGCGGACTTCTTCCCGCGCCGTGGGCAGTTCCGCAAGCGGTCGATGACGAGGGCAAGTCGCTGGAGACGATTCTCGTCGGCTACAACCAGAAGGATGGCGTCGGCGTTCTTTTCGAACCGCCGAAGAACGATCGCGCGTTTCTCTACTTCACGCCGTCGCAACGGACACCGGCGAAACCTGCCAACGCAAAAATTTTCCCGAGCCTCATCCTCTACACGAAGAACGGTCGTCCGGGACTCGACAACGCGAAAGCGATGTCCACGCAATACCCACCCGCGCAAGGTGCGTTCTTCGCCAGCTGGGATTGGGCGGGTAGCATGGTCAACCCCTTCGGTCCGGATGACAACTACAACCTCTGGTTCGTCGGCGCGATCCTGTTGGAGAAGCCGGAGAAGATTTATTTCGCTACCGTTTCCGATGAAGGGTCGGAGTTTGCCATCGACGGGAAAAAGGTTGCCGCGTGGCCCGGCAAGCATACGCGCGATGGCGGTGCCAAGGGACAGCATGGCGACCATGTGCAGCTGAGCAAAGGGCTGCACCGTATCGACTATTACCAGTTTGAACTGACCGGCAAACAAGAGGCGCAGTTGGTTTGGAAACGTCCCGGCGTCGAGACGAAGAGCGGACTCCCTGAACTGGTGGATTCAATCGCGAAATCGGGCGTGGGCGACATCGAGCGTATCGAGATGAAGGACGGCAGGGCATGCACCACGATCAACATCGCGGGACTCGGCAAATCGGGCTTCGCCTCCGTTCCGCAAGCCGCAAGCTACTTCTGGTTCGGCGATCAACCAATCACCCTTTTCAAGCTGACGGCGGGACCGTTCCAGCGCGACGAAAAAATCTTCTGGGAGTTCGGCAAAGGAAAGCGACTGCAAGGACACGAGTTCGCCTGTCTGGTTCCCGGACAGCACGACCCGATGGCGTACCCGATTACGCTGGCGTTGGAAAATGCAAAGGGAACCGCGAAAACCACGCGCCTTCTCCAATCGCCCTGGACGCCGAATGCCGCCTCCATCGACAACCCCGACGACAGGCTGGAGTACCGCAAGGCGTTTTACGATCTGGTGCGTGCTGTACCAGCCCCGAACGATCCGTGTGCGGACTGGTCGAATGATTTCTGGGGACTCTTCTGCGAACTGTTGGAGCCGTACAAATCAGGCACGATTCTCACAGACCTCTTCACCCGTGGCTTCGGCACCATTCAGAAGCGTCCCGACAAAGAACGCTGGATGATGCAGGATCGTCTCATTGAGTTTCTGCGTGTCGCCCGCAAGGACAAGGAATTGCTGGAGTGGATCGCGACGTTCGAAAAGGCGGAACACAACAACGCGCGCAAGTTCCACTGGAAAGAGGAACGTATCGCGACCTATCTGTTCGATCTCAACACGCCGGAACCTGCGAAGCGCGAAATCTCCTCGCTCAAGGACAATGCGGCATCTCCTGACCAACAGCAGTACGCCGAGCTGCGTGCGGGTGACGTGGCGTATGCGATGGGCGATCTGGAAGCGGCTCTGAAGCACTACAAGGATGCGGAAGACCGTTATCGTTCTCGCAACAAGACTGGCATGGCGGGAGGACGTCTCTCGTACGTCGGAGGACGCAAGGCGCGCGCCTCCACCAACGATGTACCGAAGAAGGCGAGTTCGAAAGAAAGCCGTTATCCTCAGGCGGAGAAGAACACGGCGTCCGCCAAGTTCAAGCTACCGACCGCACCGAAGGGTGAAGAGTGGAAGATCTACACCGTCCGCAACTCCTCCCGTTACGCGACCATCTCCTCGTTGCTGGAGCAGAATGCGTTGCCTGAAGCGTTGCAGGAGATGGCGAACTGGGAAAGCGAATCGCCCACCTCCAAGCTGGAGGGCGAATACCCGATTGCGGCTGCGCGCGTCTATCAGAAGGCGAAGGATTTCCGAAGGGCGGCGAATATTCTCGACCTCTACACGCGCAACACGGGAATGTCCGCGCAGTTGCCGGACGCCATCAAGTTGGAGATCGAATGCCTCGGTGAATTGAACGACACCGAACGGCAACGGAAACTGGCGAAAGATTTCCTCAAGCGTTTTCCGGGGCATCCGTTTGAGGAAGAGATGAAAGGAATCGCGCAATGAAGCAAACGCTCTCTGTCCTGTGCCTGTTCGCCGCGTTCTCCGGGATTGCCGATCCCGGAATCAAAATCGTACCGGGCAACATGTCTCCCTACACGAAAACGCACGTGGGCATCAACCTCTACACCAAGCCTAGCTACGATGAATCCGGCGGCATCAAGGGCGCGTTGACGGATGCGCCGTCCAAGGTGCTCGGCGTCATCTGCATGCCGCAGAAGTTCCCGAACATCCGTTCCCTCCAGCTGGTCGAAGGCGGCACCTCAGCGAAAAACGCGGGCAACGTTAATACCGACATGACGAACCAGTGTTATCTGGCGCAA
Source organism: Kiritimatiellia bacterium (assembly GCA_017544725.1). Classification (GTDB taxonomy): domain Bacteria; phylum Verrucomicrobiota; class Kiritimatiellia; order RFP12; family UBA1067; genus RGIG8368. The sequence goes on from JAFYDR010000101.1 coordinate 8,200, forward strand.
CTCTCCGATGACAACCGTTTCGAGTTTTACGGATTGCCAGCCGGGAAGTACGACCTCTTCATCATGTGCGAGAACTGCTTCTACGAAGGGCTGAAGCTCAACCGCGAACAGGAGAGCCTGACCGATTCCGACCGCCAGTCCATCAAGGCGAAGTTGGTCGAGTCCAATCCCTTCTTCGATCTGAAGCATCAGCACCGCATCGAGGGACAGACCGGACGGTTTGGACGGGCGCGAGTATTGGAGCAAGGGGTGCGCACACGCCCCGTCACGGATCAAGGCGCCAACGTTCACAAGAACGTTCAAATCCGCAGCATCAAGCTTTGCCTGGTGGACAGTGTCGGCGGCGGTTCGCTCGGCACACATTGGGACATCCGCAAAACGCGTGAGATCACCCGGCAGGAATTGGGACCGCCGGAAACCAAGGGACTCATCCCCGGATTCTTCCGTCCCGACCTGCAGGGCATCCGCATTACCGGCAAGATCAAGGATCTCGGAACCATCTCGTTGAAAAAAGAAGAAGAAGGAAAGTAACTATGGCGAAACTGTTTCTCCAGCAACCCGAAGGCGCACAACTCTTGGCAGAGCTTGACCCTGCGCAATCGTATGTGATCGGACGTGCCGAAGACTGCATCATCCCGATTCAGGCCGACGCAATCTCCGGGCACCATCTGGAACTGCTCTACACCGAGCAAGGGTGGGCGGCGCAGGATCTGGGCAGCTCGAACGGCAGCACGATCAACGGTCAGGCACTAGAAGCGAACCAGCCCGTATTGCTCGCTGACGGACTTCAAATCATACTTGGCGAACAGGTCGGCCTCATCTTCCAGGATGATGCGGCGGAACAACCGCAGGAAGTTGAAGCGGAGGCTGAACCCGCGCCCGATGCCGAACCTGCCGCCGAACAACCGGCGCCGGAAACGGGAAAGAAGAACAAACGGTCGTCTGCTGTCGCCGGTGCTTCGGCAGAAGACCTTGCGCTCGTGCAGTCAATGGCCAAGCTGTCAGACAAGATCCGTGCGGAAATCGCGAAGGTCATCGTGGGGCAGGTGGAGATCATCAACCAGGTGATGATGGTCATCATCGCCGGCGGCCACGGTCTGCTCGTCGGCATGCCCGGCATGGCGAAGACAACCCTCTGCTCGACCATCGCGAAGGTGCTGGACATGGAGTTCAAGCGCGTGCAGTTCACGCCGGACTTGATGCCGACCGACATCACCGGTTCGGAAATTCTCGAGCATGATCCCGTGACCGACAAGAAGAGCGTCCGCTTCATCAAGGGACCGATCTTCACGAACATGTTGCTCGCCGACGAAATCAACCGTACGCCGCCAAAGACGCAGGCATCCCTGCTCGAGGCGATGCAGGAAAAGTGCGTGACTGTCGGCAACCAGACCTACAAACTGGAGCCGCCGTTCTTCGTACTCGCCACACAAAACCCGGTTGAGCAGGAAGGTACCTATCCCCTGCCCGAAGCGCAACAGGACCGTTTCATGTTCAACCTCTGGGTCGATTACCCGCTGGAAGACGAAGAGGTCACCGTTATCAAATCGACGACCTCGGGCAAACACAGCACGCCGGAAAAGGTGCTTTCGCAGGAACAGCTGCTGCAGTTGCAGTCGGTCGTACGCAAGATCCCGGTCTCCGACCACGTGATCAAGTACGCTGTCCGTCTGGTGCGCGCCACCCGTCCGCAGGACGAGAAGAGCCCGGACTTCATCAAGAAGTACGTGCAGAACGGAGCGGGTCCCCGTGCCGGACAGTACCTCATCCTGGCAGCGAAAGCCCGCGCCGTGCTGGAAGGGCGCATCCATGTCTCGTGCAACGACGTGATCAAGGCCGCGATTCCGGTTCTTCGTCACCGCATCCAGTCCAACTTCGCCGCCGATTCCGAAGGGATCTCCACCATTGACCTGGTCAACCGCCTGGTCAAGGAAATCCCGCAACCGGGTGAAGAGGACTATCCTGCCTAACCGATTTCATTCATACAAAACAAGGAGAATTCCATGAAAAACCAGGGTACCACACGCCGCTCGTTTCTGACCTCCAGTGCGATGGCGGGTTTCTTTATCAGCGCCAGCTCGATTTACGGGCAGGCGGTCAAGGCCGGCGACGACAAGCTCCGCATCCTGAAGGTTGGTTCGGGCGGCATGGGTAATGCCGACTTCAATTCCCTGATGGGCAACGGCGGTATCATCACGGCTGTCTGCGATGTCAACCCCCACGAACTGGAAGGCAAGGCGAAAAAATTCGGCATCCCGACCTTCTCGGATTACCGCAAGATGCTCGACAAGATCAACCCTTCGACGTATGACGCGGTCTGCGTCTCTACCGCCGACCATACCCACGCGACGATTGCCCTCGCCGCGATGCGCTTGAAGAAGCACGTCTATGTCCAGAAGCCGCTGGCGCACTCCTACGAGGAATGCGAAATGCTGATCGCCGCCGCCAAGAAGTACGGCGTCGTAACGCAGATGGGCAACCAGGGGCATCCGGGCGTCTATCGTTACGAGCGTCTGCTGGAAAAGAATTTCTGGGGCGACATTCTCGCAGTCCACTCCTGGACGGACCGCGCGAAGGGTTGGTGGCCGCAGGGCATGACCGGTCCCGCGAAGGAAGAGAAGATGCCTAACGGCTACAACTGGGATGCGTGGCTCGGACCCGCCAAGATGCGCCCCTACTCTTCCGCCTACACGCCGTTCAAGTGGCGCGGCTGGTGCGACTTCGGATGCGGTGCCATCGGCGACATGGCGGTGCATAACTTTGATCCCGCGTTCTGGGTGCTCCAGCTCGATCTGCCTCTCTCTGTCAGGGCTTGGGTGGACTCCCCCGCCAAATTCGGATTCCCGCTGATCTCCACGATCGACTTCAACTTCGGTCCGACCCCGGTCTGCAAGAATGGCGTGAACGTCTATTGGTACGAGAGCAAACTCCTGCCGAAACCGCCCGCCGGTGCGCACCAGAAACTTGACGTCGGCGGAAACGGTCTGATCATTGAAGGCTCCAAGGCCACGACGCTTGGCGGTTCGCACGCCTCCAAGCCCCGTTGCATCGCCCTGCCCGGCAAGCAGTTCGGACCCGAAACCAAGGAGATGGAGAAATTCGGGAACGACCTGCTCAAGGATCCCGGCAAGTGGCAATACAACCACTACAGGGAATGGGTTGACGCCTGCAAGGCCGGTGACACAAAGAAGTGCGGCAGCCGTTTCGAGTACGCCGCGAAGTTGACCGAAGCCCTGCTCTTCGGCTGCATCGCGCAGCACTTCCCGAACGAGACGCTCTACTGGGACAATGCGAAGCAAGAGTTCAACAAGCCGGAAGCGACCGTGATGCTGAGAGGCTCCAAGCGCAAAGACTTTGAACCCTTCGTGTAATGACAAGTGCCGATCCACGGCTAAGGAGCTAGTAGCTGTTAGCTTTTAGCTGCTAGCTTCTAGCTGGGCGGCTCCGCCGCATGGGACAACCGGGACAACTGGGACGAACGGGACATGCTTAGCACGCTGGCATCAGCCGCCCTTCATTCGTCACTGGCGGCGGCGGCAACTCTGCCGTCCGCCGTCCCCGCTTCTCAGCTGGCGGTATCGCCGCCCTTCATTCGTCATTCGTCACTCGTCGTTCGTGGCAGCGCAGCCATCGCTGCGCCGCCACTTTTCCATTGTCTCTTCGCCTTGCATCTGCTACAATGTTCGCCGTGATACCGACTGTGGGTGTTCCGCATGGCTCATGTGGAATCGGTCGATACAAATCAAGAATAAGGTTTTGCCATGAAAAAGTTGCTTGCAGCCCTGCTTCTGGGCGTTACAGGTTATTGTTTTGCGGAAACGACACCGTTGATGGTTTCGCTCATCACACCTTTTCAAGAGCCGATTCCCGACTATGATGTCGCAGGATTGCGTCTCTCGATCATTTACGGTGAGTGCAATGATTTCGCAGGGCTGGACCTCGGTCTCATAAACTACACGCTGGGTGATTTTGCGGGCGTTTCGATCGGTGCCGGAAACATCGCGGACAACAAGCTCTACGGCGTGCAGCTTGGCGCCGTCAACTATGCGCAGTCCTTCTACGGTCTCCAGCTTTCCGCCATCAACCTCGTGAATGAAGAGTTCGAAGGTGTTCAGTTGGGTGCCATCAACTGTTCGAAAAATGCGGCGGGTATCCAGCTTGGCGCGATCAGCGTGGCGGATGACGGAAAGGCGAGCGGGTTTCAGTGGAGTGCGATCAACTACGCGGGAACGCTAGAAGGCGGAATGCAGCTCGGTGCCATCAACTGGGCGAAAGACATGGTCGGCTTCGAACTCGGCGCCATCAACTTGGTGGTGGATGACGGAAAGGCACACGGTGTGCAACTCGGCGCCATCAACTACGCGCGTTCGATGGACGGCGGGATCCAGATCGGCAGTATCAACTGCGCCAAGAACCTGAGCGGATTGCAGTTGGGTGGCGTGAATGTGGTGTACGATGGAAAAACGAGCGGCCTACAATTCGGCGTAATCAATTACTCGCGAATGATGAACGGCGGTCTTCAAATCGGACTCCTCAATTTCATCGCGAACAATGAAGTGGTTCCCTTCCTACCGCTCGTCAACGGGAATTTCTAATTCGTAGGTTTTAGCTGCTAGCTTCTAGCTGTTAGCTTTTAGGTTCATGGGACAACCGGGACACGCTTACCCAGCTGGCGGCGTTAGCTGTTTCGTCACTGGCGCAAAGCGCCCCGCTTCTCAGCCTCTCAGCTTCCCGCTTCTCAGCTGGCGGCAAAGCCGCCTACAGCTGCTTGAATTTCAAGCCGAACTTTGCCAAGTATTTGGAGAGACGGTCTGAATCGTTGACGGACTTCTTCGCCTTTCGGGAAACGGCGAAGAGTTTCTTCGCGGCTTCCGACATCGAGGTTGACTCGCGGCAAACCGAGATGACATAGGCGAGCTGCGCCAGATCGAAGGCGTCAAAGCGCGTTTCGTAACCCGCACCGAGAAGCGGCTCCAAGTCGGAGGCGCTCAAGGCTCCACGGGAACGCGAGGGATCGTTCCGCGAACGTTCGATCTCCTCATCGACCAGTGACGCGGTAATACGACCGCCTTCGGAAAGCGTGGCCATTCGCACAACCATCGCGTTGAGGTCGCGGAAATTCCCCTCCCAGTTGTTCGTGGGATCGCGCGCAAATGCGAGGAATCGTGCACGAGCCTCCCGGTTGAACGAGACGTTCTTCCTGGTTCGCTGCCAATACCGCTGCAGCTCGTAGTCCAGATTCGGTTCAATATCCTCGCGCCGGTCCGCAAGACCGGGCAGACGGAAACTCCACAGGTTGATACGCGAGAGCAGGTCGCGACGGAATTTGCCCGACTCCACATCCTCCGCCAAATCGCGGTTCGTACCGCAGATCAACTGGAAGTCGCTGTGTTCGTCCTTCGCAGAACCGAGTGGACGGAACGTCTTCTCTTCGATTGCCTTGAGGAGCATTGTCTGCGCCTCCATCGGCAACTCTCCGATTTCATCCAAGAAGATGATGCCGCTGTCCGCCTCCTTGAGGAAACCGTCATGATCCGTACCGGCTCCGGAGAAGGAACCCTTCTTGTGACCGAAGAGCGCGGACTTCGCCAAGTCACCACCTAGTGTGGCACAGTTGACGGCAACGAAGTTTCCCGTCACCTTGCGGTTCTGCTTTTTGAGCAGATAGATCTGCTTCGCAAGCTGGCTCTTTCCCGCACCCGTCGGTCCCGTCAGCAGAATCGGATCAGAGGAACGAACCGCCACACGTTCAATGGTCTCGATCAGTTTGTTGAATGCCGCGTTGCGCGTCTCGATACCCTGCTTGAGGAACGAGAGGTCGTTCTGGCGATCGCGCTCGAACCGCTTGGCAAGCTTGTCATAGCGGGAAAGATCGAGGTCGATGATGGTGCAGATCCCCTTCGGGTCGTTTGAGTGACGGACATGCCCCTCCTTCGGGGTTGTCTGCACCAGCTTCGCCCGAATGCAATGGGACTCCGCAAGCAGGAAGAGACAGATCTGCTCGACATGCGAACCGGTGGACATGTGGATGTAGTACTGGCGTTTGTCGTCATGAAAGCAACGCGACTGAATGTAGTCGTAAAACTTCTCGAACACCTCCTCGAAATCCCACGGGTTCACCAACTCGATAATGTCAAAGATAACCGTTGTCTTGGGCGATACCAGTTTGATGTCCGCACGGATACGCTCTGCAAGGCTCATGAAAGCCTCGTTAAAAATCAGATGCAACTCGTCGATCGGAAGATTCTCCTGCTGAACGAGTCCGATTGTCGGACGCCATGTATCCCATCTCTGTGGTCCAGCCCCGCCATGCGCGTCTTTCTGGGTTCCTAAAACTGATATAACTGTTGTTTTCATGCTGTCAATATAACAAATTTCCCGCTCCCTTCCTAGCAGATTTTCAGGGAGAATAGCTCTTTGGGCGCATCTGCGTATTTCACCGTCATCTTTTGAAAATGAAAACAACAGAAACAACTTAAAGAAACAACTTGTCTTTAGAGCGCGGGCTAACTCGCCCGCGTAACACACGGCACCTCTCCATAGCGGCAAGTTACAGGCGAAGGAGAGACGATGCGCGGACCGGTTGGTCCGCGCACCTCTTTCAAATGTTGTCTTCAAGTTGTTCTGGTTGTTTCCAAAATCCTCTCGTGCGTACGGATGGGTGAATTACGCAGATGCGCCCTGGCTCTTTCCGCCTACAGACACGAATGGGGGTGACAACGCACCCCCACGCAACAAACCATCAACACCCAACACCTCCCCTTCTCTCAGCGTTATGTGGCACAAGGGTTCTGCCCGGGTGCGCGTCGTCGCACCCACTACCGCCCCCCGAACCACCTAACCACCGAACAACCCAACCACCTAACTACCCAACCACCCACCTCCCCAACCGCGCACGGCGCCCACCGTGCGCATCAGCCTCGCTGGCGGAGGATTTCGTATAGGGTGATGGCACCGGCGATGGCGGCGTTCAACGAAGCGACTGCTCCGTTCATCGGAAGCGTCGCAATAAAGTCACAGGAGTCACGCACGAGTCGGGAAAGCCCGTTCCCCTCTGCACCGATGACGAGTCCGACAGGTCCCTTGAAATCGATTTGCGAATAGGGCTGGGATTTCGGGCCCTCCATGTCGAGTCCCGTCAACCAGACACCGTTTTCTTTGAGGAGTTGCATGGCGCGCGTGATATTGACGACACGCGCCACGCACAGATGTTCGGAAGCCCCCGCAGAAGCGCGGACGGCGGCAGGCGTAACGCCCGAAGAGCGATCGCCTGGCAGAATCACGGCGGTCACGCCAGCGGCATCCGCAGTTCGCAACAGAGAGCCGACATTCTGCGGATCCTCCAAATGATCCAGCAGCAGGTAAATCGGATTCTTGACCTCACCGCCACGCGCCAGCGCGTCTTCCAGCGTGACATACGGATACGGGTCTGTGCGCAACGCGACAGACTGGTGGTTGCCACCGTGACACAAGCGGTCCATCTGGTTCCGTTCCATCGTCTTGCAGATGACACGCCGCTCCCGAAGCAGGGCGCGAATCTCATCGAGATCGTCAGAGGCGTGGGCAGAGGACGGAGGAAGCACCGCCTCGTACACCTGACGGCGTTCCGCACGCAGAACCTCCATCACCGGGCGTCGCCCGTAAATCCACTCGCTGCCACCGCATCCGATCGGTTTCATGTTATCCCTGCTGCTGCCCCTTCACGAGCTGGTACACGCGCATATACCGATTCTGGATATCCTCGAATCCGATATCCGCGACGTACACCTCCTTGTAGTAGTTCGCCGCTTTCGTGAGGTCGCCCGCCTGTTCCGCGAGATCGCCCAGTTCGTAGCAAATCTGCTTCTTCAGGTCGTTCATGATATCGATGGAGTCGTAGGCCGTTTCCAGCTGCATGACAGCCATGTCCGGTTGTCCCTTCTTGGCGAAACACATGCCGATGTAGTACAGGGAATCCAAACGATCCTTCGGACTACGCTGCGAAATCTGGAACTGGGAAATCGCATCGTCGTAGTACTCGTACTTGTAGTACTGCTGTCCCAGCTCGAAGTGAAGCCGCAGGTCGTTGGGATAACGCTGCACACGGTCCAGCAAATCGTCGAAGATAAACTGGTCGCGCTCCTGCATCTTTTCCACAACGGCGTTTTCGTCGCCCGCCGCCTGCAACTTCTCGATCTCCTGGTTGAAGAAATTGATCTTCGTCGCGGTCAGGTTGCGATCCAGCTCCGGATCGGTGGGGTTGACCTTGCGGGCTGCCTCCAACGTCTCAATCGCCTCCGCATACCGCTTGTTCTGCGAGTAGATACGAGCCAACGCACGATAGAGGTTCAGGTTGCCCGGTTCTTTCTCCACCTTCTCCTTTGCCTCCGCGATCAACGCTTCGGCGTCTTCACCCGCTGCCACCTGCTTGTTCTTCGCGTCCAACATCGCAGCCTTTTCCTTATCGCGAATCAACTCGCGGAAACCGCCCTTCTTTCCTGCCGCCTCTTCCCAGCCGCCGTCCTTCATAGTGCTGCGCGCCTCGGCATCCTTCAACTTCTTCAGGATGTCCTGATCCATCGGGCGGCTGGCGTTCAGTTTCACATAGGCATCACGGGCCTTGGTGTACTCGCCGACCTGCATGTAGTAATCCGCCACACGCAAAAGCATATCCATGTCGTTCGGATTGTTCTCATACGCGGCCTCCACGGTGAACAACGCCGCGTCCGGCATCTCGCACGCTTCCGCGCATTCGATCGCCAGATGCACGTTGTCCGCAAGCAACGGATTCATCGCCATCAACTTCTCGCACTCGAAGAGGGCGGTTTCTTTCTTACCGGCCTTGAGGAATCCCTGGATCTTCACACGCAACATCTTGCATTTGAAATCCAAAACCTGCATCGCAAAACTCCCCTTCCGCTCCGAACGGAAACGGGCGATCTGAGCGTCGCGCAAAACCTTCCGCGCCTTGGAGAAACCGGGCACCAGTTTCACGCACTGCGTAAGAAGATCGACCGCAATATCCCAATTGTGCCGCTGAAACGCGGTCACGCCTTTCGTGAAGAAATTCTGCGCCTGCTGCTGTACCACATCACTTTTTACTGCATCCATGATAGAACCCTCAACTAAATTGAAGAAACCAGTATACTCCCTTTGGGAGCAGGCGGTCAAGGAGAAACAATTTCACTTTAAGTGCTGAGGCGGCAAAGCCGCCAGCTGAAAAGTGGGATGTGCGCACTTGTCTATAACTTCGCTACGCGAAGTTGTTGTTTTCATTTTCAAAAGACGACGATGAAATACGCAGATGCGCCCTGTCTTATCCTGAAGCGCACGAAAGCCTTGACCGCAAGCCCCGCGTTTCGGTATAATCTTCAACGGTTCGAGCCTTTGTTTTTTGTTGCGCCGGATTCATGCGCGCGACGGATCGTGAACGTCCGTTGGTTGGGGAGGGAGATGTATGATGACTCGTGTGCTTTTGTCGGCGGTCTGCCTGGCCGCCTCTTTCGGGATGTGCGAGACGGTGCGTCTCGCGCGGCTGCCGCCGCCCGCGTACGCGGACACGGAGGTGTCCACCAACTGTCCGCTCGCCGCGTGGACGGACAAGGCGGCCGGGTTCGATGTAGCCCTCTCCTTCTCGGCGACCCCCTCCAACAACGTGCAGCTCGCCTTCGGGGCTGACCTTGACTCGGACGGCTCGCTCTCCCTTGGCGAGACGGAGCTGGTCATCGGCTGGGACTGCGGCCGATGGTTCGTCCGCTTCCCCTCCCCGGAGTGGCGGGAGTACGCGGAGGACGCGGACGCCGGGGACAAGGCGTTCCGCCTGGCGGTTGCCCTCTCGCGCACGGGGGCGGTGCGGTCGCTCTCCCTGCTGGACGGGGAATCGCCCGTCCTCGCCTCGCTCCCGGAGGCGGAGCGCGGACGGCTCTACTCCAAGGGGTGGGACACGGTGCGGTTCACGGCGAGGGGGATCGACCGCCCGCAGGAAAGCCTGGCGGTCAGGCTGACGGAGAGCGGGATGGTGTTCATCTTGCGCTAGGACAGGAGATCGGTGTAAACATGCCGGGCACGGTCGGTATAGTCTGGACGGTTGTCATCCTCGGACTGCTCTTCCTGTGCGCCCTCGTGCGCATGGCGGAGCGGCGGACGACGCGCCGCGTCCTCTCCGGGTTCCGCCCGTGGTGCCAAACCGAGCGGGTCGCCGTCACAGCCTCGTCCGACCACCCCGCCGTCACCAACTCCGTCTCCACCTACAACCTCCTCGGACGCCTCGTCTCCACCGCCGTCCCCGGCGCGAACGGCGGCGCCCTCGTCACCTCCAACCTCTACGACGGCGCCACCTCCCGCATCGTCACGGCGACCAAGACGGGCAGCCTGCCCGTGAACTACGCATACGACGAGTTCGGCGAGCGCATCGGCATGATCAAGGGCAATAGGTCTGTTTGGAACAGGACGACGTACGAGACGGTCAGCCAAGAGGTCTACCGCGTCGTCACGACCGTGCGCATGACCGGCTCGACAACA